>NZ_VILA01000019.1:0-175849 GCF_009712025.1 Dolichospermum sp. UHCC 0406
AAAGCTCTACTTTGTGTATCCATAATTTTGTTTTACATTGATACCTAATTGTTAAAATCATAAATTTTAATTGACCGTCAATGTAGTTTACTTGTGCTACTTTTTGAAGTGCGGAATGTGGGTTCTAAAATCCCCACCAACCCTAAAACCCGACGATAATCAACAGAACGAATTTGAGCAACATCAATAAAACGATCTTTATCTAATCCATTAGTTGCTGTTGCTTTGATATTGACAATATAGGGAGCTTGCTTACTTCCTGGTCGAAATGGCATCACAATTGTTAATAATCCATATTGATTCATAATATCATTTTGAACTATCAAACAAGCACGGATTTTTTGTGCTTCTGCTCCCACCGTTGGATCAAGATTTACCCAGCGAATTTCACCCCGTTTATAAGTTAAATTACCCTCTGGCATTAATACCATCTCCAGCTACATTATCCCAAGCAGAAATCTCATTTTGATATTCTAAATCTTTTGCATCTTCTTGGAGTGCAGCAATTATTTCTGCTTCTAAAATTTTGCGTCTTTGTTCTGCTAATAGTGCATTGATATAGGCACTACGATTACCTTTTGCTTGTTGATCAATAAATCTGAGAATGTCTTCTTCTAAAGTAATTGTGACTTTCATCATTATGTATGACTTATTCATCTTACTAATCAATCATACCACTTTTTTAACAATTTGCAAATACTCTGTATTCTCCGTGTCTGGAGTGGTTCGTAAAAAAAAGGATTCTGGTAAGTTGAAGGAATGCGATAGCGTAAGTGCTGACTTGTCAGTTCGCTGTTTGGGAGGTTGAGGAGATGCGATAGCGAACGCATTGCGTCCCGGAGGGAACTAGCGTGACCTAGGAATCGCTTTTATCTTAAAATGGAATCCATTCCAACTTATCTATCCATTCTTCCCCTTCAGTGAATAAAAACGGGTTGCAGGTCTAAAGGTAGATTTGTTCCCTAATTAGGCTAGACTAGCAGCGCAACTCCTTCAATTCGGGGAAAACAATTACCTATTTACATTCATCCCACAATTAAAATTGAGAAATTCGTGTCAATTTTCTCTACTTGCGTTATCATGGCGATGGCAAGCCTAAAAACCTTGTAGACTGGATATTGCCACCACTTTTCAGCCTAAATAGCGGTTAGTAGTAGTGATTACCGGACAAAACCGAATTCCCAAGCAACTTACTCTTGTTAGTTATGGTATAGTGGAAAAGTTGGAACTAGCTTTGCCAAACCATAATTGCTCTACGCGCAGGTAATAATTGCAACCGGAAAGCTGTTTTGATCAAGAATTTACACACAAAAATCTGAAATACACCGAGTTTATGATTCAGCAAGTAATTCACCCAATGGTGAAATTGCAGCGCAACGTGCAATCACTCGTAGAATCCAATATTATCAAACCCAATGATAGGATTTGGAAAATTGCCTTACTCTATGGCGATGAATGGCAACATTGGAAACAAGAATTGCTAGACTTTGGATTTAGCACTCAAGATCCAATTGGTGATTTATTAGCAGTAGAAAAGTGGGACGACGATTAAACATCTAAATTAGATCGGCTATATCTAACATAGCTTGATGTAAATACGCCTACCTCTACCTATAACAAGGATGGTGCTTAATCCTTGTTTTTATGGTAGGTGTAATTCCGCCGAGATTCTATTATAGATTTAGCACAATATTGATCTGGGATTCAGTATCTTAACATAGCATTTTTATCAAGGTAGGTAAATTATGGTTCAAACCTTACCTAAAACCCAGTTAGTAACCTTTGAAGAGTTTATTAAATGGAAACCAGAAGGCGGATTTTATGAACTGCATGAGAGCATAAATAAACGGAGTAATCTGTAGTTTATGTGAACCAAACCACCCTGAGCGTAGTCGAATGGGTAAACGTTATCTAGGTCATAACACCTTGGGATTCGCTAGTCCCCTGCCATGTTGCTACTTATTAAACAATCCGCAAGGATAGTGTATTTAGCATAACAAGCTCAGATAACAAGGTTGAAGCAAACATTACCCTGAAAAGGTGAAATTTAAATGTCTAATTTTGTTCTAGTTCTTGATACCAACAAAAAACCACTTACTCCAATTCATCCAGGAGATGCACGTTTTTTATTAAATCAACAAAAAGCTGCTGTATTTAGAAGATTTCCATTTACCATAATTTTGAAAGAACCTAAATCTGAAGTTCCAACTCAACCGATTGAATTAAAAATAGATCCAGGGAGTAAAACTACAGGTTTTGCGTTAGTTCAAAATAATAAAGTCATCTGGGGTATGGAATTACAACACAGAGGTTTAGCTATTAAAGAAAGCCTAGAAACTCGAAAAGGAGTAAGGCGAGGAAGACGTTCTAGACATACTCGTTATCGTCAAGCTAGATTTCTTAACCGCACTAAACCTCAAGGTTGGTTAGCACCTTCTTTAAGCCATAGAGTTTTAACTATTAACACTTGGGTCAAAAGATTATGTAATTTTGCCCCAATAACTGACATAGTTCAAGAGCTTGCTAGGTTTGACCTACAGCAGTTAGAAAACCCGGAGATATCAGGCTTTGAGTATCAACAAAGGAGAGTTACAAGGGTATGAAGTCCGTGAATATCTTTTGAATAAATGGAATAGAAAATGTGCATACTGTACTGCTGAAAATGTCCCTTTACAAGTTGAGCATATTAAACCAAAAGCCAAAGGAGGAACTAATAGAATTTCTAATTTGTGTCTAGCTTGTGAAAAATGCAATATCAAAAAAGGTACTCAAGATATTGAGAAGTTTTTAGCAAAAAAGCCTGAGTTGTTGAAGCAAATTTTATCCCAAGCCAAGCGGACACTAAAAGATGCGTCTGCTGTAAATTCAACGAGATGGGCTTTATTTAATAAGTTAAAAGAAACTGGATTACCTATAACAACAGGTTCAGGAGGTTTAACTAAGTTTAATAGAACTCGTTTAGGATTGCCTAAAACTCATTGGATTGATGCTGCTTGTGTAGGAAAAGTTGAAACTCTCAAAATACTGACAACAAAAATTTTAACAGTAAAAAGCACGGGGCATAGTTGCAGAAGATTCTGTAGGATCAATAAATTTGGTTTTCCTTGCACTGAGCCTAAAAAAATATTCACTCATGTTTCTACAGGAGATTTTGTTAAGGCTACTTTGCACAAAGATCGTAAAAACATAACTTCTGGAAAGTATGTAAGTCGTGTTAAAACTCCCACAAAAAACGGATGTGAGATTGTTATCAATGGTTTTAGAGTTGAATTTTCAACAATGAAGGATATTACTAAGGTTCATTGTAGTGACGGATATAGCTACGTTTGACTACGGAAAACTACAATTTTATGAGATTAAATGCAGAGACGGGGAAATTATTGAGATGAATCCGCCATTAGGAAAACACGAAAGCAGAACTGGATTTTTAACTATAGAATTAGCTATAGAGTGCCGCCGCTTAAATCTTCCCTATTTTATTCCCAAACAGGCATTAGTTAAACCGCAAACAAGGCAATCAGCCTATTGTCTAGATGTTTTGTTGATAAATCCCACAAACCTAGTCAATGAAGCCCTGTGGGAAAAAACAGCAACGGTAACTCAAGGTGATTCTGTACCATTAATCATCGAAGTGGTGAGTAGCAATTGGCGAGTTGATGACTATAGAAAATATATTGACACTCTGCGGTCTAAAGACACGCAGATTCTTTAAGACCTGCTTAAAAAGGATAGTCAATTATCCTCCTAGACGCTCAAGGCAACTACCAGTACGACAGGTATTGCAATTGCGCTTACTTTTGATTTTTTTTTGCTGCTTTTGTGAGTCCATCAATTTTTAATGTTAAACGCTCCATGATTTACCATTGCTTGTTTACCCAGGCTACAGCTATGCCGAGACGAGATAAATCAGGGGTTTCTCCTTAATAAAACACTTCTTTGCGCTGATGGTTATTCCTACTTGCTAATTAATTCTATCATGTCACCGCGAATAAATAGAGCCTCCGGCACGCTCCGCGAACGCCGTTGGCACTTCCTCCACGCATCTATTGCCAAGTGGCTTCCGTGCCTTTCGTTCTATTTGGTGATTATGAAGAAATGGGAATTAAAGAATACTGGATTGTTGATTATCAACCTTTTGGTGCTGGTAAATTCGTTGGTGAACCAAAACAACCTACCATATCAGTTTGTTCTCTAATTGGTGATGAGTATGAAATTAACCAATTTAGAGACAATGAGCCAATAATTTCCCGGATTTTTCCTGAATTGAAGTTAACCGCTCACCAGATTTTGCTAACTGCTGACTGATCTTAATGCTTGAGCCAAATCTTTTGCAGTATGATAGCGATCGCGTGGTAAAGGTTCTGTCACACACTCAATTACCTGTCTTAATTGATCAGTGATTGTGGGAATACCTTTAACCTCAAACCGAAAATTCCGTCCCCTTTGCCGATAAAATTTTAAAGGATTTTCCCCGGTTAATAAAAAAATTAACGTCGGACCAATAGCATATAAATCAGATTGGGTAAGAGGTTGTCCCCGTTCCTGTTCAGGAGCGCAAAAGCCTTCAGCACCGATTCTGGTCCCTGGTTTTGTGCCAATTTCCTTAACAGCACCAAAATCCAACACCACAATACTATTATTACCACCACGCACCATTAAATTAGCCGGCTTAATATCCCTGTGAATTAGTGGTGTTTGTTGGTGATGAAGATAATCTAGAATATCACAAGTTTGTACCATCCAAGCGATCGCCTGTTTCGGAGTTACAGGCCCAGTTAAGCGAATTCGTTTGTCTAAATCTTGTCCATGAATTAACTCCATAGCCAAGTATTTTTTACCATCTTCCACAAAAAAGTCATAATATTTGGGAACTCCTGCATGATTAAGATGCTTGAGAATACTAGCTTCTCGCATGAATAACTCTTGAGCCTTGGGAATTTTCACCATATCAGCATTCATCTGTTTGATTACCAGTAATTGTGGTACACCAGTAATTTCACCAACACTATCCCAAGCTAAATAGGTAGTACCCATGCCACCCTTGCCAATAGTGCGTAATACCTGATAATGACGAATAGTCTTTTGTACCAAAATTGGTTGACCACAGTGAACACAAAAGACATTCTGGGGATGATTCCCCTCATGAGTACAACCAGTGCTGGAGTATTCTGGGGTTATCTTCTGACTAATTTCCCCATCTCCTGACGGTGAAGGTTGGATAAGTAGAGAAGATAATTCCTGAATCTGTACCTTGAGTAGAGGACCACCTTGAGCTAATAGCAGTAAAGAATTATCAGGAACGATACATTTAGTCACCAAAGAGCCATTGAGGAAAGTGCCATTAGTCCCGTGACTAATTAATTCCCAATCATCTCCTCCGGCATTAGTAACTAATTTCAGTTCTAAATGATACCGAGAAACTAAATTTTCAGCCAAAATAACGTGATTATCTACCGCCCGACCGATGCGAACGACGGTAGAACCCTCAAAGCACCACTGTTTAAGCGGTGTTTGTGTGCTTTTTTCTAATAGGGTCAGAGTAATCACAATACAACCTAAAATTTAAGATCAAAAAACTAATTTTATAAGCAACTTTGCTGAGATGGGCGGACTTTCACCCGTACCAGTATAGCTGTAATATTATCATGACCGTTATGTTCATTGCCCAATTCAATTAAATTTTGAATACCCGTTTCTAAGTTACTAGCAGAACTTAATAAGGGTTGAAGATGAGTTTGCCAATGAGTTTCTAGACAGTCATTATCTGATAAACCATCTGATACCAATACCAGAAGCATATCTTCATTGATCTCAAAGAACGTCACATCAGGATGGAGAGAATCTTCATTGCGTGGACCCAGAGCTTGGGTAAGTTGGTAAGCATCTGCACGTCCATAAGCGACACTCGGTTCTATCCCCCTAGCAATTTCTCGTTGACCAACTTCATGATCTACAGTTATTTGTTCTAGTCCTTGCTTGCGGGTCAGGCAATAAACACGACTATCTCCCACATGAGCAATTGCGGCCTGATTATCCTGAAGTAACAGCATGACCAAAGTAGTACCCATGCGACCAATACCGGAACGGGCTTCTTTTTGATTAAGCTCATAAATAGCTTGATTAGCTAAATAAACCGCATGACGGATACATTCCCTCCGAGGTAATTCTGTATTTACCCAGGTTTCTTGGAAGTATTTACGGATAGTCTTCACCGCTAATTCACTGGCTACTTCACCTCCAGCATGACCACCCATACCATCACAAAGAATATATAAACCCTGTGCTGTAATCGTGCTATTTCTTGGTAATTCTACCTTGTGAACCTGACTATCAACACAAAAATAGTCTTCATTGTGATTGCGTTGACGACCAACATCAGTAGATGCTGCATATTCCAAGCTACTTAGCTGCATGGATAGCACCACAGTTGGGGCATCATCAGTCTTGGTTTCCGTTTCATCACCTAGTTGCAAAATAGTTGAAGAAGCATTGAGTTTTTCCTGAGTAAATATTTCTGCTGTTTTTTCTAACTCCGATAGCGTTCGCGGAGCGTTCTGGAGGGAACTAGCTCTGCTACAAGCAGTTCGCAATTGTGTCAGAGTTTGAATATTCCCAGATTCTATATCCTCTAATATCTCTACCACACAGCCAAATTGAGTGCATTGGGATTCTCTAAACAAAGTTTGCCACATCTGGCCCAAACTTTTAATAGTTAAGAGCTTCTCATTATCAGGATATAACTTTTGTAATACCAAAGCTTGGTCTTCATCTAACCGCAAATTTGATAACTCCAACAAACTTTGGCGACAATTCACAGCTTCGAGTAACTCCCAAAGTTGAGTCATCTGATCAAACCAATGTAAAATTTCCACCGGGCTGGTTGTGTCTTTTTGCCAAACATCAAGCAACATAGGATAATTGGATCTATCTGCCAACAAGACTATTTGCAGATCATCTTGCTGCCAAGCATCATGAATTTTGGGTATTCCTGGGTGGATCTTCATCTGCAATTCTAGATAAGCTGGCGCTAGATCCGGAATTGTCATTGTATCGATCTTAGTTTCATGCTCAAGCATGGCCCCAATCAGTGATATTTCGTAAGGTTGGCAATCTAGAACCTTGACTTCTCTATAATCCCCAATCACTTGTGGAGATTCTAATAAGCGATAACGCTGCTGAGAATCTAAATAAGAATCTAAAACAAATTTGGAAAACGGACTAGAATCACCACTCTCGTCCGCTATATTTTCTAAATTTTGGGTTAATTCCGCAGTTTTTGCCATAACAGAAACTACCTGATCTACTGCGTGAGTAATGAGCGCGTACCAAACTGTGCTAGATTCTGCACCACATTTATAACAATACTGTGCATCTAAAGCTATATCGGCACTGCATTCAGAGCAGATTTTATGAGCTAAGGATGTACCACAGCTTTGACAAAACTTATTACTATCAGGGTTTTCAAATTTACACTGGGGGCAAATCAGCATAGTGGGAGTTCCTTGATTTTCCTGCTAAGGTGCTTTCAGTCTCTCTAGCCACGAACATTCCAACGGGACAGAATTAAATGACTAAAATTATGTAACTTGAGAATTAAGTGGTATTGTTAACACTCTTTTGTATACTGGTATTACAGTCCCTTAATCTATCTTTCCGGTGAATGATTTAATCTTGTGACTTCTAAGGAAGTGAGTTCTCGCCATTGTCCTGGTGATAAATCATCTAATTGAATATTACCAATACTTATTCTGATTAACCGCAAGGTCGGAAAACCCACAGCAGCCGTCATGCGACGGACTTGGCGGTTTTTACCTTCAGTTAGGGTCATTTCTAGCCAAGCAGTGGGAATACTTTTGCGAAATCTAATCGGTGGAATGCGTTGGACTACGGATGGTTCTTCTAACAATAACCTAACTTGAGCAGGACGAGTCCGGTAATCTTGAATTTCTACCCCACTTTGTAGCTGATTAATTGCATCAAGATCAGGAATGCGTTCCACCTGCGCCCAATAGGTACGTTGATGACCAAAACGCGGATGTGCCAGACGATGCTGTAACTGTCCATCATTTGTTAACAACAGCAACCCTTCACTATCCCAATCTAAACGCCCTACAGGATAAACATCGGGAACATCTATATACTCTTTCAGAGTGATATGTTTGGGACTTTCTTGGGTAAATTGGCTCAAAACCCCATAGGGCTTGTGAAAAATAATATACCGATTGTTCATAAGATATAGGAGTCAGGAGTCAGGAGTCAGGAGTCAGGAGGCAGGAGTTAGGAGGAACAAAGAAGAATAGTTTTCACCACTTACCACTTACCAATTACCAATTACCTGTTCCCTGTTCCCTGTTCCCTGCTCCCTGTTCCCTCTCTCAACAAATGAATTTAATTTTGTCAGACTACTCAATTATGACAATTAGCAAAATCAGCCGCAGATCCTTTTTATTCCTTGGTGGTGCAACCTTAGCACAAGGATTAACCTTAACATTACCTAGTTATGCCCAAACTGTACAGGTAAACAAAAGTCAAATTAATGGTATTCCTTTTTATCAAACCATAGTTGACCTCACAGATCCAAAAACCTTTATCACCATGGGTTTAGCCAAAAACGCCGCTTTTGCGAATACCATTCAAAAAACCAGTGGTGATGAAGAATTTAGTAAATTAGTGGCGCGTTATAAGGCTGCCGTAGTTGCTAACGGCACATTTTTTGCCAAAAATCCCCAAAAAACGGTTATGGGTAACATGGTAGCCGGGGGAAAATTTGTGAAATACAGTCGTTGGGAAAACTTTGGGACTACTTTGGGATTAGGAGTCGGTAATAAACCAGAAATGGTGACAGCCAGAATAGACGGCAAACCAGAATGGAATAAACATTGGTTTTCCCTAACTTGTGGACCAAGATTATTGCGACAAGGGGAAATCCGGTTAAACCCCAGGATTGAAGGTTTTAAAGATCCTGCTGTTTTAGGTAATAGCGCCCGAACAGCAATTGGTTTTACTCAGGACGGCACAAAACTGATTTTAGCCAATTTTGAAATTAACCTCACTTTACAACAAGAGGCGGAGGCAATGAAAGCGATTGGTTGTTATGAAGCTATGAATTTAGATGGTGGAGCATCTAGAGCCTTAGCCAACAAGACTAATATTATAGTTCCTGCCGGTAGACCTTTGACTAATGTAATTGTCATTTATGATGTCACCAATCCTGCCCCAACGGACTTGCAACAGGCATGGCTGAAGTTTCAACAAGGGGAACGTCCTGCTTCGTAAATAATTGACAATTACCAAGCCCCTTATTACGGAGTAAGGGGTATCATTTTTAATTTTTAATTCTTAATTTTTAATTCCCGACAGGGTTTGACGGCAAATACGACTATAAAGTTACGGTTCACCCCAATTCCTCAAAGTATTAATTACCATACATTAGTCAATGTGAAAGCACATAAATCCATGAACCCACTAGACATAATTTATAAAATTCACCGTTCCCCTAACGGTTCGGTAAACCACCCTTCATGGAATACCACTGAGTTTATGTCAGTAACCCAGCCCTAAAGGGACTGAGCTTGCAAAAGTAATCAAGCAAGCTGTACTGACCAGTCTAAGTCTTCACTGACTACGTTTTTTGAGTCACGACACCGGGCGAATGCGTAGCTAGTTCCCTGCTCTGTCGCTTGTGATTAAACAGTTTCAAGGTC
Organism: Dolichospermum sp. UHCC 0406; assembly: GCF_009712025.1. Taxonomy (NCBI): domain Bacteria; kingdom Bacillati; phylum Cyanobacteriota; class Cyanophyceae; order Nostocales; family Aphanizomenonaceae; genus Dolichospermum; species Dolichospermum sp. UHCC 0406. Next base: position 9,705 of record NZ_VILA01000019.1, read on the forward strand.
ACTGAAACAGTGTTGCAAGCCTAACAAGCTCTTAAAACATTGACGTTCGCGCAAGCGTGCCGGAGGCATTCAGCTAACATTACCCCAGAAATGGGAGGCTCTTCGGAGCAATACATTATGCGTACAGAGTTGGGAAATTTGAATCGGTTTGTTATTGACATTTAGTTAATGCAATTTTATATTCTCTCTGAGTTCATTTAGTAATTTTATACGGAGCAAACACCCAAAATGGCAAAGGTAGTTGGAATTGATTTAGGTACGACAAACTCCTGCGTGGCAGTAATGGAAGGTGGTAAACCCACCGTTATCGCTAATGCAGAAGGTTTTCGGACAACACCCTCAGTAGTTGCGTTTGCCAAAAATGGCGACAATTTAGTTGGTCAAATCGCTAAACGCCAAGCGGTAATGAACCCCGAAAATACTTTTTATTCTGTAAAACGCTTTATCGGTCGTCGTTTTGAAGAGATTACCAATGAAGCTACAGAAGTTTCTTATAAAGTTCTCAGTAGCGGCGGTAACGTTAAAGTAGATTCTCCCGGTGCTGGTAAACAATTTGCACCTGAAGAAATTTCTGCGAAGGTTCTTCGCAAATTAGTGGAAGATGCTAGTAAATACCTGGGTGAAACCGTTACCCAAGCTGTAATTACCGTTCCTGCTTACTTCAACGACTCCCAACGTCAAGCCACAAAAGACGCGGGAAAAATCGCTGGTATTGACGTTCTCCGCATTATCAACGAACCTACCGCTGCTTCCTTAGCTTATGGTTTTGATAAAAAGAGCAATGAAACTATCCTCGTATTTGACTTGGGTGGTGGTACTTTCGACGTATCTGTTCTGGAAGTAGGTGATGGTGTATTTGAAGTATTATCAACATCTGGGGATACTCACCTGGGTGGTGACGACTTTGATAAAAAAATCGTTGATTTCTTAGCGGAAAAGTTCAAAAAAGACGAAGGGATTGACCTGCGTAAAGACAAACAAGCTTTACAACGTCTGACTGAAGCGGCAGAAAAAGCTAAAATTGAACTTTCTAGCGTTAGCCAGGCAGAAATTAACCTGCCATTTATTACCGCTACCCAAGAGGGTCCCAAGCATTTAGATACAACTTTAACTCGCGCTAAGTTTGAAGAACTTTGTTCTGATTTAATTGACCGTTGCCGCATTCCTGTGGAAGATGCGCTCAAAGGTGCGAAGTTAAATAAGACCAATATTGACGAAGTTGTTCTCGTTGGTGGTTCTACCCGGATTCCCGCTGTTCAAGATGTGGTTAAACGGGTGTTAGGTAAAGAACCTAACCAAACTGTTAACCCTGATGAAGTGGTAGCTGTTGGTGCTGCTATTCAAGCGGGTGTTTTAGCTGGTGATGTTACAGGTATCTTGTTGTTAGACGTAACACCATTATCCTTGGGTGTAGAAACCTTGGGTGGGGTAATGACTAAGATTATTCCTCGCAACACTACAATTCCTACCAAAAAATCAGAAGTGTTCTCTACTGCGGTGGACGGACAAGGTAATGTGGAAATTCACGTTCTCCAAGGTGAGAGAGAATTTGCCAATGATAATAAGAGTTTAGGAACTTTCCGTTTGGATGGTATTCCTCCTGCTCCCCGTGGTGTTCCCCAAATTGAAGTGACTTTTGATATTGACGCTAACGGTATTCTCAACGTTGCGGCTAAGGATAAGGGAACTGGTAAGGAACAATCTATTAGTATCACTGGTGCTTCTACTCTGGATAAGAATGATGTAGAACGCATGGTCAGAGAAGCTGAACAAAACGCTTCTTCTGATAAGGAACGTCGTGAGAAAATTGAACGCAAAAACCAAGCTGATTCTTTAGCTTATCAAGCTGAAAAGCAGTTGGAAGAGTTGGGTGATAAAGTCCCCGCTGCTGATAAGACTAAGGTTGAAGGTTTGGTCAAGGAAGTAAAAGAAGCAGTTGCGAAAGAAGATGATGCTCAAATCCAGAAGTTAATGCCAGAACTGCAACAAGCTCTGTTTGCTATTGGTAGCAATATCTATCAACAAGCTGGTGATGCTGCTGGCGCTGCTGGTGCTGAACCTCCAAGCGGTGGTTCTGCTCCTTCTGGTGATGATGTCATTGATGCTGATTTTACTGAAAGCAAGTAGTTTCACAAAGGGCGGGGAATTCCTGCCCTTATTTGATTAATACCCACCTAGCCCAATGACTGGATGGGTATTTTTTATGGTAGTTAAATTATTTATGGCGAGACAGTTCTTCCTTATCAATTTCATGATAACAAATTTAAAAGCAAATGTCAACCCTCTTGATCTCCATTTTTAGGGATTTTTCCACTCTTCTAAACTCGATTTAGCTTGATAAATTACAATAGCGTGTAATGTGCCAGTCGGAATACCCCCTCTTCTCCCCCTGCTTGCCTTTACCCGTCATTTTTGGATTGACAGACTACTAGTTGTCCGGTTCGAAAAAATACAACTCGGTTTTTTTGACATTAGTATACGGAAAATAGTTGTCAAATACTTGGCAAATAAAAAATCATCTGCTATATTAAACTCATACCCAAAAACCTAATCCCCTAATCCCCTGTCCCTACGGGGATGTAGAGACGTTCCTCGGAGCGTCTCTACTCTTTTGTGTTGATATTGCAGTAGAAATTGAAGAGAAAGGAAAAGATTCTTTCCTATATCTTCAGTCAGTTCCTAACTAATCAGCATTAAGAATTTTGGGAACTCGGAAAAAATCACCTTCCTGTTGAGGCGCACTGCTGAGGATTGCTTCTCTGTCAGGACAGGGTTGAAGAATATCTTCTCTGGTAATATTGCTAACATCAATAGCTCTGGTTGTCGGTATTACATTGGTGACATCCAGTTGATTGAGTTGTTCTATATAATCCAGAATACTACCCAGTTGAGTAGTAAATTGTGCTTCTTCATCTGCTGTTAATTCTAAACGAGCGAGATTAGCAACTTTACGAACTTGTTCACTATCAATCATAATTTGTCCGTTGTCCGTTGTCCGTTGTTAGTTGTCCGTTGTCAGTAGGGGCGAAGCATTTGGAAGATAAATTATCGGTCATTGCCAAAAATAGTCCTCCAAATGCTTCGCCCGTACAGTTGTTAGTTGTCCGTTGTTAGTTGTCCGTTGTTAGTTGTCCGTTGTCAGTAGGGGCGAAGCATTTGGAAGATAAATTATCGGTCATTGCCAAAAATAGTCCTCCAAATGCTTCGCCCGTACAGTTGTCCGTTGTTAGTTGTCCGTTGTTAGTTGTTAGTTGTTAGTAGGGGCGAAGCATTTGGAAGATAAATTATCGGTCATTGCCAAAAATAGTTCTCCAAATGCTTCGCCCGTACAGTTGTCCGTTGTTAGTTGTCCGTTGTTAGTTGTTAGTTGTTAGTTATCAGTAGGGGCGAAGCATTTGGAAGATAAATTATCGGTCATTGCCAAAAATAGTTCTCCAAATGCTTCGCCCGTACAGTTGTCCGTTGTCAGTTGTCAGTTGTCATGTAAAATTGTATAACCGACTAATGACTAAGTTAAAAGAATATGTCAATTTGCGATCGCCCGGTGGTTTTGATCCAGTTTTGAGCTTCAATATAGTTATTGGGAGCCATGCGAATTGCTCTAATCCAATAATCTGCCGCTTGATCAAACAATGCCTCTCCACCGTCATGATCTCCGGTTTCCTTAGCCCTTTCACCTTGAAAATGATAAATCACCGCAATATTATTCAAGGCTTGGGGTAATTGTGGATTTAACTCAATGGCCTGATGATAATACTCTAAAGCCTTATTATGATCACCGTTACTGGCATAAATTAAGCCCGTATTATAGAGAATATAACTCCGATCATTGGAGTCTTCTTCCATTTCTAAGGCTTCTTTATAGTAGTCTAGAGCTTCAGCGTATTCGCCTTCTGCCTGTGCGGACATCCCATCTCGGTAATAAACAAAGGCTTCTTTAGCTTTTCTGTTGGTTGGCAATATCTTGAGGATGATATCTGCCATCACGGTAAAGGATTTGTCAACAAAGTTATCGTTTTTCTGTGTTCTTGGCATATTTGTCTCTATGGTTTCTTCATGGCAGCATACCGCTAATTTAACTAATTTTTGGGGGTTTGAGTTATTGCAAATTAATATGAAGCTGCATGAAGTAAGATTTCCTGAATTATTTACCGCAGATAAACGCAGATAAACGCAGATGAATTAATGGATTTTATGATTCGTTTTAAATCATTCGACTACATAATATTAATCGGATCTACATCAATTGTTAAACTGACAGAAGCAGGAGAAAGCGCTCGCACTTCTGGCCAATCTGGTAAATTTGGTAAAGCGTCAGGATCAAACTTGAGTAATATTTGCCAACGATAACGGTTAGCTACTCGTAAAATACTAGCTGGTGCAGGTCCCAATATCTCAAATCCTTCTTTATTGTTCAAAAATGTAGCAATGATTTGGGCTGTGTTTTGGACTTGAATGGGATCTAAACTACTTAATCGTAATAAAATTAATCTCCCATAGGGAGGATAATTCAGAGTTTGTCTTTGTGCTAACTCTGCATCAGCAAAAGATTGATAATCATGTTTTTGCACTGCTTCAATAATCGGATGTTCTGGAGTATAGGTTTGGACAATTACCCTCCCTGGATCATCCCCTCTTCCTGCCCTTCCCGCAACTTGGGTCAAAGTTTGAAATGTGCGTTCATTGGCGCGATAATCAGATAAGTGCAATAATCCATCCGCAGCGACTACACCCACAAGGGTAACTTGGGGTAAATCTAACCCTTTTGTCAGCATTTGTGTCCCTACTAATAAATGGGCTTCACCATTAGCAAACTGGGTAAGAAGTTTCCGGTGTGAACCTTTAGTGGTGGTGGTATCACTATCAAAGCGAATTATTTTCAAATTGGGAAATTGCTTAGTTAATTCCTGCGCTACCCGTTGAGTACCGCTGCCAAAAAACTTTAAATAAGGGGAACTACATTCGGGACAATGGGGAGGATGTAAACGCCCATAATTACAATAATGACAGCGCAATAATTCCGGCGCTCCCTCTTCCACATGATGATAAGCCAGGGATACATCACAATGGGGACATTCCAACACATAACCACAACTGCGACAAGAAACAAAGGTACTATGTCCGCGCCGATGAATAAATAATATTCCCTGTTGTTGTCTTTCTGCTAATTGTTGCAGCGCATTTTGCAGCTTTCTACTAAAAATAGACCGATTTCCCTCTTTTAACTCTTGACGCATATCCACGATTTCCACAGGTGGTAATGGGCGCGAGTTAATGCGTTCTGGTAATGATAAATATAGTTGATTTCCACTTACCCAACTTTCTAAAGAGGGAGTCGCAGAACCTAAAATTAGGGGACAATGTGCTAATTCGGCTCGCCATTGAGCGATGGTGCGGGCGTGGTAAGTGGGAATAGGAGAATCTTGTTTAAAGCTGCTATCGTGTTCTTCGTCCAGGATAATTAAGCCTAGATTGGGTAAAGGAGCGAAAATGGCGCTGCGAGTCCCGATGATGATTTGCGGCTCTCCTGTGAGCATTTGTCGCCAGGTGTCGTAACGTTCACCGTCAGAAAGGGCGCTGTGATAAACGTGGACTTTGTGACCAAATCGGGCGCGAAATCTATCTGTAAGTTGAGGTGTGAGGCCGATTTCGGGAACTAAAACAAGGGCCGATTTTCCTTGTTCAAGTAATGGTGCTATGGCTTGTAAGTATACTTCTGTTTTTCCTGAACCTGTCACCCCATGTAGCAATACTTGAGCAAATCCGGTTAAGGAATTAATCGTTTCTAAGGCGTTATTTTGGGCTGGTGTTAAGGATTTTGCCCAATCTGCGGCTACTGTGGGGCCTTGTTCTCTGCGTAATATTTCCCTGTCCTCAATGACTATATAGCCTTTATCTGCTAAGGCTTTTAGGGTGGAAGTGCTGGTACTGCAAAGTTGTAATAATTCACTTTGCCATATTTCTCCCCCTCGTCGTCGCAAAACTTCCACAATTTCTTTTTGACGGGCTGTTAAATCGTCATGATTATTATCTAGAAGTGTGACAGCTTTTTGTAATTTAGGTTTGGTAAGTTGTGGCGGTTCTAAATAATTTTCGGCTAAACCTAAGCGGATTAATTCCCGAATTCCGCGATATGCGGCTTTAACTTTTTGTTGGATGTAGTGATAACTATAGTCTGCTGTTGGGGTTTTTTCTAAAAGTGTAATTACTTGCTGGGCTATAGGACTAATATAAATAGCAAGATTTTTTTTACCCAGAGAAGTCAAGCGTAAACGACGTTGTGATCTTCCTAATAAGCCTGGTGGTAAAGCGACGCGAATTACTAAAATTAGAGGTGTATAGTAATAGGCTGCAACACGGTTGAGTAATGTCCAATAACCAGGAGGAAAAAACCCTTCACTAACTACATCTTCTACTTCCCGAATTTTTTCTAAGGGAATATCTAGATTCGGTTCAGTTAATAAGCGGATAGCGATCGCCCCTACCTGTGTCGCACCAAAGGGAACGCTTAAAATATCTCCTGGTTTGATTGCTAACTGTGCTGGGATTTTATAGGTAAATAAATCTGAACATCCTGGACAGTCTACAAGCACTTCCACCCATTCAGGTAATTTTGCTGGAGATTGATATGATCCTCCTGGTTCAGCTACAGCGATAACAGATGATTTTGCACCAATACTATACATAAATTTTCGATTTATAAACAAATATTGTATTCACAGACTTCGTTAATTCTATCCTTTGGTTTTACTTTGTGTAAATAGTATTTTACAATACTTCAATTACCCATAATCCTTGATAATCTCTAATTTATGTAATCTACTAGACAAATTAGCTTCTACAATTTAGGCAATAAATAATTGAAGATTGAAAGTTTAAATTTGAGCAAGTAGCTTACACAGTCTTGATCAGATTTTTTAATGCTTTGTTGACTTACCGACTGGGATACTCAAGCTGCAAAACCTATCTTGAGAAATATGCCGAAGTAATGAGTAATCATGAGTAAGTAGGTAATTAAGTGATTAAACTTCCAGATTTTTATGTGATTTGTAACATCTTGATTAACTAGTAAATTATGTTATTAATCAATCATGAGATTGAGCTACGAAATAAGGCATAGAGTTTTTCAACCTATTGATAGATATTAAATATTTTTTCAATATGAGATGCTTTTAAACGATAAATATTATCCGGATTAGAAGTTACCATTTTTGTAATTTGGATCATTTAGTAAATTTTCGGAGAGATAAATAACTCTAGTACCAAAATGGCGATTTATTCAATTACTCTGATGATTTCAGCCGGACAAACCTGAAAACTTTGCAAAAAATACACGAAAATTTAATATATATCATTTTTCGGTGATTTATCACCTTTACACGGAAGCTATGTACAGACTACAGGCAACAAGCAACTGATTTTTCCCCAGATCATTTAAGATAGATAGATAGGCTTCTTTCTCTATGTTTTTGATATTTGTTAAAGTTAGTCTTAGGGGGTTTGACCTATTTAGTAATCAAGAAAAGCATAGAGAATATGTCTATTGGGTTTCTGAAAAAAATAGTTTTTTGTGAGTGCTAAAGTCGTTAATGATTATAGGTCGTATCTAGCCATAACTCAAAATAATGGACAAATACTGATTTCCATTCCAGACGAGGAATGATTAAAAAGAGAAGATTTTGCTAGAGAAGAAGGGTGTATTTGTCCTCAAGGGAAAACTACCAAGCCTGAAAGAGGCTGTTGTCATGAAATTATGTACCAAACAAAGCAACCATCTCTAACGGAAACTATGAATCTTGCTGAATTGGGAACAATGGAAATACTAGAGAATATTACTGATCATGAAGAACCATCAATTGAGAGTTTAGATCAAGTAGTATATGAAGATGCTACAATTGTCGAAAACTTGGCATCAGAAGAGCGCAATGGCGATGACATGGCCGCAGCCCGTCCTTCGGGATATAATAAAACCGAAAATGATGATGCTGTTGGCGCATTTTTTAAGGAAATGGCGCGTTATCCCCTACTCAAACCTGATGAAGAAGTAGAATTAGCGCGACGGGTGAGATTTTTAGAAGAAGTCAAAGAATTGCAAGCAGCTTTGGAATTACAACTAGGAGCGCAGCCTAGTAAGGTGCAGGTGGCTTCGCAATTAGAGATAACAGAAAAACAACTGGAAAGCCGCTTGTATCAAGGTAGAGTGGCCAAGCGAAAAATGATTCGCTCCAATCTCCGGTTAGTCGTATCTATTGCTAAACGATATTTAAATCGTGGTGTCCCTTTTCTCGATTTAATTCAAGAAGGAGCAATGGGTTTAAACCGCGCTTCTGAAAAATTTGATCCTGATAAAGGATATAAGTTTTCTACTTATGCTTATTGGTGGATTAGACAAGCAATTACCAGAGCGATCGCTAATGATGCCCGAACTATTCGCTTACCAATCCATATTGTTGAGAAACTTAATAAACTAAAAAAAGCCCAACGGGAACTCAAACAAAAACTCGCTCGGAATCCCACAGAGGCCGAAATGGCCGAAGCTTTGGAAATTACAGTTCACCAACTGCGTCAACTTCAACAACTGCGTCGTCAAGCCCTGTCCCTTAACCACCGTGTCGGTAAAGAAGAAGACACAGAATTAATGGATTTGCTAGAAGATGAAGACAACCAGTCTCCCGAAGCCAAAATGAACGAAAACATGATGCGTCAGGAGATTTGGGAAGTTCTCGGAGACGTACTCACCCCACGAGAGAAAGATGTCATTTCCCTGCGCTATGGACTCACTAGCAGTGAACCCTGCACCCTAGAAGAGGTGGGGAATATGTTTAACCTTTCCCGCGAACGAGTCCGTCAAATCCAAAGTAAAGCCATGCGAAAGCTACGTCGTCCCCATATAGCCAAGCGTTTAAAAGGTTGGTTGGTATGAGTCATTAGTCAGTTGTCAGTAGGGGCGAAGCATTTGGAAGATAAATTATCGGTCATTGCCAAAAATAGTTCTCCAAATGCTTCGCCCGTACAGTTGTTAGTAGGGGCGAAGCATTTGGAAGATAAATTATCGGTCATTGCCAAAAATAGTTCTCCAAATGCTTCGCCCGTACAGTTGTTAGTAGGGGCGAAGCATTTGGAAGATAAATTATCGGTCATTGCCAAAAATAGTTCTCCAAATGCTTCGCCCGTACAGTTGTTAGTAGGGGCGAAGCATTTGGAAGATAAACTATCGGTCATTGCCAAAAATAGTTCTCCAAATGCTTCGCCCGTACAGTTGTTAGTTGTCTGTGGTTAAAAAAAATTAGACATCTTGAGTATAAAATGTGAACTAATGACCAATGACTAATGACCAATCACCAATGACTAATTTAATTGTCCGTTTTGCCGAACCCAGTGATGCTCATACCTTATTTGCCTTAATTCAGGGACTTGCTGAATATGAAAAACTATCTGATGCTGTTATTGGCAATGCTGAAGCCCTCAAGGATCATTTATTTGGTTCACCAAAATACGTAGATGCAATCCTAGCCGAATTTGAAGGTAAGGTTGTAGGTTTTGCCCTATTTTTTCATAATTATTCTACATTTCTCACCAAGCCAGGAATTTACTTAGAAGATATCTTTGTTTTGCCGGAATATCGCCGCCAAGGTATTGGTAAAGCACTTTTGTCCAAAGTAGCCCAAATAGCTGTAGAAAGGGATTGTGGGCGCTTAGAGTGGAGTGTTTTAGATTGGAATGTGTCAGCGCAGGCATTTTACCGGAATATGGGTGCAGATATTTTAGAAGATTGGCGGATTTGTCGGGTGACTCAAAAGGATCTGACCCAATTAGCCAAGCAAAAATGAAGTTTAAAAGATAAAGGGTAAATATAGCAAATTTTCCTTTTATCCTTCATTATTAATTTCTTTTTGCTCTTCTTCAATTTAAATTCATATAAGTTTACATTTTGTCTAAACCCTGAAGCTATCAATCAACTAATCTCAAATTCTCAATTATTTCAGCCAAGTTTGACAGTCTGTCGTTTGACTAATGCAACGAAATTAAATGAGAATTAGGGAGGATATTTGTACCGATTCAGACATTGTTATCGAGAGAACACCAGATGAAAAAGATTGTCTCAGTATTATTATTAGGCATAGCTATCTTCAACTTTGCCTTCAGTAGTCCTGCTTTGGCCGCAGACGCAGCCAGCGGAGCTAAAGTATTTAGTGCTAATTGTGCTTCTTGTCATGCGGGTGGCAGAAATTTAGTTAATGCTGCCAAAACCCTGAAAAAAGCAGATTTGGAAAAGTACGGTATGTACTCGGCTGAAGCAATTGTTTATCAAGTTACTAATGGTAAAGGTGCTATGCCAGCCTTTAAGGGTCGGTTAAAAGCAGAGCAAATAGAAAATGTAGCTGCTTATGTCCTACAACAAGCTGATAACGGCTGGAAAAAGTAAATTTAGATCTAATTTGATGGCTTAACAATGTGCGGGGCTTTTTGTCCCGCTCAGTCTTTTTATTAGTAATTAAGTAGGTTAGCATTGAAAATGGTCGTTATGGCAAGGCAAGAGGCAAGAGGCAAGAGGCAAGAGGCAAGAGGCAAGAGTGAAGAGGGTTTGGGCGATTTTACTTTTCGTTACATATTTCGGTTTTTTCCGTTCACCTACTTAGATTTAGTAACCACTGTGCAACCAAAAATATCATCAGCATGGTAAATGGCTTTTCTTTAATATCTTAATATTTTCATAAATTCTCCATTCCATGAATAAAATAAATTAATTATTCCCTGCCTAAATAGAAAAATTCATAAAAGCATAGATGTTGTTGATATCATCTTTTACTGGATTCTAAATCAAGAAAATAATTATCATAAATAGTCAGAAAATATGGAGTTTTCAAGTGTCACTATAGAACAGCGCGAAAAAGAAGCTGAAGCATTAAAGACTTTTCTTTTCTTTAGTCTAATTGGTTCATTGGTATTACATATTGGGATACTAGCTTTAGCTATTAACAAATTTTTTCTCAAATTCCCTGAAGTTAGAGAAGAACCCATTGAAGTGACAATTCTGGAAACAATACCCCAGGAAGTAAACCAACTACCAGTAGAGATAAAATCCCTAGCAAAAACAAATTCCGGTGGTGGTGGTGGAAATAAAGGTGGCGGAATTTCTACACCAACAGAAACAGCCCTGAATATGATTAAGTCTTCTGTCGCACCCATAACCAAACAGGCTCAACTAAAAATCACTACTAACCTTATCAGTAAACAATCCCAAACACTTACAAATCGTGAACCAGCGAAAATATTAACTCCTGTACAAACTAACCCAATAGAAAACACAACTCCTGAACCTGCGACAACACCACCCCCAGTAGAAACAAAACCAATACAAAAATTAGATGAAAACGCAAATACCCTAGCGTCTACTCAACCCCAAGTGCAGACAAAACCCACAAAAATCACACCATTAAAGTCAGAAACTCAACCTAATGCTAGTTCCAACAATATCCCTAGCAACTCCACCGCTTCCACACAGTTACCGCAGAATAAAAATATTTTAGGCAATTTAGGCGATCGCTCAAGAAATAGTTTAGGTACTGAAAACGGTACTGGTTCAGGTACTGGTGTTGGTAATGGAATTGGAAATAGTACAGGTAATGGTACTGGTAATGGTACTGGTAATGAAAGTGGGAATAAACCAAAATCAGAAAATACACCAATAGCTACCGCACCGAAACCTCCCATAGAAAATAATTCTAAACTGAATCGTGCGGATTGTATCCAGTGTCAAATTAAGTACCCAGATAGAGCCAGACAGCGTGGCATAGAAGGAAATGCAGAAGTTGCTATTGATACTGATAGCCAGGGTAATGTTACGCGAGTTCGGTTAGTCCGTTCCAGTGGTGATAGCGAACTAGATCAAGCCGCTCAACAAGCTGCACAAGAGTGGAAATTAACACCCACAGCAGAGGGAAGAGAAGGGGTAAGAGCCTCAGTTAACTTTGCCATTAAAGGATCACAGCGTCACCGTAAACTTCAAGAACGGCAAATACAAAAACAAAGAGCAACCACCAAAAAAACCCCTGAAAAAGCGACTTCTACCTCTACTCCTATCGAATCTCCTCAATATAATCAACAAAAAATAACTCCTATTATTACTGATATTCCCTCCGAAAATACAACTAAACAGAAAGAAGAATCTGCACCTTCTGAGAGTCAACAGATCTCACCACCAGCATCTGCAACTACATCACCTACTGAGTCTTAGAGGATGTATCTCAAGAAAATTTGATAGTAAATTTGTTTCTACAAGAATCAATAGGAAATCGGTAGATCTTCAAAGTATAGATATGGGAGGGATAATTCATGAATTACCCCATCTGACTAGAATGTAGGGTGGACAATGCCAACCATCATGTTAAATTAATAGATCTGTTAATCTTCGTGATCATCAAACGGATCATCTAATTCCTGGCTTGGGGGTCCAAAAGATGTGTAAATTGCCATACCAGTAATAGCAACTAACGCCGCACAAAAGGAAATTCCAAGCACCGTAGCGGGTTCTAAGTCCATAAATTTAGATACATATTATCACAGCGATATTTATAGAATATTACAAAATTTAACTTATCGCACATTACATAGTTAAAGCATGATCATCTCACCCTCGTAAATTGGCCAAGGTATTGATACTCCGTAAATAATGTTATGCCCAATTTATTGACAAAACATTAAAAATATGTTAATAATGGATCTTTGTGGAAACTTTACCCTTTAATATAATCTCTTGGCTAACGTCATTGTCATAGGTGCCCAGTGGGGCGATGAAGGAAAAGGTAAAATAACTGACTTACTCAGCCGCTCCGCAGACGTGGTGGTACGTTACCAAGGGGGAGTGAACGCTGGGCATACAATCGTAGTCCAAGGTCAGACGTTTAAGCTGCACTTAATCCCCTCTGGTATTTTGTATCCAAAAACCGAGTGTATCATTGGCTGTGGAACAGTCATCGATCCGCAAGTCTTGATTAAAGAACTCGAACAACTAGAAGAATTAAATATTTCCACGGCTAATCTGTTGATATCTCAGACGGCTCATGTCACCATGCCCTATCATCGCATGATTGACAAGGCATCAGAGGAAGTACGGGGAAATCATAAAATCGGGACAACAGGTAGAGGTATTGGTCCTACTTACGCCGATAAATCTGAGCGGATAGGCATCAGGATGTTAGACTTGATGGACACCGACGGACTCCGTGAGCAGTTAAAGTGGACGATAAACTATAAAAATACCATTTTAGAAAAGCTGTATAATCTGCCACCTCTCAATCCAGAAGAAGTGATTGAGGAGTATTTAGGTTATGCGGAACGCTTGCGTCCTTTCGTCGTTGATACATCGTTGAAAATCTACGATGCGGTTTTACGACGACGGAATATTTTGTTTGAAGGCGCACAAGGGACATTACTTGACCTAGATCACGGAACTTATCCCTATGTCACATCCTCCAACCCAGTCGCTGGGGGGGCTTGTGTGGGGAGTGGACTAGGACCAACAATGATAGATCGGGTAATTGGTGTATCCAAAGCCTACACGACAAGAGTGGGAGAAGGTCCTTTCCCCACGGAACTAGATGACGAAATTGGTGACTTGTTAGGCGATCGCGGTGCAGAATTTGGCACAACTACAGGGCGTAAACGTCGTTGTGGTTGGTTTGATGCGGTTATTGGTCGTTATGCGGTTCGCATTAACGGCATGGATTGTATGGCACTTACCAAACTTGATGTTCTCGATGAACTAGAGGAAATCAATGTTTGTGTGGCTTATGAAATTGATGGTGAACGCTGCGAACACTTCCCCACCAGCGCTCGTCTTTTCGCCCGTTGTCGTCCCATTTACAAAACTGTACCAGGATGGCAAGTGTCAACAAGTCACTGTCGTACCCTGGAAGAGTTACCACAAAAAGCACTGGACTATCTGAAATTCTTGGCAGAATTAATGGAAGTGCCGATTGCAATTGTTTCCTTGGGAGCAAGTCGTGATCAAACTATCATTGTTGAAGATCCTATTCACGGTCCCAAACGCGCACTGTTACAACCTAACAGTACACCAGTTTAGTCATTGGTCATTGGTCATTGGTCATTGGCAAAATAACTGACAACTGACAACTGACAACTGACAACTAACAACTCACAACTTAACAACTTAACAACTTATATGGCAATCACACTCGAATCTAAAACCCGCCCAGAAGGTAGCAAACCCAGAGCTTTGCGCCGTTCTGGATTAATTCCCGCCAACTTGTATGGTCACAACGGGATTGAATCAATTTCTCTAGTTCTTGACGCTAAAGTTGTAGAACGTTTGCTCAAGCAAGTTATTCCTAATAAAACCCAAGTGGAACTCAGCATTGCTGAATTAGAGTGGACTGGTACAACCGTGCTTCGTGAAGTTCAGATTCACCCAGCCAAAGGCACACCTTACCACATCAGTTTTTTTGCTGGTGCTAAAGGCTAAAATTCAGGTAATAATAACGAAGAGAACCAGGGTTAGCCCTGGTTTTTTTGTGGGAAAAAGGCAAGAGTATCAAAATCCCTCTTACCATTAACCACTGTACGGGCGAAGCATTTGGAGAACTATTTTTGGCAATGACCGATAATTTATCTTCCAAATGCTTCGCTGTACGGGCGAAGCATTTGGAGAACTATTTTTGGCAATGACCGATAATTTATCTTCCCAATGCTTCGCCCCTACTAACAACTGACAACTGTACGGGCGAAGCATTTGGAGAACTATTTTTGGCAATGACCGATAATTTATCTTCCCAATGCTTCGCCCCTACTAACAACTGACAACTGTACGGGCGAAGCATTTGGAGAACTATTTTTGGCAATGACCGATAATTTATCTTCCCAATGCTTCGCCCCTACTAACAACTAACAACGAACCAATGACACAAACCAATCTCCCAAATTTAATTTCACAAATGTTACAACCAGGATTTTATCCTCATTCTGTAACAGAACCAATTCAATTAATTCAAACTCATATTTCCTATGTCCTCCTCACAGGAGATTATGCTTACAAACTGAAAAAACCAGCCAACTTTGGTTTTTTAGACTTTTCCACCTTAGAAAAACGACAACATTTTTGTCAAGAAGAATTGCGCTTAAATCAACGTGGTGCAGGTGAATTATATTTAGAAGTTCTACCCCTAACTTTAGTTGGTGAACAATACCATTTAGGGGGAACAGGAGAAGTTGTAGAATATGCAGTAAAGATGCGTCAATTTCCCCAAGAAGCCCTTTTTAGTGAACTTTTTGCCAGTGGAAATTTGCAAGAAAGTCATTTGGAAGAATTGGGAAGAGTTGTCGCTCAATATCATGCTGAATCAGTCACAAACGATTATATTCGTAGTTTTGGGGAAGTCTCACAAATACGATTAGCAATTGATGAGAATTATCAGCAAACTCAAAACTATATTGGTAGACCTCAGACACAAGAGCAGTTTGAGGCAACAAAACAATATACAGATAACTTCTTTGTCCAACATCCAGAACTATTTAAAAGCAGAATTGACAATAACTATATTTGTGAATGTCACGGCGATTTACACCTCAGAAATATAGCTCTTTGGCATGACAAAATTATGCTATTTGACTGCATAGAATTCAATGAGCCTTTCCGCTTTGTGGATGTTATGTATGACGTAGCATTTACAGTCATGGATATTGAAGCCAGAGGAAGAAAAGACTTAGGAAATGCTTTTTTAAATGCCTATGTAGAGCAAACTGGAGATTGGGAAGGTTTACAGGTATTACCTTTATATTTAAGCCGTCAGGCTTATGTGCGAGCTAAGGTAAATTCCTTTTTATTAGATGATCCTAACATCCCGGCTGCGGTAAAAGAAGAATCTGCAAAAACCGCATCTGCATATTATCGTCAAGCGTGGGAATATACTAAACCCCAACAGGGAAAACTGATTTTGATGTCGGGTTTATCTGGTGCTGGTAAAAGTACCACAGCTAAATATTTAGCCCGAAAACTCAATGCAGTTCATCTCCGTTCTGATGCTGTGCGTAAGCATTTAGCAGGAATTCCCCTCTTAGAAAAAGGTGGGGATGAAATCTACACACCAGAAATGACCCAAAAAACCTATAGCCGATTGTTAGCATTAGGAATTATACTGGCTAATCAAGGTTGGTCTGTAATTTTAGATGCCAAATATGATCGTCAGGATTTACGGGAAGCAGCTATTTCTCAAGCTACACAGCATCAATTACCTGTACATATTATCAACTGCACCGCACCGTTAGAAGTTGTCACAGAACGACTGCTGAACCGCACTGGTGATATTGCTGATGCAACTGCTGATTTATTAGCATCCCAAATCAAGCAATCTGAACCATTTACAAATCAAGAACAACCTTATATAACAGTTGTAGATACAACTCAACCGCTAGACACGCAATTATCAGAATTGATTTAATTTTCGTTTAGTAAGTTAGGATTTAGCATTGTTCGTAAGTGTCAAATTAACGTAAAATTCCTAGCCCGTCGGGGAATAAATTCCCTGTCTAATAGCTCAAGTCATCTAAAGATGACTAAAACAAACCAAAAATTTTTAGTGTACGTTAGTACACTTTTCTCGTTCCCATACTCTGTATGGGAATGAATTCTAAAAGGCTCTGCCTTTAATAACATTTGAGGCAGAGCCTCCATGATAGCATTCCCAGTCAGAGACTGGGAACGAGATATAATTATTCTTTCTCCTGACTCCTAATCTTATGGCACCAAAAAATAATCTGCTAGGCGATATTTTCTCTTCTTCACCTAACTTTCTTTCTCAACTGTTGTTTGGATTATTTTTATTTATTATCTCCAGAATTGCTCATGCTTCAGTTCCTCTGAGTCTATTCATAGCCATTATGGGTGGTGTTACTTTAGGGTGGTTCACATTTGCCAATGATAATAGTTCTGAACCTGCTACTGTCGCATCTAATGATGGTATTGATGCTGGATTAAAATATTGGTTGTTTTTTATGATGGGCTGCCTTTTCCTCGGTTATTCAGCCCCTGTGAGTATTGTGTTCGGTGCTATTGCTGGAGTTGGTGGTGGCTGGATAATTGGTTGGTGGCGCAGTGAGGAGGCGTTACAAACACAATTATCTGAGGAGATTGTGGAAGAAGTAAATCCAGAACAGCCGAGTGAGAGAAGTGCAAAAAGACGTAAAAGAAAACCTACTAAACGTTTCCGTCGGGAATCTGCAACTTTCAATTTTCGCTTTTGGGAAAAGTAATTAATAATTAACTAATTATGTTTTTATATTTATCTAAAATCCTACCACTATTTTTTTACCCTTTGGGATTGGCAAGTGTGAGTTTAATAGTGGCTTTAGTAACTTTACGAAAACGTCCCCGGATTGCGACTATAGCTATTTCTTTATCTTTAGCTTTATTGCTAATATGTAGTAATGCTTGGGTGGCTAAATCCTTGGTACGCAGCCTAGAATGGCAAAATATCCCTGCAACTCAAATCCCCAATGCTGAAGCCATTGTAGTCTTAGGTGGTGCAACTAAATCAGCAACTTGGCCACGGGTGACAGTAGATTTAAGTGAAGCAGGCGATCGCGTAATTTATGCCGCACAACTTTATTTTCAGAAAAAAGCCCCTATAATTATCCTTAGTGGTGGCCGGATTGATTGGCGCGGTAGTGGTTCGCCAGAATCAGCAGATATGGCAAATATTCTTACATCTATTGGTGTTCCAGCCACAGCAATTATTCAAGAACCTGATTCTTTCAATACTCATGATAATGCTGTCAATGTCCGTAAAATTCTTGAAGCTCGCCAAATCAAAAAAGTATTATTAATTACATCAGCAGCCCATATGCCGCGATCGCTCAAAATTTTTCACCGTCAAGGTATGGATGTCATTCCCACACCAACCGATTTTCTTGTTAGTCAAGGTGAATTTCAAGAACTTACCAGCACTCCAAAAGCCGCAATTCTCAATTTACTCCCTGATACTGAAAATTTAAACCAATTCACAAGTGCATTAAAAGAATATATTGGTACTTTTATTTATTGGTTACGAGGTTGGTTATGATAATTCATGAAATCAGAATTAATATTCCCAAGTATAATCAAATTAACTTTAAATAACAAGGAGTGGAAAAGATGTTGTTAGAATTAAAGCGCATCCATGTACCACCAGGACAAACAGTAATATTGCAAGATGTCACCTGGACAGAATTAGAAACTATTCTTGAAGAATTAGGAGAACATCGTGCAGCGCGAATTGCTTATGACAAAGGGATATTAGAAATTATAAATCCTTTAGCAGAACATCAATTTGATAAAGAAATTATTAGTGATTTAGTTAAGGCTTTATTGGAAGAATTAGATATTGAATTTAGATGTCTTGGTTCTACCACATTTAAAAATCAATTTATGGAGAAAGGGATAGAACCTGATCAATGTTTTTATATTAAAAATGAAGCTTTAATTCGAGGAAAAAAGCGATTAGATTTAACAATAGATCCTCCACCAGATTTAGCCTTAGAAATTGATATTACTTCCCGCACTCATGCAAATATTTATCAAGCCTTAAAAGTTCCAGAATTATGGCGTTTTGAGAATAGTAATTTAAGAATAAATATCTTACAAGATGGGAATTATCTAGAATCTCAGTCAAGTTTAAATTTTCCTAATTTACCTTTAATTGCAGTAATTCCCCAATATCTTCAACAAAGTAAAACCGCAGGGAGAAATGCGACACTTAAAGCCTTTAGAAATTGGGTAAAACAGCAACAGTTATCCTCTGAGTCTAAGAGGTTGTTTGAAAAGTATTATATCAAACCAGTAATCTCCAAAAACCTAACCCCCCTACCCCCCTTCCCTGCAAGGGAATGGGGGTTTTAAAGCCTCTCCCCTTGCAGGGGAGAGGTTTGGAGAGGGGTCAGTCTATACATTCAAAACTTTTCAAACACCCTCTAAATAAATGACAACAACATTTCTGGCAAAAATCATTACCATAGAAGAATTCTTAAAACTGGGTTTTATTGATGAGTCACCACCATGGGAATATATTAACACAGAAGCAATTCAAAAACCTATGGGCGGAGGTAAACACAGTTTATTACAAAAAAGATTAGTTGCAGTAATTGACACAGCAACAAGTGATTATGAAGCATTTCCAGCACTGCGGTGTAGCTGTGGTAATCGTTCCGTAGTTCCTGATATTGCAGTTATTGATAATAATCAAATACCATTAGATGAAAGCGGTGATATTATTAGCAGTGGGATTAATTTTGCACCAGATTGGGTAATTGAAATTCTGTCACCGGCTCAAAGTCAAACCAAGGTAACTGGCAATATTTTACATTGTATTAAACATGGTACTAAACTTGGATGGTTACTTGATCCAAGTGAGCGTTCAATTTTAGTTTATCAGCCTCATAGTTTACCAGATTTATTAATTGGAACAGATATATTACCAGTTTTAGAAGGAGTGAATTTAATCATCACAGTTGAGGAAGTATTTGCTTGGTTGCAAAGGAAAAAGTGATATATTTAACCCTCAAAAATAACTTGATTATTCAACCAAACAACCAAATCAGCTTTGCTGGTAAAATCTAACAACGCTAAACCTAAATTCTCCAAATCTTCCACAGACAACTTATTAATTTTTACTTGCAAATCCTGACTAACTCCACCTATACGCCGTTCAAGTAGACGCATGACGAGATTGAAAATTACCTCATAACGAACTTCTTGATAATATCTTGTATTTTTTAAATCACTAATACTAAACATTCTTGCTAACTCCTAGTTTAATTGGGTGCATATAGTCCAACAATTTTGATTCCCTGTTTTTGTTTTTCTGCTAGTTCTAAATTCAATGTCAGCAGTTTTTCTAATATGTCATCTTCTGGGGTGAATTTATAAGCGTCCATTACCAGTTTATCTAATTGTTGATGGAGTTTATAAAGTTGACTGCTGGGTTCGTTGAAGAATTTATTATATAATGTGGTGATTCCCCATTGTTTTGTTTCCATTTGTTGAGTTCGATATTGATGGAGTTCTTCGGCTTTGGTGCGGATTTTTTCTACTATTTTTATATCTGCTGTTTGCGGAAATGGGAAGGTTTCAAAACAGGTTGTATTAGTGTAGCGAGTGTCACCTTTTAAAGTTGAACTTTGCGCTTTTACCCACATTCGATGTAAATTAGATGTGAGAATCCCCAAAATATAAAAATCATCTGAAGCAATTACCATATTAGCTTCACAAGGTAAAATAGAAACATCCACAGGTGTAAAAATCACCCACTTAGCAATTTTTGGTAAAGCGAAATAATAAGATAGAGAAGACATTGCTTGTCTCATAGCTGGTCTTTTTTCACCAAATTTCCACCAATTAATTCTTCTTGCGTCTCTACGGTTTTGATCTCTTTCTGGTTTGACTTTTTCCTGTACACGATGAAAAGGTAATTGATATTCACTTGCTTCTTCTATGGATAAATCATTAAAATCAATTACCCAATCTAATGTTAAACAGGGATTAATTAAAGTTTTACCATCAATCATGGGTTTTAAAACATCTACATTTTTAGAGTCAATTTTTATCCATTCTCTAGCTTCTTTTTCAGATATAATAAATCCTTTACCAGATAATTCACAAGATTGAAAAGAAAAGTTTTTATTGGCTTTTAAAATTTCAGCTTTATTGACTGATATCTCACTTTTTAAAGAAGAGGTAATAAACGGAACTTCAACACTATCTAAAAAGTTTTGTTTTTGTTTTTCTTTTGTCCAATTAGCAATACTCACATGAACCGCAGCATCTCCAGACCAAGTTTGAGTAGAAATTGCATCATGAATAATTCCACCTTTACTAACAATATAATCTAAACTGGCTTTTCTCCCAGAAACCTGAGCAATAGAATTTGTACCGACTAATCCTGCTCTACCTTTATTATCTAATAAATCAGCAGCTTTTCTAAACCAAAATACACAAAAATCTGGCTGTCCTTTAACATCTGGAAAAGCTTTATATAGCTTCTCTGCATATTCATCTCCTAATTCTATTCGTAGTTTTTTACCACCTAAAAATGGCGGATTTCCAATAATAGCATTTGCTTTTGGCCATTCACGAAATAAAGCATCTTGACAAACAATATTATTATCTAAAGTATCTAAAGGTAAAGCAGGTTCAGTTAACTGTAAATTATCAATAGCAATTTTTCGCGCTATCGTCAAAGTCACCCTTGCTAACTCTACCGCAAAAGGGTTTGTATCTATGCCATAAAATTGTAATGGTGTTACTAAACCCATTTGCATTTGTTTATCTTTTGATTTACTCAAAGATTGGATTTTTGCTAATAACAATGTTTCAATTCTTTTTAATTCCTGATATGCTATATAAAGAAAATTACCAGAACCACAAGCAGGATCTAAAACTCGATAACTTTGTAATTCTATTTGCAGTGATGAAAGTTCTTTAACTGTATTTGCTGATTCTATCCTATCTTCCCAATAACGGCTAATGGTGGGGCGGACAATTTTCATAATATCCACTTCGGAAGTATAATGAATTCCCCTCGCGTGACGTTCTTTTTTATCTACTGTTCCTTCAAATAAATTACCAAAAATAGCCGGACGGACTTTACTCCAATTTTCTCGCGCTGATACATCTAAAAAATTTAATTCTTCTCTGGTTAATTCAATTGCATGAATTTGGGAAAATAAACCGCCATTAAAATAATCTACACCTTGATAACGTCCTGCGGGGGTAATTCCCGGTTGATTCATTTCTCGAAATAAACCACCTAAAACATCATAGGAACTTGCACCATTCATACAATCTTGAACACAAGAAATGAACATATCACGGGGTAAAAGTTGTCTATCTTCCGCAAACATTGCTAAAACACATTGTAAAATAAATCTCTGTCCTATTAACTTTTCAATTCCCCTACTTTCTAACTCTAATAATAATTCTCCCATACGTCGGGCGGCGCGTTCTGTCACTTGTACCTGGTTATTTTGGAATACAGGGGTTTTTTGCCCTAATTCCATAAATACCAATGCTCCTGCGCGGTCTGGCAGTTGTTCCAGGGTAATTTTATCTACAGGTGTATATAATTGAATATTAAAATCAAAGATCCAAAATTCATCAAAGTTGCATAAAATCACATATTTAGGACGATTTGGGACTAACCGCATCCAATAATCAAAGGCTTGGGAATAATGTTTATTTAAGTCTTCTCCGCGTTTTTTCATTTCAATTAAAACGCGGGGTTTCCAAACTAAATCAGCAAAGCCTGTTTTTCCGGTTTTACTACTTTTCTTAATTGCTTCCTCATAAGTTGCACCAGCTTCTAAAGCACCTTCATGGCCAAAGGCACGAAAAAAGCGGTCGAGAAATGTTTGTGCTTCTTTGCGTTCCTGTCCGGTGATATGTTGGTTACAGAATTGTACGAATTTAGATAAACTTTCTGGTGTTGCTGATGTCATGAGAATAAAAAATATAAACCACCACTTTTAACTTTTAACTTTTGACTTAGAGGGTGTTTTAAAAGTATTAGATGAAACCGATAATCTCCAGAAACCTAACCCCCTTCCCTACCTCTCCCTAACCCTCTCCTACGAGGAGAGGGAAGCGGAAAAACTTTTGTTAGCTGGAATGGGGGTTTCAAAGCCTCTCCCCGCGTCGGGGAGAGGTTTGGAGAGGGGTTTATTTATACATTAAAAACTTTTCAAACAACCTCTTGTAAACTCCCCCTCCATTACAAAACGAAGGGGGATAAAACATTAAGCCGTGAAATACTTAGCCGCAGGGTGATAAGTAATAATCGCCGTTGTCGACTGTTCAGGATACAGTTGCTCACTTTCATCCATCTGCATCTTCATCCTATCAACCCCCAACAACTGCAACTGCTTAAACTGATCCTGAATATTCGGACAAGCAGGATAGCCGAAACTATACCGAGAACCTTGATAACGCTGCGCCAACATATCCCGAATATTATCCGGTTCAGAATCACCAAAACCTAACTCCCGGCGGATTCTAGCGTGAGTCCATTCAGCCAAAGCCTCAGCCACCTGTACAGCCATACCATGAAAATACAGATAGTCAGTGTATTTATTATCGGCAAATAGCTTTTGTCCAAACTCCGTTGCAACTTCCCCCACAGTCACCGCTTGCATAGGGAAAACATCAATAATTCCCGACTCCTTAGGTGCAAAAAAATCTGCAATACATAACCGATTAAAAGACCTCTGACGGGGAAACTCAAAACTAACTCTTACCTCCGCGTCCTCTGCGTCTCTGCGGTTCGTTTCATAAATCAACAAACTATTCCCCACAGACTGACAAGGAAAATAGCCATAAATCACTTGAGGATGTAATAAATTCTCCTCAATAATGCGCTGTTTCCACTCTTCCAAAACTGGATAAACCTTCTCACCTAAAAACGCCTGATATTCCTCCTTAGATTGTTCCTTGGGCTTGCGGAATTGCCATTGTCCAGCCACCAAAGCTTGCAAATCTAAATACCAGAATAACTCCTCCAAAGAAATATCATCAGGTTGTAAAAACTGCGTACCCCAAAAAGGTGGTTGTGGACGTTCAATATCTACCGCTACCGCTTCAGAACGACGGGTATCTTTTTCTTTTGGTTCAACAGGTGTTTTATCTTTAACAGGATTATCTACTGTTTCTTGATGTCCATTAGTTGATTCTTCAACTTCATCCAAAAATCCCTGGAAATTATCCCAATTACCTGCTGTTTTTGCAGGCATTAACTTATCCATAAAATGCAAATCAGAAAAAGCATCTTTGCCATAAATAACCTTACCTTTGTAAGTACCTTGGCAATCCTGATTCACAAATTTAGGAGTTAAAGCAGCACCACCTAAAATTACCGGGACAGTAATTCCTTTTTCATTAAAAGTTTGTAAATTCTCCTTCATGAAAGCGGTGGATTTTACTAACAATCCACTCATGGCAATACAATCAGGTTTGTGTTCTTCGTAAGCCTGAATGATGTTTTCTACAGATTGCTTAATTCCCAGGTTAATCACCTTATAACCATTGTTAGATAAAATGATATCTACCAGGTTTTTACCAATATCGTGAACATCACCTTTTACCGTCGCAATTACAAAAGTTCCCTTCGCATTATTCCCAGATTCCGACTTTTCCATAAACGGTTCTAAATAAGCAACCGCAGCTTTCATGGTTTCGGCAGATTGTAATACAAAAGGTAATTGCATTTGTCCAGACCCGAACAATTCACCAACAACTTTCATTCCGTCTAACAAGAAAGTATTGATGATTTGTAAAGGAGGATATTGTTCTAAAGCTTTTGTCAATTGGGTTTCTAAACCAATGCGTTCACCGTCAATAACATGACGTTTTAAACGTTCTTCAATGGGTAAACTGGCATCAATTCCCGTATTCCGTTTAGTTTTGACTCCGGCAAAAATTGTGGTTAATTCTCCCAAGGGGTCATAAACGCAGACATTACCATCAAATTTACGTTCATCATAAATTAACTGCCGACAAACTTCTTGATGTTGCGGTTCAATCTTAGCCAGAGGTAAAATTTTACTCGCGCTAACAATTGCTGCATCCATGCCCGCTTGCATAGCTTCATGCAAAAACATCGAGTTTAACACCATGCGCGAGGCGGGATTTAAGCCAAAGGAGATATTGGAAACGCCCAACATGACATGACATCCGGGCAATTCTTGGCGAATACGGCGAATTGATTCAATGGTAGCTTTACCATTTTCCCGATCTTCTTCAATCCCAGTAGAAATCGGTAGAGCTAAAGTATCAAAGAATATTTCTGTAGGCGCAATCCCATATTCTAAAGCTTGACGGTAAGCCCGTTGGGCAATTTGAAACTTTTTCTCTGCTGTCCGCGCCATACCATCTTCGTCAATTGTCCCAATAATGACACCAGCACCGTATTTTTTAGCTAATTCTAGCACTTTCAAAAATCGGTCTTCGCCATCTTCATAGTTGGTAGAATTGAGTAAACACTTACCACCAGCTACCTTTAACCCCGCTTCCATTTTTTCCCATTCGGTGGAATCCAGCATTAAAGGTAAAGTTACATTATTGACAACACGAGAAACTAACTCGTGCATATCACGTACGCCGTCACGTCCCACATAATCAACGTTAATATCAAGGATGTGTGCGCCTTCTTTTACCTGACTCCGCGCCATTGAGACTAAACCATCCCAGTCTTCAGCGTTGAGTAAATCACGGCATTTTTTAGAACCACTGGCGTTAAGACGTTCACCGATAATCAAGAAAGAATTTTCTTGTTCATAGGGTTGAGTCGTATAAATTGATGCGGCTGATGGTTCTAAAATTGGTTGTCTAACTTTTGGTTTTAACTCGTGAGCAATTTCCGCCAATTGTTGAATATGTGCTGGTCGTGTCCCACAGCAACCCCCAATCACTTGGACACCCAAATCTTCGATGAAGTGCATTAACGCCATGCGTAATTCTATGGGCGTAAGTTTGTAATGTGCTTGACCGCCAACGTTTTCCGGTAAACCCGCATTAGGAATACAGGAAACTACGAATGGGGAATGTTCTGATAAATACTTGATATGTGGTTTCATCAAGTCGGGACCAGTGGCGCAATTTAAGCCGAGAATATCAATGGGGTAAGATTCGAGGATAGTAACTACGGCGTTGATTTCTGTCCCTACCAGCATTGTTCCCATGCTTTCCATAGTTACAGACACCATTAAGGCTCTTCTTTCGCCTTTTTTGGCAAAAACTTCCTCAATCCCATTTAATGCGGCTTTAATTTGCAGCACGTCTTGGCAGGTTTCTACGAGGAATAAATCCACACCACCATCAAATAAGGCTTCTGCTTGTTCAGCAAAAGAGGCTTTCATGGTGTCAAAATCAATATGTCCCAAAGTCGGAAGTTTGGTGGTTGGACCAATAGAACCAGCTACAAATCGGGGTTTTTCCGGGGTGGAAAATTCCGCAGCTACACTTTTGGCAAGTTCGGCGGCTTTCTTCGTGAGATAGTAAGCTTGGTCTGCTAAGTCATATTCTGCTAAAACTATGGACATAGAGCCAAAGGTATCAGTTTCAATGACATCAGCCCCAGCAGCGAGAAAATCACGGTGAACCTTGGCGACGGCTTCGGGTTTGGTGTGGACTAGATACTCGTTACAGCCTTCATATTGTGCGCCTCCAAAATCTTCAGCGGTAAGATTTTGGGTTTGCAGGTTTGTACCCATTGCACCGTCAAAGACGATAACGGGACGTTCGGGACTATGTAGGTGTTTGAGAAAGGGATGGGTCATAATTGTGTGAAAAAATAGAGTTATTTTTGTAATACTAGACTTAATTTACAGCAGGAGTCAGAAGTCAGGAGTCAGGAGTCAGGAGGAAGAAAATTATTTACCAATTACCAATTACCTGTTCCCTGTTCCCTGTTCCCTGTTCCCTGTTCCCTGTTCCCTACTTAAAATAGTGAAACTTTCAGATTTAAGCAGTCCATTACCGAAAACAGTATCTACTACCATGTCTGTTAATTCTAAACTCTACGAAGGCAAAGCCAAAATTCTTTACGCAACAGATGATCCAGAGATTTTGTTGGCTGATTTTAAAGACGATGCTACAGCCTTTAATGCTCAAAAACGGGGCAGCATTCAAAACAAGGGCATGATTAACTGTAGTATTTCTAGTCAACTGTTCCAACAATTGGCAAAACAGGGGATTAAAACTCATTTTATTGATAGTCCAGCCCCCAATTTGATGAGAGTCAAAGCTGTAAAAATTATCCCCTTAGAAGTGGTGGTAAGAAATATTGCGGCTGGTAGCCTGTGTCAACAAACTGGGTTAGCACTAGGGACTGTGTTATCACGGCCTTTGGTGGAATTTTATTATAAAGATGATAATCTAGGTGATCCTTTACTGACAAGCGATCGCTTATTTCTCCTAGAATTAGCCACACCGGAACAAGTTGCTCAAATTACTCATCTTGCATTGGAAATCAACGAATTTCTGAAGCAGTTTTGGGAAAAATGCCAAATTACCTTAGTGGACTTTAAACTTGAATTTGGCGTGGATTCACAACAGCAAGTGCTTTTAGCCGACGAAATTAGTCCCGATACCTGTCGTTTATGGGACATAGCCGAAACCGATACTAACCGCCGCATTATGGATAAAGACCGTTTTCGTCGGGACTTAGGAAACGTAGAAAATGCCTATCAGGAGGTTTTGCAGAGAGTATTAAAAGTAGTAGAAAGCTCCAAAGCCGAGTAAGTAAATTTTCCAGTGATTAACAATAATGGTGTGTGGTAGTGAAGAGAAATATGATTAAAAAACATTTAACACCCGGATTAATGGCCATGGTAGCCATGACCGTCCCTTTAGCAATTTCTGTCAAAGCAAATGCCCAAACGACTGATAGTCACCCACAGACCACAGACGTTTTGACAGTAGCAACAAACCAGCCAGAAACA
This sequence comes from Dolichospermum sp. UHCC 0406, assembly GCF_009712025.1. NCBI lineage: Bacteria > Bacillati > Cyanobacteriota > Cyanophyceae > Nostocales > Aphanizomenonaceae > Dolichospermum > Dolichospermum sp. UHCC 0406. The sequence continues at coordinate 37,185 of NZ_VILA01000019.1, forward strand.
CAGAATCTTGTCAAAGGTGATGCTATTGAAAATCCAGCATCTTATCCCCTGGTAGCACCAATAGTTGGAGAAAGAGAATCTCACAAATTTTCCCCTCTTATTAAGGCTTTAAAGTCCAACTCAGCATCAGTAGATCAGGGATCTGTAATTATACCCAACTCCACAATAGTTCCCATTACAGCACAGGCTGAACCAACTCAGAAAAAACCAGATCCTTCAAAAACAGCCCCCACAACCATAAAAAAGGGATCTGAGGTTGTCCCCAAACGGACAATAGTTCCTAAAAAAACACCAGTTCCCCTAGTAAAACCGACTCAACCTCCTGCGACTGAATCCAATCAAGAAAAACTAAATCCGCCAACAGTAGCACCCACACCCAATCCAGAAGCAACCGAAGCCCGCGTATTGGTGTCTGAGGTAGCAATTAAATCAGAAACAGGACAAATCACCCCGGAACTAGAAACCCAAGTTTATAAAGTAATTCGCACCCAAGCTGGACAAACAACCACCCGTTCCCAACTGCAAGAAGATATCAGTGCGATTTTTAGAACTGGGTTTTTCTCCAATGTCCAAGCATTTCCAGAAGATACCCCCCTTGGTGTGCGGGTAAGTTTTATTGTTACCCCCAATCCCATTCTCTCTAAAGTAGAATTAGAAGCCAACCCTGGTACGGGTGTAGCCTCTGTTCTTCCTGCTGCCACAGCCAACGAAATATTTAGCAGTCAATATGGCAAAATTCTCAACTTGCGGGAATTAAACGAAGGCATTCAGAAATTAACCAAACTTTATCAAGACCAAGGTTATGTACTTGCCAACTTAGTTGGAGCGCCCAAAGTCTCAGAAAATGGCGTTGTCACCCTCCAAGTGGCAGAAGGGGTTGTAGAAAGCGTTAACGTCCGATTCCGTAACAAAGATGGTGAGTTCGTAGACGACCAAGGCAACCCAATTCGCGGACGGACAAAGGATTATATTATTACACGGGAATTAGAATTAAAATCAGGAACAGTATTCAATCGGAATACAGTACAGAGAGATTTAGCGCGAGTATATGGACTTGGATTATTTGAACCACCTGATACTGAGCCTATATCCCTTGCTCCTGGTAGTGACCCCAGTAAGGTAAATGTACTAGTAAATGTAACTGAGCGTAATAGCGGTTCTATTGCTGCTGGGGCGGGAATTAGCTCTGCTAGTGGTTTATTTGGAACTATCAGCTATCAGCAGCAAAACCTGGGGGGCAGAAATCAAAAATTGGGGACGGAGTTACAGTTAGGAGAACGAGAACTACTATTTGACCTGCGCTTTACTGATCCTTGGATTGCTGGTGATCCTTATCGCACTTCATATACGACAAATATTTTCCGTCGTCGTTCTGTTTCCTTGATTTTTGAAGGTAAAGATAAGAGTATTGATACCTTTGATCCTAACAATATTACGGATACAAATCAACAAGATCGCCCCCGGATTACCCGCTTAGGTGGTGGTGTCACCTTTACCCGTCCCCTTTCCCGCAATCCTTTCAAAAATTCCGAGTGGCTGGCTTCCGCTGGACTCCAGTATCAACGGGTTTCCGGTCGTGATGCTGACGGTAATTTGAGAAAGGAAGGAGCGATATTTGATAGTAGTGGAAGTATCATCAGTGATAGAACTCCTCTCACTCTTTCGTCTTCAGGAGAAGATGATTTATTACTATTGAAGCTGGGCGCACAAAGGGATCTCCGCAATAATTCCTTACAACCCACGAAAGGTTCTTTCCTCAGCTTTGGAGTTGATCAATCTGTACCTATAGGCACAGGTAGTGTTTTTATGACTAGATTCCGAGGTAACTATAGTCAGTATCTACCGATTAAATTACTTAGCTTTAGCAAAAAACCGCAAACTTTGGCATTTAACCTGCAAGGGGGGACAATCTTTGGGGATGTACCTCCCTATGAAGCCTTTACCATAGGTGGTAGTAATTCAGTTCGCGGGTATGATGAGGGCAGATTAGGCACGGGTAGTAAGTATGTCCAAGCTGCTGTTGAATATCGCTTTCCGGTTTTCTCGGTTGTCAGTGGCGCACTATTTTTTGACTATGGTAGTGACTTGGGAAGTAGTACCCAATCTGCACAATTGTTAAAGAAAAATGGCAATGGCTATGGCTATGGTTTAGGTTTGCGGATACAGTCTCCACTGGGACCAATTCGCATAGATTACGGTGTCACTGATGAAGGTGATAGTCGGATCAATTTTGGCATTGGGGAAAGATTTTAAATTGGTCAGTAGGGGCGAAGCATTTGGAAGATAAATTATCGGTCATTGCAAAAATAGTTCTCCAAATGCTTCGCCCGTACAGTGCGAAGCATTTGGAAGATAAATTATCGGTCATTGCCAAAAAATAGTTCTCCAAATGCTTCGCCCGTACAGTTGTCAGTGGTCAGTAGGGGCGAAGCATTTGGAAGATAAATTATCGGTCATTGCAAAAATAGTTCTCCAAATGCTTCGCCCGTACAGTGCGAAGCATTTAGAAGATAAATTATCGGTCATTGCCAAAAAATAGTTCTCCAAATGCTTCGCCCGTACAGTTGTCAGTGGCTAAGAATTTTACTTCTGACTCCTGAATTCTGACTTCTGTACCTTAATAATATTTAATATTTTTCAGACAAGAATAATCAGAGTTTTGAGCAATACTAACTACAATATTTGGATTATTAGATGATGCAGCAACATACTTTAGCTGGGGAAATTACTCAGACTGGTGTGGGGTTACACAGTGGGGTCAATACTCAAGTACGAATATTACCAGCACCACCAGGAAGTAATCGCTTTTTTGTCCGGGTAGATTTACCGAATTCACCAATTATTCCCGCCCAAGTTGCGGCTGTGAGTCAGACTGTGCTTTCTACTCAATTGGGTAAGGGTCAAGTCTGTGTTCGCACTGTGGAACATTTATTGGCTGCTTTGGCGGCTATGGGGGTGGATAATGCCAGAATTGAAATTGATGGACCGGAAGTACCGCTTTTAGATGGTTCTGCTCAAGTTTGGTGTGAAAGAATTGCTGAAGTTGGTTTATTTGCCCAAATGGTGAGTAATTTACCTGCACCTGTCGTTATTACCGAACCGATTTGGATTTATGAAGGTGATACTTTTGTTTGCGCCCTACCGGCACCAGAAACCAGATTTAGCTATGGGATAGATTTTAATTTGGCGGCAATTGGTAATCAATGGCACAGTTGGTTATTAACGACAAGTTTAGAAAAATCTTCTGCTGACTTTGCTTCAGAAATTGCGCCGGCTCGAACTTTTGGGTTACAGCATCAAATCGAACATCTGCAAAAGTCGGGATTAATTAAAGGTGGTAGTTTGGCTAATGCCCTAGTTTGTGGGTTGGAAGGTTGGCTAAATCCACCATTACGATTTGCAAATGAACCAGTTCGTCATAAAATCTTGGATCTAGTCGGAGATTTAAGTTTACTGGGAATTTTCCCTGTTGCTCATTTTTTGGCTTACAAAGCTAGTCATAATTTACACATTCAACTGGCACGGAAAATTTTAGAACTGATCTAAAATTCCCAAATTTACCCATCTTAGTGTTTAATTATTCAAACAACGTACCACTAATGTCCACTATTACCGAACCTAATTCCCAGGAATTGAATACATCAAGTGAGGATAATGTCAATCCACAGACTATAAAAACTACCTTTAGTATTGAGGAAATTCAGGAACTCTTACCTCATCGCTATCCATTTTTACTGGTAGATCGGATTATTGATTATGTACCTGGTAAAAAAGCCGTGGGTATTAAAAATGTTACCTTTAATGAACCCCAATTTCAAGGGCATTTTCCAGGGCGATCGCTGATGCCAGGTGTGCTAATTATCGAAGCCATGGCACAAGTCGGCGGGATTGTGATGACGCAAATGCCGGAATCAAAAGGAGGACTATTTGTCTTTGCTGGTATTGATAAAGTCCGTTTCCGTCGGCAAATTGTTCCTGGAGATCAACTGGTAATGACGGTGGAACTGTTGTGGGTGAAGCAGCGTCGGTTCGGGAAAATGAACGGACGAGCGGAAGTTGATGGACAATTAGCCGCTGAAGGAGAACTAATGTTTTCTTTGATTAGTTAAAATTTATTATACCATAACAGGATTTTAGATTTTCGCCCTCACACATAACTGAACTTTGCCCGACACGTTTCTTAATTGAATAAATTAGCAAGTAGCACTTAGTTTTGGAGATTCACCTTTGAAAACACTTATTCATCCAACTGCTGTCATCCATCCTAATGCGGAACTCCACTCAACAGTGCAAGTCGGCGCTTATGCTGTGATCGGCGAGAATGTTAGAGTTGGTGCAGACACTGTAATTGGCGCTCATGTCGTCCTAGAAGGCCTTTGTGAAATTGGTACGGGAAATCAGATTTTTCCCGGTGCAGCTATCGGTATGCAGCCCCAGGATCTCAAATACGTGGGAGAACCGACTTGGGTAAAAATTGGTAACAATAATTCCATCCGTGAATATGTGACGATTAACCGCGCTACTGGCAGGGGTGAAGCGACGATAATCGGTAATGGCAATTTATTAATGGCTTATGTTCATGTAGGTCATAATTGCCTGATTAAAGATTCTGTCATTATTGCTAATTCTGTAGCATTGGCGGGTCATGTACATATTGAATCACGAGCTAGACTGAGCGGCGTTTTAGGTGTGCATCAATTTGTTCACATAGGAACTATGTCTATGGTGGGCGGAATGACACGCATTGATAGGGATGTCCCTCCTTATATGTTGGTGGAAGGAAATCCGGCAAAAGTGCGATCGCTCAATTTGGTAGGATTAAAACGTTCGGAAATGGCTGCTAGTGATTTCCAATTAATTAAAAAAGCTTTCCGTCTTCTCTATCGTTCTGATTTCCTATTTAAAGATGCTTTACAAGAGTTAGAAAATTTAGGAGATTCAGAACAATTAAAACATCTTCGCCGTTTTTTACTCCTTTCCCAAATGCCCGGAAGACGCGGTTTAATTCCCGGAAAGGGCAGAAAATCTGTCAGTGATGAATAATGAATAGTCAGTTAGATGTAGGGGCGGGGTTTTCCCGTCCTTAAAGTTTAGCAGTTACTCTGTTTTTATCGGCAGAATATGGATTTAATGAACCACGTTCGCGTAGCGCCCCGCAGGGTAGAAGCGAAGGTAGCGAAGGAAGAAAAGAAGAAGAAGAAGAAAGTAGGTAATTTTCAACTGGGAAAGGGCGTAAAAATCTCAAATCTAAAGTTTTAAAATGCGGATATTTATTAGCACTGGCGAAGTTTCTGGGGATTTACAGGGTTCGCTATTGATTGCAGCACTGCAACGTCAAGCTGTTGTTACGGGTTTGATATTGGAAATTATCGCTTTGGGTGGGGAGAAAATGGCGGAAGCTGGGGCGAAAATTTTGGGGGATACTAGCGGTATTGGTTCAATGGGTTTGATTGAGTCTTTGCCTTATGTTATCCCTACTTTAAGGGTACAACGCCAAGCGATCGCTTACTTAAAGAAAAATCCCCCTGATTTAGTAGTCCTAATTGACTATATGGGGCCAAATCTGGGAATTGGTACATTCATGAGGGAAAATTTGCCAGATGTACCTGTGGCTTATTATATCGCTCCTCAAGAGTGGGTATGGTCTATGAGTTTTCAGAATACCAACCGCATTGTTGGTTTTACAGATAAACTATTAGCAATTTTCCCTGAAGAAGCGCGATATTATCGGCAAAATGGGGCAAAGGTTTGTTGGGTAGGACATCCTTTAATTGATAGAATGGCAAATGCACCAAATCGAGAAATTGCCAGAGAGAAATTAGGAATTAAACCGGCAGAAATCGCCATTGCCCTGTTACCAGCTTCCCGTCATCAAGAATTAAAATATCTTTTACCAATGATTTTTCAAGCTGCCCAAAATATCCAATCTAAATTACCAAATGTCCATTTTTGGATTCCTCTATCTTTGGAAACATTTAGACAACCAATTACAGCAGCAATTAAAGATTACGGTTTAAAAGCTACACTAGTATCAGATCAACAAAAGGATATTTTTGCTGCGGCTGATTTCGCAATTACTAAATCGGGAACTGTCAATTTAGAACTTGCATTATTAAATGTCCCCCAAGTTGTAGTTTATTGTCTTCATCCCATTACTGCTTGGATTGTACGTCATATTCTTAAAGGTTCAATTCCCTTTGCTTCTCCAGTAAATTTAGTTGTCATGCGGGAAATTGTTCCCGAATTTTTACAGGAACAAGCCACAGCCGATAATATTGTTGAAGCAGCCATGGAATTGTTATTAAATCCTGAAAAAAGACAAAAAACTTTATTAGATTATCAAGAAATGCGCCATTGTTTGGGAGAATTGGGAGTATGCGATCGCACTGCCAAAGAAATATTAGCAATGAAAAAGTAGATAATAGTTAAAATGGCAAAAACCCGACCAATTGCAGTTGACTTATTTGCAGGTGCAGGAGGAATGACTTTAGGCTTTGAACAAGCTGGTTTTGATATTCTGGCATCTGTGGAAATAGATCCAATTCATTGTGCAATCCATAAATTTAACTTTCCCTTTTGGACGGTGATCTGTAAAAGTGTAGAAGAGACAACAGGGAAGGAAATTAGGAATAGTTCTCAAATTGCTAATCAAGAAATTGATGTAGTTTTTGGTGGTCCTCCCTGTCAAGGTTTCTCATTAATAGGAAAACGCTCTTTTGATGATCCAAGAAACTCTTTAGTTTTCCATTTTATTAGATTGGTTGTAGAATTACAACCCAAGTTTTTTGTATTAGAAAATGTCAAAGGAATGACCGTAGGAAAACACAAGGAATTTATTGCTGAAATCATTAATCAATTTACTGAAAGTGGTTATCAAATTGATGCAAATTATCAAGTTTTAAATGCAGCTAATTATGGAGTACCACAAAATCGGGAAAGATTATTTTTACTAGGTGCGCGTGAAGATTTAGAATTACCGAAATATCCAGAAAAAATTACATTCCCTAATCAAACATCTCCCACAGTTTGGGACGCATTACAAGATTTACCAGCAATAGAAAACTATCCAGAACTATATCAACAAGATTGGATATTAACTGAATTTAGTAACCCTAGTAACTATGCTAAAAAACTGCATAATCTGGAAATTGCAAAAAATAACTATGCCTATAAACGTCAATATGATCTGACCTTACTAACATCAAGTTTAAGAAGCAAACATTCACCTGAATCTAGGTCAAGATTTGCTTCTACACCTCATGGTAAAATTGAATCAATTAGTCGTTTTCATAAACTTGATCCTGATGGTTTATGTAATACGTTAAGAGCGGGAACACCTAGTAATAAAGGGGCATTTACTTCTCCTCGTCCCATCCATCCTTTTATCCCCAGATGTATCACTGTCAGGGAAGCTGCGCGGTTACATTCCTATCCTGATTGGTTTAGATTTCATCCGACAAAATGGCATGGTTTTCGACAAATTGGTAATTCTGTTCCTCCGCTTTTAGCGCAAGCAGTCGCAGAGGAAATTATTAAAGTTTTAGATATCAAATCTTCTCGACCTCAAGGTGTTAAAGACTTAGGGGATATTAGTTTATTAACATTTGATATGTCAGCAGCCGCAAAATATTTTGGAGTCAATCATCATGTGATAGAATCGAGAACCAGGAAAAAATGAATATTTAGCATTTAGAGGATGTTTGAAAAGTGGTATTCCGTAATTTTCATCACATTGCTACCCCTCTTTCCCCTTGTAAAGGGGGGAAACAATAAAAATCCAGTTCCCTCCCCTTTACAAGGGGAGGGTTAGGGTGGGGTAAAAAATATTTGATACATCAACCATAACTTTTCAAACACCCTCTTAGCTAATACAGCAATTTTATTGTAGCTACATTAATTATTTTATTATTATTATTATTATTATTATAAATCCAATATGGAAGAACCAAATTTAATCTCAGATGCAGCTAATATCCGAGAGATATATCTTAGAAGATCATTTCCGAAGGGTAATATTGCTATTATCGAGGTACGATTAGAAGATGGTAAAGCTTTTGGAATGGGTGCAACATCTAGAGCCAACAGTCCAGCACCTCAACCAGAACCTAAGTCAAAGGGAGGACAATTTGAACCTGCTGTAGATTCTCACTCAGAACGTATTATGGATACTGATGCGGAATATAAGGTTTTGTCAGCCATTGCAGAAACTTTAGAATTTATCTACAATAAGGATAATAACCGCGTTAGAGGGCAATTGTATCTTTACACAGAAAGAAAACCCTGTGAGAGTTGTCAAGGTGTTATAAATCAATTTGAGCAAAGATTTCCTGAGATAAAAATAACTATCTCCTGGACATATCCTTATCCTCCGAGTAGCAATTAACTATGACATTGATATTGCATGAAGTTGAAAAGTCTCCTCTCATTTTATCTGCTGAAATTCCTGATTCTTTACGTTTAGTCATAGAGAAAATGCAGGGATATTCTTATGCAGAATTATATGAAGAAAAAGACATTCAGGGAATAAGTTTAGAAGATTCTTTAATCACAGTATTTGATGCAATAGAAAAAGAAAAAAATAGTTTAGATATAAGTTATTGCTATTTTTTTATGGCTATAGTTATGGGAATTGCTGTGCAACCAACTATTAAAACTTATTTACCTCGTGAGACAATAACTGGTAATATATTTCAGTATCTTTTTCAGAATTGGATATATTATCAAGATAATTATCAGCCAAATTTAAACGTTTCATTTCAGAATTATCAAAATACTTTGGGACAATATCAAGCTCTTGATGAAGCTGTTGATGTTTTTGACAATATACCGCAAGTGCTGGAGTCTGTGAAAAGAGAAGCCATATTAAATATATTAGATGATTGCTTCCAGGGTTATGCTATTTTTCCAGGTTCGCAAGGTAGACGGGAACTTTTTGATTGGTGGTTATTAGATGTTGTTCCCTCTGTTTTTTGTGGACGTTTACCTAAAAGTATTCATACTTTAAAGGGAGTTGGTAAAATGACTCAACATATTACTAAAATACGGGACTATTTTTTTAAAGTAGTCGGGAATAATCAGTCTCAAGGAAATACAAATTTGGAAAAACAAGATTTGTTGTTAAGATTTTTGGCTTCTGATAAATAATATTAATATCTATCCCCAAACAATTTCCATATTTAAAATAAATCTTGGTTAAATATTTTCAACTGATGATTTTTGAGAAAAGCTTATTGCTATGTTTGAACTGACAATATATGAAGGTGAAGTAAGAATCGTGCAGGAGAAACATTACAAGTTTGTTCCAGCCGATCAAATTTCTGAAACCGATTTACAAAATTATAGGAATTATACATAATGAAGAAGTAAATTGGAGTCAAGAGATTGTTAAAATTATGATGCAGAATAACTTTATTTATGAACATTGAAGAATTTTTTGAATTAAGTGCTGGAAAGTGGTTTTCTCATCGCACTAGTCACCATTTAGCTTTTAAGCAGTCAGAAGACGGCAAATCAGACATCGTGATTGAGATGTTAGCCGCTGATCATCCAGAAGTAATTAAACTGTGTGAACAGTATGAAATTGCGGCTCATACAGCTTCCTGTGGGGCGCGAGTTACCTGGAATGGCACAATGGAATGGGACGAAGAAAAACACCAGGGTTCGACCGTTTTAGCCACAGTCCCGAATGCGGATAACCCAGATGAAGGTAAATTACTCCGAGAAATGGGTTATGCCGAAAAAGCCCCCGTTGCTGGTAGCTATAAAATCGGTGATGATGGGGCTTTAACTCTGATTACTGAGTATGAAACCATGTGGTCTGAAGAAAGGCTATGGTTTGCCAGTCCTAACTTGCGGATGCGAGTAAGTGTTTTGAAGCGGTTTGGTGGCTTTAGTATGGCTTCCTTCACCTCTGAAATCCGCATGGGTAGCACGGATGCTTCTAAAAAGGCTACGGAAGCCGCTAATTCAATTAACGCACCCACAAATTAAAACCTTAAACTACAATATTGAGGCTGGTAATTGATAATTGACAACTATTACCTGCCTCTATATCACGTTTATAGTTAAATTTGTCCTAAATCTGCAATAAACGAGCTAAGAATTGGGGTAATGGTAAAATAATCAATAACAATAAAGCCATTGACATTAATCCCATAAAATCCCGTTTATTATCTAATTCTGTGACATCATTTAAAGCAGGTTCATCAATTAAGGGAACGAATAATAAAATAATTGCCCACAATAAAAATTCTTCTCTAATAAACGAAAGCATTAATAATAATAATCTAGCAATTTGACCAATGAAAACAGCAGTCCGTTGTCCAAACATAGCATGAACAATGTGACCACCATCTAGTTGTCCCACGGGCATCAAATTCAATGCAGTGACAATTAATCCTAAGAAACCTGCAACTGCAACTGGATGTAAATCAATGGCAGATTTTGCGGTTAATTCACTTCCCAAGGCTAATTTTGAGAGTAAAGCTAATAAAATCGAATATTGAGGATTAAGTGCATTGGGGTTTAACATTCCGGTTTTTTCCGGTAACGCTACTATTTCCGAATGAGCTAAACCCCAAATCAATAAAGGTATAGTCATCATAAATCCTGCCAATGGTCCAGCAATACTGACATCAAATAAAGCTTTGCGGTGAGGGACAGGACTCCCCATTTTAATAAAAGCACCAAATGTTCCTAAGAAATAAGGTATAGGAATAAAATAAGGCAATGTGGAGCGAATTTTATAGAATCTTGCTGTTAAGTAATGACCTAGTTCATGAGTTCCTAAAATAGTTATTAACCCTAAAGCATAAGGTACACCGTTAAAAAATAATGTCAAATAAGATTCTAGCGAATTGACTTGAAAACCTGCAATTCTCAATCCGACAAAGGTAGTGCTAAATAAAGTTGCTACTAATAATAGTAATGCTAACCCTGGTCGAGTAATTTTTTCGGAATCGCGGTGGTTATTTTGTCTAACTACTTGAGGATTTGGAACTAAAACAAAGAAGGGTTTACCATTTATTCCTTCTTGAAATATGATGAGAAAGCGATCGCCAAATTGTCCTTCAATATTAGCTTTAATTTGCTCATAAGCCTCACTAGCCATAGTTCGCAACTGTCCCCGACAAATTACGGCTTGGGGACGATACTCAATATTTTGCACATAATATACAGACCAGGGAAAACAATTTCGTAGTTGACTTTCTTCTGCTAAATCAATGGGACGGACTGGTACTGTTTCTTGAGGAGAATTATTACTTGCTTGTCCCTGATTTTCTGGAGATTGATTTTGTGGATCTACGGGTAATTGCCGACCCCTATTAAACAATAGCCAATATAATAATAAACAACCCCCTGATATCCAGAGAATTAATGCTGATGGGGGAGCTTGTTTGATCCCATGTACCAGCGTCCAACCAGTCAATACAAATGCCGGTGTCATTAAAACCAACCACAATAACCATATAGGGGTTCTTGTAGCCCGTGCAACACTGTGCTGCATCATTAAATAAGTCAATGACCCCAAAACGAAAACGAGGAGAAACCAAAATGCCATGTTATCTTCACTATGTTTGATAGAATGCCTTACCTATAATTTCTGTTACAGATTTTGATGACAAATAAGACTGCACGCCTTAATTTTTTAATCACAGTTAACAGTCATGGTAAATACACTGTAACCTGATTGTTCACCACTTCCGAATTTGAGTTTTTTCATTTATGTCTTCTTTTCCTCAGCAGTCCAGTCATCAGACTAAACAACCACGCTCTATATCCCTAAAAAGCCCATCAAAGGCGGAAAATCCTTTAGTTTTGACACCCAACAGTATTTTTGCTTTTCCACCTAATCGGGACACTTTAGGAGCAACATCTTACTTCATTATTACAAATGTAGGGAATATTCTCATAGATTGCCCAGCTTTAGAACAGATAAACCAGGATTTTTTGTCCTTGCATGGGGGAGTCAAGTGGTTTTTTATCAGTCATCGTGGTGCTATTGGTAAAGCCGCAGAATATCAGCAAATCTTAAATTGCGAAATTCTCATCCAAGAACAAGAAGCCTATTTATTGCCTGGTTCAACTGTCACCACTTTTACTGATGAGTTCACTCTTAATGCCACAACGCAAATAATTTGGACACCAGGCCATTCTCCAGGCTCTTCTTGTCTATACTATCGTGAATTTGACGGCGTGTTATTTTCTGGACGGCATTTACTTCCTAACCAGCACGGCGAACCTGTGCCACTACGCACTTCTAAAACTTTCCATTGGCCACGACAACTCAAAAGTGTTAAATTATTAAGCGATCGCTTCACACCACAAACTTTAACTTATTTATGCCCCGGAGCTAATACAGGTTATCTCAGGGGTAAACCCTGTATAGACCAAGCATACCAAAAAATTAAGAACTTGAATTTAGTAACTTTACGGGAACAGGGAACAGGGAAGGAAATTCTTCCCACTGACAACTGACAACTGTACGGGAGAAGCATTTGGAGAACTATTTTTGGCAATGACCGATAATTTATCTTCCAAATGCTTCGCCCCTACTAACAACTGACAACTAACTAATGACCCATTACCAATTTTTTACTCAAAAGTTCGATAGCCGCTTGATATTGAACATCTGCCTTTGTGCCGATTTGTTCCCGGTTAAGTGATGGTTGGGGAATAATTTGATCTGGCTTAATTCCCAACTTATTAATATCTCGATGGTTAGGAGTTTCATATTTAGCAATTGTCACCGCCAAACCAGAACCGTCCGATAATTCAAACAAAGATTGAATTAAGCCCTTCCCAAAAGTCGTTTCCCCGACTAACTGGGCGCGATGATTATCTTGTAAAGCACCTGCGAGGATTTCGCTGGCGCTGGCAGTTCCTTGATTAACGATAATTACTAAAGGATCTGTGGTTAAGGCTGGACCAAAGGCTTCATAAGTTCCCTGAATGCCTTGACGGTTGACAGTGTAAACGATTGTGCCAGAGTCTAACCATAAACGAGCAATTTCAATTCCCGCTTGTAAGAGTCCACCCGGATTATTTCTTAAATCAAGAATATAGGCAGACGCGCCTTTTTTTTCTAGAATAGAAATAGCGTGTGCCAAGTCAGTAACGGCATTGGCACTAAATTGACTCAGGGACAAATAACCAATCTTGGTTCCTTCCGGGGATAATCGTAAGTCAGAGACAACAGGATTAAGAGCAATGCGATCGCGCACCAAGATAACTTCCCGGTCCTTTTCTCCTTCCCTGCCAATTAAAAGCGTAATAACGCTGCCCCTTGATCCACGCATTCGTGCCGCAGCCTCATCAAGAGTCAAATTCTCTGTAGATAAACCCTCAATCTTCAAAATGCGATCGCGTGGTTTTAAATCCGCTTTGTCGGCTGGAGAATCTTCAATAGGTGTAATTACCTCCAAACCACCACGTGGATTGAGAGTAATTTGTAAACCCACCCCAGTTAATTCTCCAGCAGTGCTAACTTGCAAACTGCGATACTTCTCAGGCTCAAGAAACCGGGTAAAAGGATCATCCAGGCTCTTCAGCATAGACTGAATAGTAGAATAAGCTGCTTCATGGTTGGCGAAGTTGCCTTTTAACGCCTTTTGTCGCACATCAAGCCAGCTTTGATGGTTAAAAGTCCCATCTAAATAAGAGCGATTAACAATTCGCCACACTTCATAAACTAGCTTCTGTTCTGGGGTCAAAGCTGAAGCCGGAGGAACATATCCTGCCAACACCAAACCAAAAAGCAATAGTAGTAAACATCCTAGCCGCCAAAACCGTTTGTGAATGAACCCTAATTTCAGTGCCATCTCAGACTCAAATTCCCTAAAACTTTCTGTAATGATCAGTTGCTGATGAAATCTATCTCTCGACTATGTTACTTTTTTTATAGAAGAAGTGCATTCTTCTCATAAACTTGCTAGTCCAAATTTGTGAGATGTCCATTCTTCCTGATCAACGATAAAATCTTCTTTGGAGTCAACATAGTTAGCGTTGGCTGGCAAAGACGAGAGACAGGGGGATTTCTCAAAAATAGGGTGAGTTACACCCGAATTTACGCTCGTAGACCAATAGAAGCCCATTCTCTTGGATGAAGCGAGAAGCGAACCCTCTAACTGAGGTTAGTTGAATAGTCACTCATGACTAAGCTTCGCATCACAAAACTTATCAACCGCAATCTATTTTTAGGAACTTAGGATTGTATGGCCAACGTTTATGACTGGTTTGAGGAACGCTTGGATCTCCAAGAAATTGCTGATGATATCACCACCAAATACGTACCTCCCCACGTTAACATCTTCTACTGTTTAGGTGGAATTACCCTAGTATGCTTCCTGATTCAGTTCGCCACTGGATTTGCGATGACATTCTACTACAAACCTACAGTTGCTGAAGCTTTCTCCTCTGTCGAGTACATCATGAATGAAGTCAACTTTGGTTGGTTAATTCGCTCCATTCACCGCTGGTCAGCCAGCATGATGGTATTAATGATGATTCTCCACACCTTCCGTGTTTATCTAACCGGTGGCTTCAAAAAGCCCCGCGAATTAACCTGGATCAGTGGTGTTATCCTCGCAGTTATCACCGTTTCCTTCGGTGTAACAGGCTACTCTCTGCCTTGGGATCAAGTTGGTTACTGGGCTGTAAAAATTGTTAGTGGTGTACCAGAAGCCATTCCCGTAGTCGGCGTTCTCATCTCCGATTTACTCCGTGGTGGTTCTAGTGTTGGTCAAGCTACACTTACCCGCTACTATAGCGCTCACACCTTCGTTCTTCCTTGGTTAATTGCCGTCTTCATGTTGTTCCACTTCTTGATGATTCGCAAACAAGGTATTTCTGGACCTTTGTAATCAAAGTTATTAGCAAATAGGCAAAACTTGTGTTTCCAGATCATCGTAGTTTGTTTTAAACTAAAGAGAAAATAACTTGTAAGTTGTAGACATAAACTACCATCGGAAACTTGAGCTAGTTGTATTGTTGATAGCTTTCACCAATTCTTTAACTTCACTTCAGTCGGAGAGCGAATTTAAAAATGTCAACGCAAAAAAAACCGGATCTGAGCGATCCCAAATTGAGAGCTAAACTTGCCCAAGGCATGGGTCACAATTACTATGGTGAACCTGCTTGGCCCAACGATTTGCTCTATATATTCCCAGTCGTCATTATGGGTTCTTTCGCCTGTATTGTGGCTCTAGCAACTCTAGATCCCGCGATGATCGGTGAACCAGCCAATCCTTTCGCTACTCCTTTGGAAATTTTGCCAGAGTGGTACTTATATCCTGTATTCCAGATTCTCCGCTCATTACCTAGTAAACTATTAGGTGTATTAGCAATGGCTGCTGTCCCCTTGGGACTAATTCTCGTTCCTTTCTTGGAAAACGTGAATAAGTTTCAAAACCCCTTCCGTCGCCCTGTAGCAACAACAGTATTTCTTTTTGGGACTCTTGTTACCCTGTGGCTAGGTATTGGTGCTGCACTCCCATTAGACAAATCCTTAACTTTAGGATTGTTCTAAGATAGTTCAGTCAAAACTAAATCCAGTAACGTCTGTAATTTTCAAGAGCATATACGGGATAATATCTGACAAACAACTAGTACAATACGGCGTAAGTTAAGCAACCATTAAAAATCCCTGAAAAGCTTATACCATCTGCTTTTTAATTTTTAATTGTTAATTTTTAATTCCGCCCTGCGGTACTAGCCGTAAATCTTTTATGGTCTACTTGTTACTGATATTTCAAAAGAGATATGCTTTTGAAGATCAACAGACGTTAACTAAATTCCTAAATGTGAAATTATCAATCACAAAAAAACGCAAATACTTTTCAATTACTTTCTATCCAAGTCACGGTCAATGCTTAGCATAGTGCAGCAAGACCATCAAACGGTAAAGAGCGATCTTAAACTCTTGATCCAAGTACAACAATGGTTTGAAGAATTCTGTGAGCGATATTTACCTAAATATGGCTGGTCAGATACCCAAGTTTATTGTCTTAACCTAGCATTAGCAGAAGGCTTTACCAACGCAGTTCGTCATGCTCATCATGCTTTACCACCGGAAACAACTATAGAAATTCAAGTCAGTTTATGGATTGATAAACTGGAAATAAGAATTTGGGATTATGGAAAACCATTTAATCCTGACGTGATCACCGAGCCAGAACCTGGGACTCTGCAAGTAGGTGGATATGGGTGGTTTTTACTCCGCCGTTTGGCAGATAAAGTAGTCTATGAACGTGATTCAGATACTAGAAATTGCCTGTTAATTGTTAAATATTGTTTAGAAGGACAACATTAAGAACTAGCACCGCAAAGCGGAAGTTAAAAGTCAAAATGATGACAGTTTGGGGTTATTGTCTGATATTTCTGGTGATCAGACGCAACGAAAGCAATTTTCTTCCGCATCAAAAATAATATTTAAAGAAGAATTAATATTTCATGATCGTCTAGCTGATTTTTGCATAATAACCTCGCAAGCAAACTTGAGGATTGTATATTTAGAGGCAATGGCTGATGAAATACCTGTATTACTGGGGGATAACCCAGGACTAAACTCGCTATCCTAGAGTCAATAGCACAAAGAAAGAGACATGACCAAAAACTTGCAATTCAATTTTGAAAAGATCCGCCCTTGGTTGACCCTGTTAGCAATCGCCTGGCTATTAGCATCATTGGGATTAGGCTGGTTAGTTAATTCTTTAGTAATTATTTTGGGGTTATTGTTTTTTTTACCTGTGGTAGCATTCTTGGGGTTTCGTTGGTGGTTAGCAAAAAATCTAGTTACTAACCAGTGTCCCGTATGTGGATATGAATTAACAGGGGTAAATAACAGCCAAGTACAATGTGTTAACTGCGGTGAACAACTATTAGTTAAAAACTTTCAATTCCAACGCTTCACACCAGAAGGAACAATTGATGTGACAGCGGTTGAAGTTCAAGCCCAATCACTGGAAGATTAGTCAGTTGTTAGTTGTCAGTTGTTCGTTGTCAGTTGTTCGTTGTTAGTTGTTCGTTGGAATCTAGAAGGGTGAATTTATTAGACTTGTCTATTGCCTATTTATCTAGATTTTTGAAAAAATGTGGTTGTTGTAGTTCAGAAAGCCAAAGAATCAAGGCATCCTCATTGTTATCTTTGTAATAACCCCGTCGTTTTCCCGCAGTTTTGAAACCAAACTTTTGATACAAAGAAATAGCAACGTAGTTAGAATCGCGGACTTCGAGGGTAGCTCTTTCCAAACCAAGATCAGCCGCAGTTTGCAGAAGGGAATATAATAAGGCTTTTCCTAGCCCTTGACCATGATATTGGGGATGAACTGCCAAAATTGTAATGTGTGCTTCTTCTAGAATTGACCAAAAGCACCCCATTCCCAAGAGTTCAGAATGATTAAAAGGGGAAAATAAACCCAAAAAATGACTATTAGGACTTTCTAACTCCCGCAGGTAGCCTTCCATAGTCCATAAACCATCAAAACAAGCTTTATCTAGTTCTAATAGTTCAGTTAAATTATCTGTGGTTAAAGATTGAATTTTTAAGTCGGATGAAATCACAATTTTTGAGGATTGAGGAAGGTTAATTACCAATTACCAATTATCCATTACCAATGAGAGGTTAAACTGGAAATCAGGACATATACTCATGGCCTGATTTTTCACAAAGACAACTCTTATTAGTTATGGTATCGACTTACCCCGTCGAAGTTCAACTTTCTGGCCGTCAATATTTACAGTCAACAACTGGTGACAGTGCTGATATTTCTCCTAACCAACAACTCTTACCTTTGACAGCGAGAGTTAATGATCATGATCATCTGGAAATCGGTGGGTGTGATGTCACAACCCTAGTTGAACAGTTTGCTTCACCTTTATATATTTTAGATGAGGAAACCCTGCGGACAGCTTGTAGGCAATATCGAGATACCTTTAAGGAATATTACAAGGGAGAATCTCAGGTACTTTATGCTTCTAAGGCATGGAATTGTTTAGCTGTTTGTGCCATTGTTGCCTCAGAAGGGTTAGGAATTGATGTAGTATCCGGTGGCGAACTTTATACTGCGCTGAATGCGGGTATGAGTCCTGATAAGATTTACTTACATGGAAATAACAAATCTCATGATGAGTTAGTTTTAGCGATTCAGTCTGGATGTACTATTGTAGCGGATAACTGGCATGAATTAGATCTGCTGGTGAAGATAGCAGGGGAGAACACAGAAAATTCTGATCTTTCGCCCATTCGGATTATGCTACGCTTAACTCCTGGGATAGAATGCCATACCCACGAATATATTCGTACTGGACACTTAGATAGTAAATTTGGTTTTGATCCCCATGATTTACAAGAAGTATTTGCTTTTGTAAGTAAGCAGCCCAGTTTAAACTGTGTGGGGTTACACGCTCATATTGGTTCACAAATTTTTGAACGTCAACCACATAGAGATTTAGCTGCTGTGATGGTGCAGTGGTTAAGAGATGCGGCTAAACATGGATTAAAGGTGAGAGAATTAAATGTTGGTGGTGGTTTAGGGATTAGATATACAGAATCTGATGATCCACCAAGCATTGTGGAATGGTCTAAGGCAATTTGTGAGGTTGTACAAACTGCTTGTATCTCGGAAAATCTGCCTTTACCAAAATTACTCTGTGAACCAGGGCGATCGCTCATAGCCACATCTTGCGTCACTGCTTATACTGTTGGTGCTACGAAGGTTATTCCCGAAATTCGCACCTACGTAGCGATTGATGGCGGAATGTCCGATAATCCCCGCCCTATCACCTACCAATCAGTTTATCGGGTAGTAGTTGCTAATAAAATATCTACCCCCTGCACTGAAACGGTCACATTAGCTGGTAAACACTGCGAATCAGGGGATATTCTGATTAAAAATGCCCAACTACCAAAAACTGAAGCAAATGATATTCTCGTAGTTATGGGAACTGGTGCGTACAATTACAGTATGGCATCTAATTACAATCGTCTCCCCCGACCGGCAGCAGTTGTAGTGGCAAATGGTGAAGCAAATTTAATTTTGCAGCGCGAAACTTATCAAGATTTGATTCGACAAGATTGCCTACCGGAAAGACTGAAATAGTCAGTAGTCAGTGGTCAGTGGTCAGTGGTTAAAAAATCACAATTGACAACTGACAACTGACTATAAGAATCCAGATGTCTTGACACTCTCATGGCTTCAGCCACTGAGATTCTGCGGACAGAGTAAAACTCTCGCTGCGACCGTCAAACGCCGACTAAACGCTCAAAACAACTACCAACTAAGGTGTTGAAATTGCGCTTACTTTTGTTCAAAATGCTATGGCTAAAGCCACGCTGCGCTATCGGAATCTGTCACTAAGCCTGTGGCACGGTACGCTCAGTCAACCTGCCATTGCTTGCTCTTTCTCGTCATACTGCCGTTAGAAAATCTAACCGTTGTTTCACAGGAGCCGGGATTTCTCCGTACTAGGATGCTTCAATACGTAGACAATAATTCTTACTCGCAATTTAATTTTACCACAAATGTCACGGCGACTTTAATCGCTCGTGTCGCTTCCCTCTCAGGTCTGAAGACTCTGAGTTTCCTGCATACGGCGAGGTTTTATGAGAGATTGGTGGAAGCAATGGCTGATAAACCTGGGAGATAGGTCACAGTCCTTGTTCCTTGGGACTCTGGATATAATGTTAGTGCTGGCACTGACATACATGATCCTGGTTATTATTAGTGAACGGCGCACTTTATGGATGGTGCGAGGGTTTATAGTCTTAATGCTCTGCTCGGCACTCAGTGGCAAATTGGGATTACCCCTCCTAAATTTTGTCCTGGAAAAATTGGTGATTGGCTGTGCTGTGGCTATGGCTGTAGCACTGCAATCAGAATTTCGCCGTTTTTTAGAACAATTGGGACGTGGTGAATTTTGGCAGTTATTTCGGAATAACGCTAGAGCAATTCCTAAGTCGGATAGTGTAATTGATGAAATTGTTGATGCAATTAAAGAGTTATCAAAAAATCGGATTGGCGCTTTACTAATTTTAGAAACTACAGGACCCATTGAAGAACAAGATTTCTCCGTTCCAGGAGTGAAGCTAAATGCTGAAGTTTCTAAAGAACTGATCCAAACTATTTTTCAACCGAAAACTTTGTTACATGATGGAGCAACGTTAATTCGTGGTTCGCGCATTGTATCATCTGGTATAATTTTACCACTTTCAGGACGCACAGCGTCGCGGCAGTTGGGAACACGCCATCGGGCGGCAATGGGAATTACTGAAAGGGTCGAAAATTGTATTTGTGTTGTTGTATCAGAAGAAACGGGTTCTATTTCCTTAGCGGAAAAGGGAACTCTATATAGACCACTAACTATTAAAAAGCTCAAAGAGTCTTTAGAGACTCGATTCTCTCCCACTGTAGATCGGGAAGCTCATGCACCTGGTCTTTTCAGTTTAGTTCGTCAACTTGGTGATCAATCACTAAAATTAATGTCCCGGTTACTTAGGCTACCTTGTCTTCGACACGCTACCCGTAGGGGTACGACCGCTTCTCAAGATAAAAAATGAAAACACAACAAACTGAATTGCAATATTTACCTCTTGATTTAAAACAAGAATTACTCCCTCAGCACGTCGCGGTAATTATGGATGGTAATGGCCGATGGGCAAAAAGTCGCGGTCTACCCCGGATGATGGGTCATAAAGCCGGTGTAAATGTTCTCAAGGATTTGCTGCACTGTTGCAAAGACTGGGGAATTAAAGCACTAACTGCCTATGCTTTTTCAACGGAGAATTGGCAAAGACCAGAGGAGGAGGTAGAATTTTTGATGAATCTATTTCAGCGCGTTTTACGCCAAGAACTGCGGGAAATGGTGGAGGAAAATGTGCAAATTCAGTTTGTGGGTAATTTATCGGCTTTACCACAGGCTCTTCAGGCTGAGATTTCCCATTCTATGGATCAAACTAAGGATAATCGCAGTATTCGGTTTACAATAGCGACTAATTATGGGGGTAGACAGGAGATTTTACAAGCTTGTCGGGCGATCGCTCAAAAGGTTAAAGAAGATTTACTACAGCCTGAAGATATATCTGAAGAAGTATTTGAAGCTCATTTATATACGGCTGGAATAGCAGATCCAGATTTATTAATTCGCACCAGTGGAGAAATGCGATTATCGAATTTCTTACTTTGGCAAATGGCTTATAGTGAAATTTATATTTCTGATACTCTCTGGCCGGATTTTAACCGTCATGAATTTCATCGCGCTTTATCTGCTTATCAACAACGAGAACGCCGTTTTGGGAAAGTCTGACAATTTTGGATTTTAGATGCAGTAATCAATCCAAAATCCCAACTTCTGACTCCTGCTATAGATTATGGCCCTGAAAAAACGGCTTCTTCGATGTCTTCCCGACTCAGGGAATATTTAAAGGAACGTTGAATATCTTGACGGTTTTCTCCTGATTGAAAATAGCGAACTGTAATTTGTTCAGTATCTAACCAAAGTTCCGCTTCCCAACTAGATCGTTGGACACGCCAACAATGTAGTTGGGTATCGTCTTGTTGACAACCTTGGTTTTTTAGCCATTGTTCGATTTGTGGTAAAGAATGACTATACAGTGGTGTATTAGCGGAAAGCATAAGCAATTCAATTCAATTCAAGATTATTGGTGATTTTAGAGGTGAGAAATTGAGTTTAACTGATTGCTTCTCCACGGAGAATGGCGATCGCAATCGCTAATAGCATACAACCAACAATGGTCAACCCCAAAATAAATAATACAAATATTTCTCCAGAAGACAAAGGGCGATCTGTAGCATCGAGATACATTGATTTGGAAAAATCGTAAGGCTTATGTACAGACTGGTTTAAATCGGGTGGTGCTTGAATTACGTCAAAACGGGAATAACCCACTTTCAAATCATAGCTCAATCGTCGTTCTGGGTTACAGAGGGTAGCGTAGGCTGTGTTTATTTGCTGAAATTTAGCAGTAGCAATATTAGCAGGTAATTCTGTCGTATCTGGATGATAGAGTTTGCTCAGTTCTCGATAAGCGCGACGAATATCAATTACTGATGCTCCAGGATAGAGTCCTAGCAGGGAGTAATAGGTAATTTCGCTGCTGTGTGGGACTTCCTCATTTTGGTTTACGGTTTTTTGAGTCACTTTGCTCAAATAAGTTTTTTTCTATTCTAAATCTCTTGGGTAGCTATAGCAGAAATAGCCACAAAACATCAGCAATTCTCATTTTGGAAATTTTGTGCGACCTATTAAAAATATTTCTCAATAACTTTCTCTAAAAAGCCTATTCTCTTGTTTAAGTTTTTCCAACTGAGATGGGTTTCAGTTCAAAATGAGAATTGCTGTCCTAATTTCATAAAATGTCGGGGTCAATATTCAATTCTCTGAGTTTGGCAGCTAAACGTTCTGCACGTTGGGTTGCTTCCTCTGCGATTTGGGTTTGTTGTTCTGCACGTTGAGCCTGTTGTTCTGCGAGTTGGGCTTTTTGTTCTGCGAGTTGGGTTTGTTGTTCTGCACGCTGGGTTTGTTGTTCTGCGAGTTTGGTTGCTTCTTCTGTGAGTTGGGCTTGTTGTTCTGCACGTTGGGTTGCTTGTACTCCATATTCTTCTGGTGTTAGCATTAACTGTCCTTCTGGCAGAAAATAACGCAATTTACCGTCATGGACACCCAAATATAAATTTAGCTGCTGACTCCATAATAAACCTTGAGGATTAGGTTCTATGGGTTGATATGTTCCACCAAACAAGATAAAACCAGCAAATTCTAAATTTTGCGGATTAAACCAGAAATATTCAGGTGTGCGGAAAATATCTTGATAAATTTGTTTTTTTAACCCTTTATCAGTGGAAGCAGTGGAGGGAGAAAGCAATTCTATAATTAAGTTAGGATATTTACCACCTTCCTCCCAGACTACCCAACTATTTCGCTCGCGGTTTTCTGTATCCAGCACTAGGAAAAAATCTGGACCACGAAAATCTTTAGTTTTAATTTGCCGAGGACTATAATAAACAGTCATGTTCCCAGCAACAAAATAATTATTAATTTTATTTATATCTCGCCACCACCAATTGAGACATTGGATTAGTAGTAGCATTTGTTGTAGATGTAAAGATGATTCCAAAGGTGGTTCGTCACTTTCTAGATTACTTGGTGGAAATATTACATCTAAACCGGGTTCAATATTTTGGCTGACGGTCATAGCTGCAAGTTAGTGGAGGATCTATTTTCATGGTAACAGATCCAGGAATCTAAAATTCTCTACCCACTCTGCATCTGAGCCATCTGTGGAGAAATTAATTTCTCTTGTTGCTTCTGTAGTTTGTTTTATTGTTAAATTAAATCAGCGCGAGGTTTAAAGGTTTCTATTTCTCGTAATTTTTCATAAAGTTCTCGTTCTTGAGGACTAATATTTTTGGGAGTTACTATCTGAATTTCCACTAATTGATCACCACGTTGACCAGTTTCGCCAGGGTAGCCTTTATTACCAAGACGGAATCTTTGCCCAGACCTGACACCAGCAGGAATGGTCATTTTCACTGGACCATCAAGGGTAGGTGCTTCGACTTGTCCGCCTAAAGTTGCTTCACTGGGAGTCACAGGTACTTGACAGAAGATATTAATGCCTTCTAACTTAAACAAAGGATGAGGATCAACGGTAATTTTTAAGTATAAATCACCACCACTAATTCCCTGATTTCGTAAGCGGATAGTTTGCCCTGTTACCATAGCTGGGGGCATAGTCACTTCGAGAGAACGTCCATCTTCTAAACGGATTCTTTCGTTACCACCTTGATAAGCTTTTTCTAAAGGTAAGGTTAATCTAGCTTCGATATCCCGACGGGTGGCACGGGGTGGCGGGGTATTAACTGTATATGAAACTTTGGTTCTGGGACTGCGAAAGGGGTCGCTAGTGCTGGTACTTCCCGGACTACTTTTGGGATCTTTGCGATTGCTGACACCAATTACTTGATTAACAAAACTTTCAAAATCGTTAAATTGGCTGGGGTCTACTTCTTGACTAGAACGAGCGTTAGCGCGGTTATCCCAACCTTTTGGCTTGGGAGTTTGTTTATTGCCAGCAAAGCCGTTTTGTTGCCAATAGCGGCTAAATTGGTCATATTGCGATCGCCTGCTAGAATCAGAAAGGATTTCATAAGCCTCACCAATGGTTTTAAATTTCTCCTCAGCTTCCTTATTCCCAGGATTAAGGTCAGGGTGATATTGTCTAGCTAAACGCCGATAAACCTTCTTGATTTCTTCACTGGTGGCATCTTTAGAAACCCCTAAAATTTCGTAATAATCCCGAAAGTTCTGCAAATTTTGCATAATCTGTTAAATGTTAGTTGTCAGTAGGGGCGAAGCATTTGGAAGATAAATTATCGGTCATTGCCAAAAATAGTTCTCCAAATGCTTCGCCCGTACAGTGGTCAGTTGTCAGTTGAAGCATTTGGAAGATAAATTATCGGTCATTGCCAAAAGTAGTTCTCCAAATGCTTCGCCCGTACAGTGGTCAGTTGTCAGTTGAAGCATTTGGAAGATAAATTATCGGTCATTGCCAAAAGTAGTTCTCCAAATGCTTCGCCCGTACAGTGGTCAGTTGTCAGTTGAAGCATTTGGAAGATAAATTATCGGTCATTGCCAAAAATAGTTCTCCAAATGCTTCGCCCGTACAGTTGTCAGTTGTTAGTAGGGGCATTTAGAAGATAAATTATCGGTCATTGCCAAAAATAGTTCTCCAAATGCTTCGCCCGTACAGTGGTCAGTTCTCAGTTGCGCTTCTACTTATGACTGACCCTGCAAATCAAATATTGGGAAAGATTTTTGAATGTAGATCAAATATAGTTAATCTAAAATCTAAAATCGAATTATAACCAATCATCGTCATCATCCCAGTTATCCTGATAGCTAGGGCGTTTGCTGCGAGTGGGACGACTTTCATAATTAGGAGAACGATTTTGATTTTCCCTGCCATAGTCCCTGTTAACACCTCGGTTAGATGAATCTCGTTGGCGATAGTTATCTCTGTAAACATCCCTTGGCGGTTCTTTTTCTTTTTCACCCACAAAGATTTCCCGGATAGCACCAAATAAATCTTCATCTTCATCCTCAGCATAATACTGACGGACCTCTCTATTCAGTTCATACAGAGCATCTTGTAAATCAGCATAAGCCTGATCAATACCGCGATCTTCGTCAGCTTGTAAACTTTCTCGTAAATTCCGGCAAATATTATCAATGCGTTGACGACGGTTGCGGGCAAATTGCATTCCCATTTCCAAAGCTACTTCTCGCAGTTGTCGTTCTGCTTGTAATATTAACGCTTCGGCGCGGGTCCGTTTTTCAACTCGTTCCTTCCTTTCTCTATCAACATTGGCGTATTTTTGAGCATCCTGAATCATGCGGTTAACTTCTGACTCACTTAAAGTAGAAGCGTCTTGAATAGTAATGCTTTGTTCTCTGCCAGTAGTTCGATCTAGGGCTGTTACCTGGAGAATCCCATTAGCATCAATATCAAAAGATACTTGCACTTGGGGAATGCCTCTGGGTGCGGGAGGAATGCCATAGAGTTTAAACCGTCCTAATGATTTGTTATCTGTGGCCATGTCCCTTTCACCTTGGACAATATTGATTTCTACGCTATTTTGGTTATTTTCAGAAGTAGAAAAGATGTCAGAACGACGGACTGGGATAGTTGTATTGCGGGGGATGAGTTTTTTCATGACACCACCGATGGTTTCTAAGCCCATAGATAGGGGTGTAACATCTAAGAGGAGAACATCTTTAAGTTCCCCAGCGAGAATACTGCCCTGAATAGCTGCACCCACAGCGACGACTTCATCAGGATTGACGTTTTCGTTGGGTTCAATGCCAATTAAATCTTGAACTAGCTGTTTCACCATGGGCATTCTCGTAGAACCACCAACTAATACGACTTCTTCAATATCTACAGGAGAAACTCCGGCATCTTTTAACGCCCGCTTAACTGGTGTTCTGATTCTACCCAGTAAGTCTACACATAAACCTTCAAATTGCGATCGCGTCAGCCGAGTTTCTAGGTGTTTTGGACCGTCCTCCGTGGCGGTAATGAAGGGTAAATTAATATCGGTGACACTAACCGCCGAAAGTTCAATTTTCGCCTTTTCTGCGGCTTCCATTAACCGTTGCAAAGCTTGGCGATCGCGTCTTAAATCTACACCTTCTGCTTCTAAAAACTGTTCCGCTAACCAATCAACTACTTTTCGATCAAAATCATTACCACCGAGTTGAGTATCTCCACTGGTAGATTTAACCTCAAATACGCCATCACCCACATCTAGTAGAGACACATCAAAAGTTCCCCCACCCAAATCAAACACAAGAATAGTTTCTGTATAACCTCGATCTAATCCGTAAGCTAAAGATGCGGCTGTGGGTTCGTTGAGAATCCGTAAAACATCTAAACCCGCAATTCTGCCCGCGTCACGGGTAGCTTGGCGTTGGGAATCATTAAAATAAGCCGGAACAGTAATCACAGCCCCGGTAACAGGTTCACCCAGGTAACGACTAGCATCATCAGCTAATTTTTTCAGCACCATAGCCGAAATTTCTTCTGGGGAAAATTCCTTATTTAGCCGGGGACAGGCAACTTTAATATTACCAATTTCATCTTTGCGAATAGTGTAAGGAACACGCTTAGAATCTGGGTTTAATTCCCCATACTTGCGCCCAATGAAGCGTTTTACCGCAAAAAAGGTATTTTGAGGATTAAGGACGGTTTGCCGTCTGGCCATTTGCCCCACAACCCTTTCGCCTTCCTTACTAAAGCCAACTACGGAGGGGGTTGTTCGCATTCCTTCTGCATTGGCAATCACCACCGGCTTGCCACCCTCCATGACGGCGACTACTGAGTTGGTTGTACCCAAGTCGATGCCAACTACCTTGCCCATGCGTTACTCGTCTCCTGTTGCGTGTTTTGTAAATTTATAATGATATAATAATACTGCTTTTAGCTTGGTGCTAAATCAGGTCAACAATCCAATAATATAATAGTCATCATTAAATCAGGAATTAGAGGCATTTTAGCAACAGCAGTGCTACTTGCTAAACTAGGATAGCATTTTCAGTCAGTTGTCAGTTGTCAGTGGTCAGTTGAAAAGGTGAATATTCATTTTTACTCTTACTCTTGTCCATTACATATTATTTTTATCCACTTTGAATTTAAAACAGCGGTTAGAAACCCATCTTCAGGAAGTAGCCAGAGAACGCAATCCCTATATGGACAGTGCGGGGCATTTTTTTGTTCAAGAATACATTCGCCAGCAATTGGGACAATGGGGAAGTGTGGAAATCCACACCTTTAAAGTCAGAGGTAAAAGCTGTAAAAACCTAATTTTAAATTTACCCGCTGCTGTCAAAAACCAAAAGGCAGATTTACCACCAATTTTAATTGGCGCTCACTATGATGGTGTATTAGGAACTGTTGGGGCTGATGATAATGCAACGGGTGTGGCGGTTTTATTAGAATTTGCCAGGAGTTTCGCCGAAAAACCCGCTAGATATCCTTTGCGGTTGGTGGCTTTTGATATGGAAGAATATGGGTTGTTGGGTAGTGCTGATTATGCAGCTTTGTTGCGCGAACAAAAGCAACCTCTTCGCTTGATGATATCTTTGGAAATGTTGGGATATCGGGATTCTACTCCTGGTTCTCAAAAATACCCTTTTCCTCTGGGATTATTTTACCCAAATCGCGGTGATTTTATTGCTCTAATTGGCAATTTGCGGACTTTGGGTGATTTAATTAGTTTAAGTGGTAATATGAAACAATCCAGTATAAATAGTCAATGGCTACCCGTACCAAATCGCGGTTTATTCGTTCCCCAAACTCGCTTAAGTGATCATTCACCTTTTTGGGATGAAGGTTATCCCGCAATCATGGTGACGGATACGGCATTTATGCGAAATCCCCATTATCACAAACCTAGTGATACTATTGCCACTTTGGATTTAGATTTTCTTACAGGTGTCTGTGAGGGTTTGGAACAGGGTATTAGGGGGTTTTAAATGTTAGTAATTTATTGGAGGTAAATTTGATGTTACAAATACAAATTAAATCTGATTCTCCAGACATTGAAAGCGAAAAAAACCTAGTTCAATCAGCTATTGAATCGGAAATTAAAAGTTTACAGCGTTCACTAGCAAAAACTAATAAGTTGTTAAATGAATTTGAAACAAAATATCAAATCTCATCTGAGCATTTTTTCACTCATTGGACAGCGGAAGACCTGGAAGGAAGAGATGAAGAATATGTGAGTTGGGCTGGGGAGATTAAAATAAAGAATAAATTAACTAATTATTTGCAAAAGTTAGAAGCAATCGAATATGTTACTCAACAATTACCAAGCTAACATTATTTCTATTATTCAAAAATATGTACATGACGGATGGATATTATCATTTAACTTTTCCGTAGATTCCAGATCAAATTATATTGGTTTTATTCAAGGAAATCTAGAATTTATCCAAGGCAATTGCCTATTTTTTAAAGAATATGTAGATTTACAAGAATCTGTTGAAAAACTTTCCTATTCTTTTCATTATCAAGACAGTGAAAATAAATTGATATTTCGCTATGATAATGCGAAACATAAGCCCGATTTAGGTTATACCAATCATAAACATATTGAAAATAAAATTATTCCATCTCAAATTCCAGATATTGAACAGGTAATTCTAGAAATTATTAGTGATTATTTAAGTAATACAAAAGGATAAATTTTATCTGGCTAAATCCATGTGCAAAGCATATCTCTTTTATTTTGATATTTAAGGTAATACCAATCTAATGTGAAGTTGCATATAATTATGGGGCTGAAAACCTTCTTGCTTGTATAGTGGTCTTAGGTTCTTCAACCTTTGCAGAGCGAAAAGATATGTTACTTGGGCTTTCCATGCTTTCCATATTCAGTTGAACTAGTGGTAAGCCATTGAACCTTGCCCACTCAAGCTGAAGCTTCTCAAAAAGAGGTGCAAACCACTCATGCTGTTTTAAGTTTGGACTTTTCAAGAGAATTGATGGAAAAGCATTAGGAATATTTGGGACTACACATAAATGGCTCTCAGATATGATCCAAACAAAATCTACATTTTCCAAACGAGGAGATGATGGCAAAGATGAACAAAGATGTTGGCTAAGACGAGAGAGGAGTACCTCTGGTGAAAAAATTTCTATATCTTGATTTAGCACCACAAGTAAACTAATGCTTTCAATCAATTCAAAAATATATTTCGTATCAACAAACTGCTTATCAGCACTACGTAGTCCTTTTTCAACCGAACGTGTAATATCTCTATGTATACGGCGATTGATAGATTCGCCATCAGGAAGATGTTTGAGTATCTTTTGGAGATCGGTTTGACCATATATCAGAGGAAAGTCTTCACGATTTCGATGTTTATCAATCTCTTCTTCAACTTTTGATGAAGGATCTTTGACTAAACTTTTTAACTCTAAAATTAATTTTCGATCAAATAAAAGGTAATCTGCTCGCTTTTTATCTTTCTGTCTCTCTTTATACGTTTCATCTAAAAGTAGAGCGTCAATGGATTCAGCGAATGAAACGGACTTCATGAATGAGTGGAAGCGATTTTCAAGTGAAACAGACATATAGGTAAAAGAGTAAGTTTCTTAAATTCCAGATAGATGATTGTAATCACTCCGAACAGGTAGTTTTGATGCTATGATTAGACTAAAAGTTCTACTTATTTAGTTTCAACAGTCAATGGCAAGCCAATCTCTGCCCTAACCTGC
This sequence comes from Dolichospermum sp. UHCC 0406, assembly GCF_009712025.1. Taxonomy (NCBI): domain Bacteria; kingdom Bacillati; phylum Cyanobacteriota; class Cyanophyceae; order Nostocales; family Aphanizomenonaceae; genus Dolichospermum; species Dolichospermum sp. UHCC 0406. Next base: position 66,982 of record NZ_VILA01000019.1, read on the forward strand.
AAACAAGCAGAAATTGCATCTTGAATATTCTCTAAAGCCTCTTCTTTTGTCTCTCCCTGACTAATACAACCAGGAATACTAGGACATTCAATAATCCAGACACCATCTTCATCTCGATCAATCGTGACATTGAATTTCATAGTAAGTTGTAGTTAAGTAATACCTGTATTTTAGCTTTTAAAATTTCGATTATTCAACTGAACTTGCACAGTCTCAGTCTTACATGAAAGATTACCGCAGATTCTCAGAAAAAGTCAATTGCGATCGCCTTAACTAATAATTATGGGTGATACCTGCTGAGTAACAAACAGATACCACTCTCATAACCGTTCTCTTTCTCAGTCGTGTGTACTTCACAAACTACCATAAACGGGAATTGCTGCACCACGAATATCCTTAGCTGCTTCTGAGGCTAAAAAGCAGATAACTTGGGCAATAGATTCTGGTTTAACCCATTTATCAGCGTTTTCCACACCCATAGCTGCCCTGTTGGTGGGGGTATCAATGACACTGGGGAGAATGGTATTAGCTGTAATGTTAGTATTTTTGGTTTCCTCTGCGATCGCTTTTGTTAAGGCTATCACCCCAGCTTTAGCCGCAGAATAAGCTGCCAAATTTCCCGCAGGTTCAGCCCCAGCGCGGGAACTTACAGTCACAATCCGCCCATAGCCATTTTCTAACATACTTTTGAGGCTATATTTGCAAGTCAAAAAAGTTGTATTTAAGTTTAAATCTATTTGTTGTTTCCAATCATAAAAACTGTATTCGTGAGTTTTTCCCATAGAAAAACCACCGACTAAATGAATTAATACATCTACTTTTGTCATGCGACTGATAAGTTTCTCTACTGAGGCTTCATCTTCTAAATTAGCAGGAATAAAATGAATTCTGGCAAAATCCGCAGGGGAAATAATTCCTTTGAGACGTTCTACATCTTTAGGACTACGATAAGGAATAGTTACGTCTGCACCTTGGGCTATAACTGCGGGTGTTACACCCAAACCTAGTCCCCCTGTGCCACCTGTAAGTAAAACTTGTTTGCCTTTCATAAAAAGATGCACTCCTTGGATCTTCTTTATTTAAGATAGCGCGAATTTTGTTTCGCGCAATCTCTCTTAGAGATCCCGCAGGGTAGGCACAAAGGAGCAAAGGCGCAAAGGAAGAAATACACTGAAAGTTGCTGTTATAGAGACGCGGAATTTTGCATCTCTATTTTAAAACCCTATTTAAAGTTGTGGTTGTAGATGTTGTACTAACTGTGCGGCTTGCATAACACCTTCAATTTTATCTACGGGCTTTCCTTGTTTAAATAGTACCAAGGTTGGTAAAGCGGCAATGCCATACTGACTGGCTAATTCTTTATACTTTTCTGTGTCAATCTTCACAATCCGTAATCTATCTTTCAGTTCAAGGTTGACTTTTTCTAAAATGGGTACCATCATTTGACAAGGACCACACCAGTCGGCATAAAAGTCTACTAACACGGGTACATCTGAACCAGAAAGCATTTCTTCAAAGCTGTTGAATTGTTTTTTAGTTGCCATTACACACACCAACTTTTTAATTAATCGTTTGTTTTAATGTTAGTTCTTAGAATCTGGAATTTGTATATGTTTATATTTTTTATAGATCCCCTTTTTAGATTCCCGACTTCTCTCAGAAGTCGGGAATCTGGGTATTAGTCTCTTACATTGTCAAAGATTGGGGATTCGTTTCAATCAACTTCGCTAAGTCTTGCAAGAATCCGGCAGCATCAGCGCCGTAAATAATGCGATGATCACAGGTGATTGTAACTTGCATTTGTTGACGCACACCAAATAATCCATCAGGTGTGGCAACTACTTGGGGACGTGATGCACCAATGGCTAAAATAGAACCTTGTCCGGGGGGTAAAATGGCATCAAAGGTATCTACACCAAACATTCCTAAGTTGGAAAGTGTAAAAGTACCGCTGTTATATTCTACTGGTTGTAGTTGTTTAGCTCTAGCGCGTTCTACTAAAGATTTCCAATTGCGAGATAAAGAGTAGATATCAACTGCATCTGCATTTTGTAAAACGGGTGTGATTAAACCACCATCATCCATGGCTACGGCAACAGAAACGTTAATATTAGGGTGATTGACAATTCCTTGATCTGAGTAGCTGGCATTAAGGATGGGGTGTTTTTGTAATGTTATGGCTACAGCTTTGGCTAATAGCGCGGTCATTGTCACACCTTTAGACTTAATTTGTTTGTAAAGTTTATCGAGTCCATCGGTGCTAATTGTGTAACTGACACGGAACACAGGTACAGATAAACTGGCTACCATGCCCCGAACTACTGCATTTTGTAAGGTTGTGAATGGCACTACTTGACCAGGAACGGCACTAGTAACTACTGGTGTGGCGACAGGTGCAGGTGCAGCTACGGGTACAGGTGCGGCTACGGGTGCGGGTGCGGGAGTGACAACGGGGGTAGTAACGGGTTGGACTTTACCGACTGCCACTTCTATATCTTCCGCCACAATGCGACCGTAGGGACCGCTACCTGTGAGGGTATTTAAATCTACTTTGAGTTCTTTGGCTAGTTTGCGAGCGCGGGGTGAAACTACGACTCTGCCGGGTTCATGGTTAGAACCATTTTGAGATGGGGTGGCAGGGGCGGCAATTGCGGCAACGGGTACGGGTATGGGGGCAGGTGTGGAGGGGGCAGCAGCACCGTCTGCGTTGGCTAAGGACTGGGCTGTGGCTATTTCTGCTTCTGTTTCGGCAATGTATGCGATCGCTGTGCCGACTGGGGCGGTTTCACCAGCGGGAACAATGATATGGGCAAGATATCCTTCATAGAAGGTTTCCACGTCCATATCAGCTTTATCTGATTCGACAACCACCACTGTTTCGCCTTTCTCCACTTTATCTCCAGGCGACTTGACCCAGGAGACAATTTTGCCTTCGGTCATGGTGGAACTCAGCGCTGGCATAAATACTTCGTTAATGCTCATGATATGGTGGTTTCAGAATCAATTATATATGGACTTCAATCTACGAATTTTAACAGTTTTGTGATCAAGTGGGTGATTTTTTGGAAAAATCAGATTGATGATAACTATCTGTTTTTTTGGACAAAACACAACCGATTACTTGATTGTCAGCGGTTTTGGGCAGTTGAATAGATTTTTATGAGAAGATAGTTCTTCCTTATCAATTCTATGATAACAAATTCAAAATCATTTGTCAACCCCCTCAATTATTAATTTCCCCCCCTACTAGGGTAGTGGTTAAGCGTGATAATGATTGGTGTCAACTTCATGGATGAGCTTTGATAACTGTAGAGGCAGAGCCTCTGTGATAGCATTCCCAGTCAGAGACTGGGAACGAGATATGCTAAACTTCTACTTCAGTGCTAATGTTAGATGTCTCCGCGAATTTCTTCGACAATACCATCACGGAGGACAACTTCAACCTGCATTTTACTAATCAAATTATCACCTAGTTCAATCCGGAAAAAGCTTTCCATTTGAAATTGATTAACTTCTTGATCTAATTCCAATAATTGTACTTGCTGGAGGTTTTGCAGCATTTGGTTTTTCTGCTCTAGAAGTTCACTTTTCTTTTGATTGACTTGCAGTTGAATGTTGTCAATCTGTTGGAGTGTTTGGGGTCCTGGTGGTTGCACACTCTGTTTTTGAATGGCGCTAACTGCTCTTTGTCCTTCAACGTCTAATTGTTGCAGTTGTTGGTCAACTTGATTAATTTGACCTTGTAGTTGCTGTTGTACTTCCTCTTTCCAGAGACTAGTAACTATGGCTTTGACATTAATCGGGCGTTTTAAAAGCAATTGAGGGTTGGAAACATCCATAAAAATTGTCCGTTCACTCTTAAATAGTTTGTAGTTTGGGGGAAGTCAGGAGTCAGGAGTCAGGAGTCAGGAGTCAGGAGAAAAAAAGAAAGAAAAAAAGAAGAATTTTCTTCCCATTCCCCTCTGCGGGGCTGCTTCCCTATATCTCCATTAAGTTCTGAAAGATTATCTGCGATTTAGGGAATTATTTGGCAAACATTGCGTTAATAATATCGCAATATCGGGCCATGACAACGTGACGACGGATTTTGAGCGTTTGTGTCATGAGTCCATTTTCAATTGAGAATTCTTCCTCAATGAGTTTGAACGGTCCAACACGATCATCGGCTCGGTAGCTGGGACGGTTTTGAACTTCCCGATTTAATTCCTGACGAAACAAATCCTGGACTATTTTACTCTCTAAGTCAATTTTTTGACTATTATTTTGAGTTTCTGCCCATTTTTCTAAGGCTTCTAGGTTGGGAACAATCAAAGCGCCAATACTCCGTTGATCTTGCCCTACTAACATGATTTGGTCAATATAGGGTGATCTTAAACAAGCATCTTCTATGGGCTGGGGTTCGATGTTTTCCCCATTGGTTAAAACAATGGTGTCTTTTGCTCTACCTGTTAATACTAGGTCATTTTCAGGAGTTACCCAACCTAAATCACCGCTATCAAACCAACCTTCTGTGTCTATGGCTTTGGTTGTGGCTTCGGGATTTTGATAATAGCCCTGCATGATTTGTGGCCCTTTGAGCAGGACTAAACCCCGTTCTCCCACTGGTAGAGGTTGACGAGTCTCAGGATTGACAATTTTCACTTCTGTACCGGGAATGGGTTGTCCTGAAGAACCCCGTAAATTTCGCCAAGGACGACGAGCATTAGTTACTGGTGAGGTTTCTGTTAAACCATAACCTTGTAAAATTTCCACCCCAACAATTTCAAAGAAGTTATCTATATATGCAGGTAGCGCCCCACCACCGCTAATAACGTGCTTGATGTTGCCGCCAGTAGCTTCTCGCACTTTGGTATAAACTAATTTTTCACCGAGTGCATGGAATAATAATAAACCCAATTCTGTTATTTTGGCTTGGGAACGTTCAATAAATGAAGCGTGAATGTGATTTAAACTCAATCCCTGCGAAATACGCCGCGCTTCAATATATTTCTGGCTCGTTTCTAGTAAGAACTTGACCAAACTTTGTTTTTTGGCTGGTTGTTCGCGGAATTGTTTTTGCACTCCTTCATAAATTGATTCCCATAGTCGAGGAACAGCAATCATGTAATTGGGTTTAAATTTCTTTAAATCCCCTTTCACAGAACGCAAATTAGTGTAAATTTGGGTACAACCTTGAGAAAGTAAGAAATATTCTCCACTGCGTTCATAACTATGCCATGTGGGCAGAATACTGAGGACGGTATCACCTTTTTTGGGTTGGACAACCACCCCCAAACTTTTAACTTGGTGCAGCAAATTTTTGTGAGATAGCATCACACCTTTAGGTTTTCCCGTAGTACCAGAGGTATAAATTAGGGTTGCTAAACTTTCGCTGCTTTGTTTGGTAGCTATTAAAGTGTTGTTACTACCAATATCTAATAATTGGGAAAAGTTCACCACTGGAAAATTGCGTTCTGTGGGTGGTGCTTCATCAGAAAGGAGAACTACCAGCTTAATCGGTAATTCATTTAAGCTTTCTCCTAACTTATTTAGAGTTTTGAGATCCTCAATTACTAATGCGGTACTGCCACTATGGGAAATAATATAGAGTAATTCTTCTCGTTCTGCTTGGGCGCTACGGACTGCATTTACCGCTCCAGCGGTCATTATACCTTGATCGGCAATAAACCAGCGGGGACTGTTATCAGCAATGAGGGAAACCCGTTCACCATAGGGAAGAGTGTCGCTATTGTTTATATTGATGCCTAATGTCTGTAAACCAGCCGCAAATTGTTGAATTTGCCCTGACAACTGACTATAGGTAATTTTTACTTCTGGTTTGGAGTGGGGGTTATGCAGGGCAACAATATTACCAAATTTCCTGGCAGCTAAAGTCCAAATTTCTGGGAGTGACTCCACATTTGTGTAATCTACTAAACTCTGTAAAGCCAGGCTTTCCCGCTCAGAAATGTTAGCTAAGAAAGAAGTTGCAGATTGGGTTTTTGTCATAGATGCTGATGTTAAATTTAAATTGGTGATTTTTTCAATTTAATATAACGGTATTTAATAGACATCTGGTGAAAATTAAATATGCGTGACTTACAACCCTTGTAGAGACGTTCCATGGAACGTCTCTACATTCTTTTCTGGAGATGTCTAATACGTTAAAAGCACATTGTTGATGACAAATTACTGAATTATCACCGTTCCATCTAGAAAAATCTATGCTAAACTGATTTTATATAAACTAAATACTATGGTTGAGTCTTAGGACATTGCCATATATTTTAGTTTTAGTCAAACTGTTTTCACGTAAATTTCATTTGGGGGTGATTCCCTATAGATTTGATGGATGTATTATTGCTCACCGTCATCAATGCTGGGGCTTGTTTGGCTTTGCCTAAGCTGCTATCTATGGTTTTGGTTCGTAAACCTCAACAATCTCAACCATTTGCCCTTACTCCTAATTGCAAATCCGCCAAAATGGCAATGACCAGTTTCCCATATTGTACAGCCTACGGATTAACTGGTAGTCAATCTTGTAAATTTAGTCCGAATTTTTGTTCCCAATGTTCTCCTAATTAAAGAGAATATTAGCGAATAATAGCAATCCTCAATTATTTGTGAATATATTTATTTTCTTCTCTGCGCTATTCATACAGCACTTCCTGGTGTTATGAGGTACATATCTAGCGGGCAAGATGCCCGCACTACAAGAGTTTCATGATTCAACTTTGTCCCTCATAAGAGCGGAAACCGCTGTAATTCTCGGTAAAAACATCAATTTTCACAAATCAGACAGGATTGCTATACATAACAGGGAATAGAAAAGTTGCAAGTATTTAATTTACTTATGCAAGTCAAAGACATTCAAAAATTCAAAAATGGTGTTTAGAATGCAAAATCAAGATGTAGTTATCACAGGGAGAGTTATTTATGAGTTTAATTGATGGTCTATTTTTAACAATATTGAATACGGCTATTTGTTTGGTTTTACCAAAGCTGCTATCTCTGGCTTTATCGGCAAAAAACTAAAAATCAATATCATCTTTAATGGTTTTTTGTTTTTCTCTGCGCCATTTTGCTCTAACTAAACGAATTTCGTCAAAACTGTAGCTTTCACCTAAATTTTCCCGAATGGGTGTGAGGGCAATATCACCAACAATTTCTAAAACGTTCCAGATTTTCTTTTGGCGTTCTAAGGGGACTAATTTACTTAAATCTACAGGTTGTTTTTTCTCAATTAAATTGGAGAGATGATTGATAATTGTGGCAGTTTTAACGTTGCGTTGTTTAGCGATGTTTTCAATACTCAAACCCTGGTTATATAATTCCAATGTTGTTAATTCTGTATCAGAAGGTGAGTGAGAATGAGGTGAGGAACTAACTCGATTAATAGTCTTTTCTTGTAACCCTTGTTCTTGGCGGTATTTTTGAATTTCTGCTAAGAATCTTTCGCCATATTGAGATAATTTATGACTACCAACCCCGGAAAGATTGCCAAATTCATCTAAGGTTTTTGGTTGGCTTTGTGCCATTAATTTGAGGGTAGAATCATGGAAGATGACGTAGGGTGGTACTGCTTGTTCGTCTGCGAGTTCTTTCCTAAGCGATCGCAATTTTTGCATTAGCACTTCTACATCTGCTGCTTTGACATTTTCCTCTTCCCAAGTAGTTTTCTTTGCTATAGGAACAGCAATGGAAACTGGGCGTTGTTTTCGCATTACTTCCCAACTCAAAGCATTAAGTTTTAAAATTGAATAACCGTCTGCGGTTTGTTCTATTAACCCTTGATGTAAAAGTGATCTTCCTAACATTCGCCATTCATCTACTGTTTTATCTTTGCCAATTCCATAGGTAGAAAGTTGATCATGTTTATTAACAACAATTCTCTGATTTTTTGCGCCTCTTAATATATCAATAATATGTAACATTCCATATCTTTCTTTACACCTGGCCACACAAGATAGAAATTTCATGGCTTCAATTGTCCAATCTTGGACAGGTTTAGGATAAAGACAATTATCACAATTTCCACAATTTCCCGGAAATCTTTCGCCAAAATAACTTAATTGAATTGTGCGTCTACAGTCTGTCCCTTCTGCATAATCAATTACCTGTCTTAGTTGCTGTTTAGCTATTAATTGTTCTTGGGGATCTGGTTTTTGATTAATACTCCATTCAATGGTTTTAATATCACCATAATTGAAAAAAAGTGTACATTTGGAAGGTTCATCATCTCTGCCGGCTCGTCCTGATTCTTGATAATAACTTTCTAAATTTCGCGGTAAATCGGAATGAACTACAAACCGCACATCGGGTTTATTAATCCCCATCCCAAAAGCAACCGTAGCCACCATTACTCGCACATCATCCCGAATAAACCGAGTTTGATTTTTTGATCTTTCCTCATCACTTAAACCAGCATGATAAGGGAGAACTGAAACTTTATCATTTTGGAGTTTTAAAGTTATTTCATCAACTTTTTTGCGAGTTAAACAATAGATAATTCCTGAACCTTCATTTTCTCTAACTATTTCTAATAATTCTGCATAAGCACGATTACTTTTAGAACGGACTTCATAATGAAGATTTTGGCGGTTAAAACTGGCAATATGAATGCTGGGTTGTTTTAATCCTAATTGTTCGATAATATCAGCCCTGACTCTATCTGTAGCGGTAGCAGTTAAAGCAATTGTCGGTACATCAGGATAACGTTTTCTGAGTAATCTTAATTGCCGATATTCTGGGCGGAAATCATGCCCCCATTCTGAGACACAATGGGCTTCATCTATGGCAAAGGTGGAAATTCCGACTTTTTCTTTAACTACGTCTAAAAGCGGGAGAAATCGTTCACTAACGAGGCGTTCTGGGGCGACATAAAGTAATTTTATTTTACCATTCATGATCGCTTCTTCACGGGAGCGAACTTTATAGGCATTAAGACTACTATTCAGAAATGTGGCAGAAATGTTATTAGTTCGCAGTGCTTCTACTTGATCTTGCATTAAGGCTATCAATGGTGAGACTACGACTGTTAAACCTGGTTTCAAAAGTGCTGGTAATTGAAAGCACAGAGACTTACCCCCACCTGTGGGCATGACTACCATTAAATCACGATTTTCTAAGGCATCTTCGATAATTTGCCTTTGTCCAGGGCGAAATTGATCATAACCAAAGTGATGTTTTAAGGCTTTTTCTAAGTGGGGGTACTGAAGCATGGTAGATGGCTGCTGCGTGTCTGAGTTGTGATGAAGATATTAGAATTTTAACGCACGTTGGGGGAATGGGGAACGCTAGAATTTATAGATAGGAAAATGTCTGAATCAGGATGTCCAGGATTAAAGGATGAACAGGATAAAAATTAAAGTGTTGAATTTTATTAATTTTCTAAAATTTCTTCTATCCAGAGTTATAAAAAAGTGACGTAAAGTGATAATATCTGTATTTGTAATGATATTATGTACTCACGTTGCTTTATATACATAAAAATTTATTATGGATGAGGTTTCTACTAAGCTTTTAGCAATTTTCCAGAATGTGAATGAGTGGCTGAAGTTTGCAGAGGCTAAAAATGGTGTTCTGCTGGCTTTTTCTGGCGCTGCTATTACTGCAACTATCACTCTTTTAGCTACAGCACAAAATATTCCCAATTCTTTAAATTTCGGGTTGTTGTTAACAACGATTTTTCTTTGTATTTGCGCTTTGATTTGTTCCCTGTCTTTTTTGCCTAAAACAAATCTAGAGGATCTTTTGTGGTTGCGAGATAGACAAAATAAAAAATCACATTCTCAAGATCCAATAAAAGATAATTTTTGGTATTTTGGACATTTACAGAAATATAAACCGGATGAATTACTGGAAGTATTGAACGAACCCTATTTCAAGGGTAGTGTAGATATAACTAAAGTAGAATACAAGGAATATAAAGATATTGCTGCACAAATTACTATTAATGCCGAAATTGCTTTTTTGAAGTTTGAAGTTTTTACCTATGCGATAAAAGTTTTAATTACTTCTATTTTAATAATTCCCTGTTCAATTCTGATAAGTTTGGTTATTTATCGGCGTTTGTGATTTTCATGATATCTTCAATGATTTTTGACAACAAAAACGAAATATATATAATGTAAACATATACATTCTGTAAGGGTTTAGCAATGCTCAACCCCTACAGCAAACTATATTTAATATTCCCAATTTCATCAATTTAGATTTACTCACAGAAAATAAAAGCACCTATCATGTCAGAAGAAAACATTCGATTAACTGTAGTTCAACTTGATTTATTTCAGTCTTCAAAATCAACTAATTTTATTGAAGATGAATTAGGTGTAGAAGGTACGAAAATCTTTGTTTATAAGATTAGAGAATTTGTTAAAAATGCTTTTAATAAAACTTTTGAAAATCATGAAATCCATGAATATAATGAAATACATTCTTTAGGTGGAGATGGTTATCGCATATCATTTAAGGATGTAGATAAGGCATATACATTTGTAGAAAATTTTCGTAATTTGGTTGATAATTATAATCAACAAGACAACAAGAAGCGATTATTTCGTATTGCCGCAGCAACTGGTGAAGTTTTATATGATAAATCTCAATTAAATATTGACAAAATAATAGGACATCGTGTTTTGTTTACAGTTTCTCGAATGGTTACAGCAGCAGAACCTGGTTGGTTGTATGTTGATAAAGCAACATACAATGATTTCTCTCAAGATTTACAAAATAATTTTATTCTCACAAGTATTAAAGGAAAAGAGCATGATCCAAATTTGGAAGCTTATGCTTGTCGAATGTTGGAAAATGCTCCTAAATCCATAAAATCTTCTTATTTTGAAGTTGCTACTGTCAATGCAAATACAACAAATGGGGTTAAAATTATTCGCCAAAGTAAATCATATCAATGTATAGAAATAGATAATCAACCTACTCAATACTTTATCGAGAAATTATTTGAAGATATAAACCTAGAAATGGTATATATCCCAGGTGGAAAATTTAAAATGGGAACAGACGATCAAGAAATCAAGAAACTGTGTAAAAAATATCAAAAAGATTTTTATAAACGTGAGTTTCCCCAACATGAAGTAATTATAGAACCCTTTTTTATGGGTAAGTATCCTATTACCCAGGCACAATGGCAAGCGGTAGCTGAAAACGTCACAATAGTAGAGAAACAACTCGATCCTAACCCATCTCATTTTAAAGGAGCAAATCGCCCTGTAGAGTTTGTTTCTTGGGAGCATGCTGTTGAGTTTTGTTTACGCCTCTCAAACTATACAAAGAGAGAGTATCGCCTACCAAGTGAAGCCGAATGGGAATATGCTTGTCGTGCAGGAACAACCACACCATTTCACTTTGGGGAAACAATTACAAAAGATTTAGCTTTGGCTAACTATGATGGTCAACACGAAGGAACAAAAGAAGTAGGAAGTTTTAAAGTAGCTAATAATTTTGGACTATATGATATGCACGGGAATGTATGGGAATGGTGTCAAGACCATTTTCATAATACCTATGAAGGTGCGCCTGCGAATAGAAACGTATGGCAAGATGCTAAGGATAGTAATGATAGACGAATGCTACGCGGTGGTTCGTGGTTCAACCCTCCTGATAATTGCCGTTCTGCTTATCGCAATTTCAACGACCTCACCTTCGACCACGACATTATTGGTTTTCGGGTTGTTTGCAGTGGTGCGGCGAGGACTTAGTAGCCCTTTGCACTTTTGCTCTTTTTCTTTCTTTTCTTTACCCTTGCGAGGGAAAAATATTTTTCAGAAATCAAGAATGATGCCAAGCTTGATAAAATTCTGGATAGGGCATATTTTGGGCGCAATTCCAAATCGAATCATAGTCTTCACTATCTAATTTATAGCGACGTAAAGCTTGTACCATCAAGGATATATCTTTATTGCTGGTGACTTTTGTAGTGAGGAATTTATTCCTCATTTGAGGGCTGAAGCCCTTACTACGAAATCATCTCCAGATTTTTTACATTACTTAATCTACTTTGATTTATTTTCGTCTACTTACTTAATCTAATTTCCAATTAACAAGTTGCTGGACTATTTCATCGGTTTTTTCACAGTCTTTAAATTTAGCAGGACTAAAATTTATTTCGATACTTGTGATTGCTATTTCGCAAAACTTTTACCAAATTTCAGTATATCACGTAAATAAATAGTTATTTTAAATGTCACAATATAAATTGTGAACTTTTTTAAACTCAAATCATGAAAGCAATTTGGAATGGCGCTATTTTAGCCGAAAGCGATAATACTGTAGTTGTGGAAGGAAATCATTATTTCCCTGCTGACGCTATTAATAAGGAATACTTTACAGACAGTAGCACTCATACCACTTGTCCCTGGAAAGGGGTTGCTAGTTACTACAGTGTCGAAGTTAATGGACAAGTTAACAAAGATGCAGCTTGGTATTATCCTAGCACTAAAGAGAAAGCTAAAAATATAGAAGGTTATGTTGCTTTCTGGAAAGGTGTAAAAATCGAAGCTTAGTAAACAAAAAGATTCCCGACTTCTTAAAGAAGTCGGGAATCTAAGTTAAGTATTTCTAATCTTTAGCAATCACAATATCATTAGATTTAATCACAGCATAGGCTTCTGTCCCTTCAGATAATTCTAATTCTTCAGCGGAAACTCTAGTAATCATGGAAGTTAATTCAACTTTCTGAACGATTTCTAAAGTTATTTCGGTATTTATACTGCCTGTAGTAACTCGTTTTACAATTCCTTTTAAAACATTGCGGGAACTAACTTTTAATGCTTTTTTGGGACTAACAATTTCAAATTCAACATTTTTTGTTTGTGCTTGTTCTAGTGAAGTTGATAATGATATGGACGGTGATGAATATTTATTAAGTCCCCGCACTAATTCCCGCAAAATCTCAGTTTTAGTCCGCTGGGAGTTTTGACAAAATTCTTCTAATATCTTGCGTTCTTCTTCGGATGTTTGAAATGTCACCCAACCCTGGTCTTTTCTTGGCATAAAATTACTAATTTATTGAGTAAATATAATCCTAATACAATACTAGCAATAATCAATACAATCAAGGACGCAGACCCTGCGCCCCTACAGGTTTCTTTATAGTGCTAATTCATTTTAAGCAATGCTAGAAATACCGAAATCTGGTGGTATATCTTGCAGTCTTCCCGGACCAATAGCTTGTAATCCTTCTTTGAGGATAATATCACCCGTATACAAGGCTTTACCAACTATCACACCTGTTACCCCTTGGGGTTCTAAAGCTAATAAACTTAATAAATCGGTGACAGAACTTACACCACCTGAAGCAATTACGGGTATGGAAATTGCCGCTGCGAGTTCTCGTAATGCGTCTAAATTTGGGCCTTCTAGTGTGCCGTCACGGTTGATATCAGTGTAAATGATGGCTGCTGCACCTAGTTCTTGCATTTGTACTGCTAGTTGAGTGGCTAATACTGTTGATGTTTCTAACCAACCACGAGTTGCAACTAAGCCGTTACGGGCATCTATGCCAATAATAATCTTTTCGGGAAATTCTTGACAGAGTTCTTGGACTAGCTGGGGTTGTTCAACGGCGACAGTTCCCAGAATTGCCCAATTTACTCCCAGATTAAATAATTGTACAACACTGGAGCGATCGCGCAATCCGCCCCCAACTTCAATGGGTATATCAAGATTATTTCTAATGGCTTCAATAGCTGCTAAGTTGACGATTTTCCCAGCTTTTGCGCCGTCTAAATCAACTAAATGTAGTCTTGTCGCGCCTTGGTCTGCCCACATTTTCGCTACTTCAACGGGGTTTTCGCTGAATACTTGCGATCGCTCGTAGTCTCCTTTATATAGTCGCACACAGCGACCTTCTAGTAAATCAATTGCGGGGATTACTTCCATAATTGGTAATTGGTAATTGGTAATTGGTAATTGGTAATTGGTAATTGGTAATTGGTAATTGGTAATTGGTAATTGGTAATTGGTAATTGGTAATTCTTTCTATTCCCTGTTTCCTGTTCCCTGTTCCCTGTTCCCTAATTCCTGTACTGCTTGGCGAAAACCTAAGACTAGTAAGATGTTAGCAAGGGTTAAAAAAACTTCGGCACTGCCATGTAACCAGTCTACATTGGCTAGTTGTTCTCCGTACTGCATTTTGGCGTAAATGGCAGCGGGGATGGTGATGGCGACAAATACCAATGTGCCGTAAAATCCATATAGGGCTAAACGTGGCATTTGTGGACTGCGGCTAATAAACCACAAGAAACCCAGATAGGGAAAGAGAGAAAGGGCAAAGAGGGTTTCTTTTGATATCATTGTTCTGATTTGATAGATTGTGTCTCAATGGGGCTTGTAGACTTGGTAGAACGCCAAATTAGATAAGCTGCTGCCCAGAGAGTAAAGTTACCAACTAATGTCATGGTAGCTTGTAGGGTGACTAACCATTCTAATGATTCGGAATTGTCGAAATAATGCCAAGTACAAGCACACATTGCGCTAATTAAAGCTGGTAACATGGCAAAGGATAATCCCCACCAACTCCGATTTTCTGTAAGTTCACCGTATATCCAAATTAGCCAAATTGCGGCTATCCACTCAATGACGCTAGAAATATGAATTATCCAGGTGGGAATCGAAAGGGCGTGCATAATTAATCTAAAATCTAAAATTTAAAATGGGGAAAATGCGGGTTTTATTGTCTGGGTATTACGGTAAGGGTAATGGTGGTGATGAAGCTTTGTTAGCCACACTTCTGCAAATGCTACCACTTGATGTTACTCCTGTGGTGCTTTCTGGAAATCCTGAAGAAACTCATCGGCGTTATGGTGTGGAATGTTACAACCGCATGGCGGTTTTACAGGTTATCAAGGCTTTGCGTTCTTGTGATGCTTTTGTTTGGGGTGGTGGTAGTTTAATTCAAGATGCTACCAGCAGCATTAGCCCTTTTTATTATGGCGGATTAATGGCTTTAGCTCAAGTTATGGGTTTGAAAACTGTGGCTTGGGGACAGGGTATAGGTCCTTTGTTGCATTTCCAAACTCGTTGGTTAGCAAAGGGAAATTTTACAGGTTGTACTCAAGTGAGTGTGCGCGATCGCTCCAGTTCTCGGTTATTATCAGATTGGAGTATACCCCATATCCTTGCCCCTGACCCGGTTTGGGCGTTAGATTCAAAGCCAGTCCCAGAATTAGTAGATTTACCAAAACCCAGAATTGCAGTTACGTTAAGAAATCATCCTCAATTGACAGAAAACAGGTTAGCAAATTTAACTCAAGCTTTAGTTAATTTGCAGAAAGAAACCCAAGCTTTTATTTTATTATTGCCATTTCAAAAAAGTGAAGATCTAGGAATTGCGGAAAAAATTCATACTCAATTACCAGATGTGAGTAGAGTTATTTGTTCCGAAGATCCACAAATTTTAAAAGGTGTATTTCGCGGTGTGGAAATGTCCATAGGAATGCGTCTCCATAGTTTAATTATGGCAGCAAGTGAAGGTTCACGTTGTTTTGCATTGAGTTATGATCCCAAAGTTAACCGATTAATGGAAGATTTAGAAATACCTGGTTGGGATTTAAAGGATTTACCAGATGATATACATTTAATTAGTAAAAGTTGGATTAATTATTATTATCATGGTGAATCTTTGTCACCTCATAAAATTCAATCTTTAATAAATGGAGCTTTTTTACATCGGGATTTGTTGAAGGAAGCTTTAAAATGAAATTTCCTCAATAGCACTTAAGTAGTGGATACAGCAGCTTTCAGCAGTCTAAACTGTGATTTGGATGATTTGGATGATTTGCATGATTTTGGGGATAAAAAACCCATTAATCATCTAAATCAAATTAATCACATAAATCATAGTTCAGACTTTTGTCTGATATTGTCACTGCAATCACAATTAAACTTCACACCCTTACTGTGTCTTTAGTAAGAAGAGAATTGGTCGGACTAGACGTAGGGTTAATGGAACGACTGTTAAAGGCAGCGAAATACCATTAGGAGAATCATCATGGTTTTAGTTAGCGAGCGTCCAGGGACGAAAAAAATCACCAGCTTACAACAGCAGTTTATCTATGAAATGAACATCATGTACGATGCTGAAAATCGCTTCTTAGAAGCCCAGCAAATGATGTGGCAATGTTGTCAAAATAGTAAATTGAAAGCTGTGATTGAGCCACATCTTCCAGAAACTGAACAGCATATCGAAAACCTGAAACAGGTTTTATCTATTTTAGGAGAGCAACCACAACGAATTACCTGTGATCTTGCGGTTGGTTTAATTAGTGAAGGTCAAAAATTTGCCCTTTTAGCTGCCGATAATCCCAAAATTATTGACTTAGGATTGGCAGAATGGCATAGTAAGATTGAACAATTGGAAATAGCTTGTTATCGTGGTTTAATTAAGGTAGCGGAACAAATGGGACAAAACCAAGTTGTCCAGTTGTTAGAGCAAAACTTACACCAAGAAGAACAGACAGCACAAAAGCTGGAACAGTTGATGATGCAGTTAGTTCAAGAAGCGAAGCAAACTGAAGCTAAGACTACTGCTAAAGCTCGTTAGTTTGATGGCTATTTCTTCAAAAAAGTCCAGTTTAAACTGAGTCTTTTCCCATAGTAAAATCCCCGATTTTTTTCGAGAATTTGGGGATTTTAACTTACGGATTTTGATCAATCAAATACTAAAAATCTATAAACTAGGAGGTAGAATCAAATTATCAATTTGATGAATAACTCCGTTGCTACCTTCAATATCTGGCTTGATTACCTTTGCATCATTGATTTGTACACCATCACTATCAACTTTAACAGTAATAGGATCTCCTTGTAAGCTTTTTATTTCTCCAGATTTCAAATCTCCAGAGAGTACCTTTCCAGAGACTACATGATAAGTTAAAACCTTCACCAATACTTCCTTATTTTCTGGCTTCAATAAATCCCGTAACGCTTCTGCTGGAAGTTTCTTAAATGCTGCATCTGTGGGAGCAAAAATGGTAAAAGGACCATCTCCCTGTAAAGTATCTGTCAGTCCTGCTGCTGCTAAAGCTTTGATCAGGGTTGTAAAAGATCCATTAGCATTAGCTAACACTACTAGGTTTCTGGTTTCTTTTGTTTCGGTTAGAGGTGCTGTTGGGGTGGGTTTAACAGTGGGAACTTCTGTTTCTGGCTGTGTGGGTGTGGTAACTGGTGCAGTTTCACTGGGCTTTTTACCACGATTGTAGAGCGGTTCGTTGAAAATACTTGGTCTGGAATTGGGATTGCGGACTTCTTTCGCTGGAGATGGGATAGTAGTTAAAAGACCGATACTCATTAATCCCATGATTGCAGTAATTTTGGTCAATAATTTGCTGTAATTAGCGTTCATAAATTTTGTTTGTATTGATTGCATATAAGTTATATCAAGATTTATCACATTCTGCCAACTAAAAAGGTTCTTGACTGAGGAACAAGATTTTTTGTAAAAATTTAGGTAAAGTTATCAAAGAATTTAGAAGTCGGTAGTCAGAAGTAGGAATATTATAATATCCAACAATTTCAACAATTTCAACAATTTTATGCTGTGAACTATTTTGAAGATCTCAAGTGTCTGGAAAAATGCTCAATCAATTGACAGGCATAACAATCCGAGTCTAATTATCACACAAATTCGAGTAATTTTCAACTTGATGGGCAACAACTCAACCCAGAAAATGATAAATTCACAGGAAAAATGCTAAGAATTAAGGATACAATTATAAAATTAACAACTAAACAAGTTGCAGAATATACAATATGCTAGAACTATATCAGTGGGAACTATCTCAATTTTCCGAAAAAGTTCGTTTACTCCTAGATTATAAAGGACTGGAGTATCGCAAAATCGAAGTTGCACCAGGAATTGGCCAGCTAGAATTATTTCGCTTGACTGGACAAAAACAAGTTCCAGTGTTAAAAGATGGCAATAGATATATTGCTGATTCTACAGAAATCGCTAAATATTTAGATTCAGAATACCCAGATCGTCTGCTGATACCGATAGATCCCAAAAAACGCGCTTTGACTTTATTATTGGAAGATTGGGCTGATGAGTCAATCGGTGTTAAAGGTAGAAAGGCTCTATTTGCAGCTATTAGTCAAGATCAGAGTTTTCGTAAGTCGTTGTTACCAGTTTCCACTCCAGATATTCTCAGAAGTGTTATCGAAGGTGTTCCTGGTGATTTTCTGTCAGCGCTGGGTTTTGGTGTCGGTTTGACCCCAGATGTGATAAATGCGGCTGTTACTAGCTTAAAACAAGATTTGGATATTATTACCCAATTGTTGGTAGGTAGTCCTTATTTAACAGGTGATGAACCAACTTTAGCTGATTTAACAGTTGCTAGTTTATCAATGCTTTTGAAGTTTCCCGATGGTGCTTATTTGGATTTACCAGTATCTCTGAGAGGGAAAGGATTGTCCAGCATAGCCAATAATCCTGATTATGAAGCATTTTTCGCTTGGCGCGATCGCATCTATTCACAATTTAGAAAACCATTACCAGGAATCACACCACCCGGAGGAAATTCACCAACAAGTATTCAAATTGACTAAAGAATGGGTAATGGGTAATGGGTAATGGGTAAGAATTTCTTTCTCTGTCCTCCCTGTTCCCTAACAACTGACAACGAACAACTGACAACTGACAACGAACAACTGACAACGAACAACGAACAAAAATGAATTTGGGATTACCATTAGGTTCAGTTATTGAAGGTTCTCTGACTGGAGGTTTAGAAGTCAGATTACACCCAGATATCTCTGTAGAAGATATGCGGGTAGGTAAATTTCTCGTGGTACAGGGAATGCGATCGCGCTTTTTCTGTATGCTAACAGATGTATCCTTGGGTATGGCAAATGACCGCATTACAGCTAGTCCTCCCAATTGGGATGATAGTTTCTTGCGCGAAGTATTAGCCGGTAGCGGTACTTATGGGATGATCAACCTAGCACCCATGCTGATGTTTACCCCTGAATCTCCAGCATCTGGCTTTTCTAGTAATGGTAAATCCCCTAATTCTTTCATACCATCGTCTACGGGTTTAGCATCCTTTCAACCCCAAACCAGTACGACGATGGAATTATTACCTGTTAAAACTATTCCTAGTCACTTTAGCCAAGTTTACGAAGCCAAGGAAGAGGATTTTCGGAAAGTTTTTGGCTGGGAAGATGATCCTCAACGCAAAAACTTTTCTATCGGTAAACCCTTAGATATGGATGTGCCGGTTTGCATTGATTTAAACCGCTTTGTGGAACGGAGTAACGGGATTTTTGGGAAATCGGGAACTGGAAAATCTTTCCTGACGCGCTTGATTTTAGCTGGTGTAATTCGTAAGAATGCTGCTGTCAACTTGATTTTTGATATGCACTCAGAATATGGTTGGGAAGCAGTCGCAGAAGGAAAAAACGTCAACACTGTTAAAGGCTTAAAACAGTTATTTCCCGGACAAGTTGAGGTTTACACACTTGATCCAGATTCAACAAAGCGTCGAGGTGTTCGGGACGCACAAGAACTATATCTCAGCTATGAACAGGTTGAAGTTGAAGATATTAAATTATGTAATCGTGATTTAGGACTTTCTGAAGCGGCTTTAGATAATGCCAATATCCTCTTTACAGAGTTGGGTAAATCTTGGATTATTAAGTTACTAAATATGAGTAACGAAGATATTGAGATGTTTTGTGACGAAAAACGCGGACACAAAGGCTCAATTATGGCATTACAGCGGAAACTTTTTCGCTTAGATAGTTTAAAGTATATGCGTAGTGCTTGTCCGCAAAATTATATTAAAAACATCGTCCAATGTCTAGAAGCTGGAAAAAACGTAGTTATTGAATTTGGTTCCCAGTCAAATATGCTTTCATATATGTTGGTGACAAATATGATCACCAGACGGATACATGAGCATTATGTCAAAAAAGCTGATAAATTTCTCCAAAGTAAAAATCCTTTAGATCGGCCGACACCATTAATGATTACAATAGAGGAAGCGCACCGCTTTCTTGACCCAGGAGTTGTCCAAAGTACGATTTTTGGAACTATTGCTAGAGAACTGCGAAAATATTTTGTCACGCTTTTGGTAGTTGATCAACGTCCATCAGGCATAGATAATGAAGTCATGTCCCAGATCGGGACTCGGATCACCGCTTTGCTCAATGATGAAAAAGATATTGATGCTATTTTTACGGGTGTATCTGGTGCGGGTGGTTTACGCTCAGTCTTAGCTAAGTTAGACTCTAAACAACAGGCCTTAATTTTAGGTCATGCTGTTCCTATGCCAGTGGTTGTGCGGACTCGTCCCTATGATTCCACATTCTACGCCGAAATTGGCGCGATCGCTTGGGAAGAAAAAACAGACGAGGAAGTATTTACCGCTGCTGAACTAGCAAAAGCAGACTTAGGTTTCTAGTTTTAAATCAATAACTAACAACTAACAACTAACAACTAACAACTAACAACTTCGTAACATTCCTCCATTTCCAAGTAACTCAAGTTCGGTTATCCGGCTAGTTGAAAGCAACTTTAGAGGGAGTTTTCGCGTCACCATGAGTATATAAACACAGTTTTTGGAAGTTAAAGAAAAATAGTGATCAACTTTTTGCCTTGATTACTGAAATATTTATCATCTGGGAACTTTACTATTGACTCTGTTTGTCGTAACATAAAATCAAAGTAAACTCATACTGACTCCGGGTTTTAAACCGACTACTAGATAACTTAAAAAAAGAATTCTAGCAACCAACCCAATGTATTTCTGCTAAAACTCCAAAATTAAGAGAGGGTAACGAGACACATTTTTAGACTAGCAACATCTTAATAAAGGCTTAATTAGTGTAATTTTTGATGGTAGCTTTCCATGTTCATTGATGTATATTGTCAGCTTACGAATTGCCTTTGTTGAAAAAAAATATTGATTATGCTTAAAGAGTAGAGGATAAAAGCACCAATGGCTACAGTTAAAAATCATACAGAGAATGTCAATGCCAAATTTACCGCTGATATGGTAAGAACTTATCTGCGAGAAATTGGCCGTGTACCTTTGTTAAGCCGTGAACAGGAAATCATCTACGGTAAACAAGTACAGCAAATGATGGCACTGCTAGAAGCTAAAGAAGCTTTACGCAAAGAAATTGACCATGAACCTAGTTTATCAGAATGGGCTGCCCGTGTTAATCAATCAGAAACAGAACTAAATCATCTGATGGTACAAGGTAAGCGAGCCAAGCAAAAAATGATTGAAGCGAATTTGCGCTTGGTTGTAGCTATTGCGAAAAAATATCAAAAGCGGAATATGGAATTTCTGGATTTAATCCAGGAAGGAACTTTGGGATTAGAACGGGGTGTGGAGAAATTTGATCCCATGCGGGGTTACAAATTCTCAACCTATGCTTATTGGTGGATTCGTCAGGCAATTACCAGAGCGATCGCCCAACAAGGTCGGACAATCCGTCTACCAATCCATATTACCGAAAAACTGAACAAAATTAAAAAAGTTCAACGGGAATTAGCGCAAACATTAGGAAGATCACCCACACCTACAGAAATCGCCAAAGAACTAGAGTTAGAACCCGCTCAAATTCGTGAATATCTGAATATGGCGCGTCAACCAGTTTCTTTAGATGTGCGCGTCGGTGAAAATCAAGATACCGAATTGCAAGAAATGTTGGAAGATGACGGGCCATCACCAGAGTATTACACGACTCAGGAGTTTTTGCGTCACGACTTGAATAACCTGCTTGCAGAACTCACACCCCAACAGCGCCAAGTTGTAGCCTTACGCTTTGGTTTAGAAGATGGAAATGAACTCTCTTTAGCGAAAGTTGGTGAACGTTTGAACCTCAGTCGGGAACGAGTTCGTCAATTAGAGCATCAAGCTCTTGCACATTTACGTCGTCGCCGCGCTAATGTTAAAGAATACATTGCCAGCTAGGAATGTGAACACGCAACAGTGTAATTCAAAACATCCCTCTTGGTGATGAGCCTCCTGATTTTAAAACAGGGGGCAATTTTTTTATTTTAATTTATTTTGCGAAATCTGTGAATTAGAAGTTGTATGTATCTATGGGTCAACACCAAAATTCAATAGATTAGATAGGGCTTGCTGAAAAAGTCTTTTCGTGAGGGCTAGGAGTCAGGAGTCAGGAGTCAGGAGTCAGGAGTCAGGAGTCAGGAGGAAGAATTAGAAGGAGAGAAGAATAGTCTCAAATTTCAGAAAGTGATAGGTTTTTAATGGTTTCAATCCTTATTCCTTGCACCTAATTCACTTTTTTAACCGGGAAACTATTAATCTATCTAGGTTTTCGGTTTATTCAGCAAGCCCTAGATATTTCCCAAAAGTACACAATGACAATGACAAAGTATAAAAATCGCCAATCTCAATTTTACATCCCCCAACTGGATGATTTTTTGAAGTAAAGTATAAAGTTACTAAATAATTATAATCTCAGATTATTCCCCAAAATTATATAAATAGGGAGTTTTTGTTTAATTTTAAATTAAATATATAGATAAAACTTTTGAGGGAATCTTAGGTAATTAGTATTTAGTTATTATTGCAGGAATCCAGGAAACAACAATAGTTAACTTCATTACAGGAGAAATCCAGTGCTTAACCACATTTCCAAATTAATGACTTCTAGCCAATTTAAATTTCCCATCGTTGGACTGATTGTTTCGGCTGGTGTTTTAGGTATTAGTTATTCTAGTCAACAACATTACAAACTCCTGTCATCAACAGCCTTAGCTACTAATTATGTAGTCCCTATTAATCAAAGTCAGATTAACTCCGATTCTTCTCTTTTATCACGACTCCAAGAAATAAAAGAGGAAAGCATTCAAAAATCACCAGTTAATATTTCTCGTCAAATCTCTACTGATAAATTGACAGAAAATATCACAGCATTATCTACAAATACGAGAGAATTAGGAAAAAAAGGACAAGTCCAATTTCCAAAACAAGATGGAACTTATCTTTATGGACAATCATCTACACCAAATCAATTAGGACAAGGTTACATCCTCTTTCAAAAACAGCAAAGTAAAATTATTGGTGCTTTGTATGTTCCTCAATCTGAATTTAGTTGTTTTCAAGGAACTTTGGCTAAGTCAGGAGAATTAGCAATGACAGTGAGAAGTTCCCCTGGGGAAGTTGGTGCGATAGAAGTTTCTACAACAAGTACAATTCCCAAAATTAGTGATGATCAATCAACAAGTTATGCTCACTCAATAAGTTTGCAAGACTATGATCAAATAAGCTCTTTGAGTGCTAATGATAGAGAAATATTGAATATGTGTAAACAGGAAGCTAACGGTATGTATAAGTAACCTATACCTCTTTTTTAATACTCAATTCCCGCTTGAGCTTTCACACCTTGATCCTTAAAAGGATGTTTAATTAATGTCATTTCGGTGACTAAATCAGCCCTTTCAATTAATGCCGGTGGTGCGCCTCTTCCCGTGAGAATTACGTGCTTTTCCGGTGGTTTTTCAGCTAAACCTACTAATACTTCTTCAACCTGTAAATAACCCAGTTTCAGAGCAATATTAATTTCATCTAAGAGGACTAATTTAAAATCTGGGTTGTTGATAAATTCTAGGGATTTTTCCCAAGCCGCAGCAGCTTTATCCAAATCCCGATCCCGATCTTGGGTTTCCCATGTAAAGCCTTCACCCATTGCATGAAATTCCAATTGGTTTTCCCAATGACTAAAAGCGCGTTTTTCTGCTGGTTCCCATGCGCCTTTAATGAATTGAACTATGGCTACTTTATGTCCATGTCCGAGCGATCGCAAAACCATTCCCAAAGCCGCAGTAGTTTTACCCTTACCATGACCAGTATTGACGATAATTAAGCCTTTTTCCGGTATGGCTTTAGCTATGCGTTGATCTTGGACTTCTTTCCGTCGCTGCATTTTTTGACGGTATTTTTCATCAGTTTGGGATGTTGATATTACCTCATCAATTAACCGGGAAATCTCTTGATCTGCTGAATCTGGATGTAATTCTTCTGGTGTGTCGCTTTTCATAAACCCTATTGATAAATAACTGTTAAGATTGAGAGAATGAAGTATAATTTTTCTACTTCGACAAATTCATTAGTTATAATAGACCAGAAATCACATAAATTCTGTTAGCTGCGATCTTAATAATTTGTTTTATATTCTGCTTCAAGTCGTTGACATTCTTCTTGATATCGAGCGAATTGAATATCTAGTGATTCCTTATTAGCATAATAATAAGCCAACGCAGTATAAATACCTGCAATGGTCAAAAAAGGCTTATCTTCAATAATTTCTTCTGGAGTTATCCCAGATTTAATCTCATTGACAATATACTGAACAGTAATGCGAGTGTTAGCAATTCGTGGACGACCACCACAAGTGCCTGGTGTGCTAACAATCAAAGTGGAAATATCTGTGAGGGTTGGCATCGGTTTCTGAATTAATCCTCTGGGATGACTTTATTGTAAACTGAAAAGAGCGATCGCATTTCTTATTTTTGAAAGTGCGATCTCTAACTTGTCGACAATGAGGTTTCTCGCAAATATGCAAAGGTGCAAAGACGCAAAAAAAGAAATAGATTAATTTAGGATGTGGTCTAAATAAATAAAAACGGCTATATTTGATCAGGCTAACTATTTGTTACTTGAAAATATCAAGAAAGTCCAAGGTGATTTTTTGTCCATTCTACAGCAGCTATTTTCTTCATTTCTTCCCAACTAGAGAAAGATGTACTTTTTTTAATAAAATGTTCCCATTCAAACTCTGAAATATCCATAAAATCTTCGGCACTGTCAATTTTAAAATTGCTTGTTTCTAACATGGATTCAAAACTTAAAAAGTTTGTATGTTTTTGCATGAATTCCGAGTTAAATAATGCAAATATCGGTACTTTTTGACTATTATTCAGTGATTCTGCCTGATTTAGAAAATTTTTACCTTCAGGTGTCCAAGAAAAATTAGCAGCCATAAATTACCTCTTTACTTCATATTTAGTGTTTAGCTATTCCTTCTCTGCCGAAATTGAGAAACCGAAACGTCTTGGTTTTCGATTTTCATCGGACTTAACCTTGCCAGGTACAAATAAGATGCTGGTTTGTGATATGTGTTGTACAATTCTGGCTTTTTGTCCCTGGTCAGTAGTTCCTGAAAAAATTATGTAGTAAGGATCTCTATAGCTAATGCTTTCAATTTGAAGATAAATCTCTTTACCAAATGAAGCAAAGTAAGCAGCCATTTCTTCATCGGGGTTCAAATGAGATTCAAAGTCAGCAATCTCTTCAACAAGACGCTGATACATTACATTTGCGTAGCCAAATCTTTCTTGCACACCTCTTTGGATGCTCTCATTGAGAGTATCCAAGTTTGGGCGGGATGGCTGATAAAATTCTTTACTGTACATAGCTAAATAAGTAGTTAATCCTTCGTGTATTCAATATCTTCGCCAATTTACCAAATATAAGTATGAAAGTCAATAAAATCGTTACGATGTGATACCTATAGCTGGCTCCCAAATTATTCCACTGAGTATTGCCGCTAACTTATATCGCTAAATAACATTAACATTTTAGCAACTTCCGTACATTTGAATACGATAACATTGTATTCGGCATATTTACTATTCAGGATTTCCCAAAAATGTCACAAAAGCCAGGTAAAAAAATTGCACCTATCCCCATGTCTAACAATGTTAGCGTGGTTGACTTGATTGATACCTATTTTACCGCTTACAATTCAGCCCGGTTGCGGGAAGCCTGTCAACTGCTGACAAAGGAAGTGTTTCAAGAGGGTGTAACTGTGGGCGTTAGCCTTTCCGGCGCAATGACACCAGCAGGTTTTGGCGTTTCCGCCCTCGCGCCCCTAATTCGTAATGGTTTTATTGACTGGATGATTAGCACTGGTGCGAATCTTTACCATGATATGCACTATGGTTTAGGGTTTGAACTATTTGCCGGTAGTCCTTTTTTAGATGATGTCAAATTGCGGGAAGAGGGGACAATCAGAATTTATGACATTGTTTTTGGTTATGATGTACTGCTAGAAACGGACGCTTTTATTCGCAAAGTTCTCCAAGCTGAACCTTTCCAAAAACGCATGGGAACGGCTGAATTTCATCATTTGCTGGGTAAGTGCGTGTGGGAAATCGAAAAGCAATTGGGTGTCAAAAATTCCTGCTTATTGGCGACAGCCTATGAATGTGGCGTACCTATTTATACTTCTTCTCCTGGAGATAGTTCCATCGGGATGAATGTGGCTGCTTTGGCTTTAGAAGGTTCAAAGCTGGTAATAGATCCTTCTATTGATGTCAACGAAACCGCAGCGATTGTCTATGGGGCGCGAGAAAACGACGGTACAAGTGCGGCGGTAATTATTGGTGGTGGTAGTCCTAAAAACTTTTTATTACAAACACAACCGCAACTTCACGAGGTTTTAGGATTGGAAGAACGGGGACATGATTTCTTTATTCAGTTTACTGATGCCCGTCCTGATACCGGTGGTTTGTCTGGGGCGACTCCTGCTGAAGCTGTGAGTTGGGGTAAAATTGACCCCGATGAGTTACCTAGCGCTATTGTTTGTTATACCGATAGTACAATTGCTTTGCCTTTGGTAACAGCATACACTCTCAATCAATGTCCACCACGCCCCCTGAAGCGGCTGTATGATGGACGTGAGGCTTTATTAGATACTTTACAAAAAGATTATCTAGCAGCTAAAGATCAACCTGTAAGTGAGAGTAGTCAGGAAAAAGCAGCTACTTATCCTTGCGGTACACCTGTGAAAGGTTAGGGTTTTAACGTCATATTAATAAGGTGCGTCAAACTCGATAAATTGCTGATTATCAAAATATTTTCGATATTTGACGCACTCTCAAGACTGCTAGTTTTATTATAGGATTGTAAATGAATTGGAAGTTAGGAAATAGCAATAATTATCAATTTTGATGATATTGAAAACGTAAACACAAAATTTTAAAATTGCATCTTTCCTCTGATATATATATCTTTTTTTATTAAGACAAAAAACTAATGCCACAGATAGAAAAAAATATTTAATTTCCCACTAATAATGAATAGTATAGCAATCCTAAATGATTTCTGAAAAATCACAAGTATTGTAGGGTGGGCATTACCCACGATACCTATAGTATGGCTACGCCACGCAAGCTATCAAAAATCAGATAGGAGTCCTATATAACAACCAAAAAGAATTGGAAATAAAAACAATTCTGATAGCAAAAGGAGCTAATTGTATGTCATCTTTGAATAATACGCCAGAGATTAAACCTTCTTCATACCAATCTCCAAGGATAGTTACTTTAGGAAAAGCTGTCAAACTAATTCGTCAGGATAGCAGTGGACAGCTTAAAGATGGGACAGGAGGTTGGTATGTTGAGCGTTCTTAATAACTAAAAATATACAGCACTTTGCGCGACAAATTGGAACAGGTTTCATCCTGGTTTTTCAACTTATTCCCTTAATTATCGTACCTAACCGTTACGCAAAATGCTGTAAATATAACCATTAAGTAAGAAGTTTTTCTGTAAATTTTTACTTAATAATCAGGGATTAATATTTTTTTCATGTACATAGATGCGATTCAAATAAACATGAATTTTGTATTTTGTTGTGCATTAATTTATTAATCTCTGTTTTTTATCACAAAGTGGGTAATAAAAACAATTCTGATAGCAAAAGGAGTTAATTATATGTCATCTTTGAATAACACATCGGAAATTAAACCTTCTTCATACCAATCTCCAAGGATAGTTACTGTAGGAAAAACTGTTCAACTAATTCGTCAGGATTCTACTGGACAGCTTAAAGATGGGACAGGAGGCTGGTATGTTATCGGATATCCAGATGGCTAAAACTGTTCCCTGTTCGCTGTTCCCTGCCCTCACGGACAACCTTTTCAGCAAACCCTACATAGATTCAAATAAAAATGAATCTTGTTACATGACAATTCATTAATTCCTGTTTTTTATCAAAGATAAAGCTATTTATTACAAGAATAAAATTGATTAAGTCAATAAAAATAATTTAAGTAATAAATAGGGTTTCAAAATTCTACATCTTAGACCAACATGATTACTTTTGAAAAATTCTGTCCCCCTAGTCTAGCTAATAATAATCAAATAGACTACGTTCTGGGAGAAAATGTGATCCTCTTGCAAGTTAAAGACGGTACAGCCAGAATACTTGATTTCGATGGAGAATATCATGTAATCTCGGACACAGCAGCCTTAATTATTTCAGAAACTCTCAAATTCGGTTCTGAAAAAGTGGTAGATAAACTTGCCCAGAAATATTCTATAGAACTTTCTCAAGCTGAAGAAGATGTGAAATTTTTTCTCAAGGAATTAACAGATAAAAAGATTATTTATCATTTAGAAAAATCACGAAATGAGCATATAAATGGCAAGACTAATCTGTCAGTAGTTTTAGAAAAATTACTAAAATCAATAGGTCATAGTTCTGTACCTTTGGAAATAAAAGCACTGGCTATTTTGAATTTGGCATATTTCTCAGTCAGATTTTTTGGTTGGATTAAAACAGTACATATTTGGCAGAATTCATTGTCATCTAAAATTACTATTAGTGACGAAGAAAAGGATAAATTCATAGATGCTGTTGACCAAGCTATTTGCAATGTAACCACTTACCATTTGCTAAATATTGAATGTAAAGAACGGGCTTTGTGTGGCTGGTGGTTACTTTGTTTTGCTGGAATTCCTGCAAAGTTGACAGTAGGTATTGACCTGTTTCCTTTAGCAAGTCACTGTTGGTGTGAAGTTGGGAAAAATGTAGTCGGAGATGATCAAGAACGAAGTGAATGGTTCACACCAGTTTTTAGTTGGGAATAAACTATGCAATTTAGAAATTTGATATTTCTAAAGTTGTTATATGTGGAATCAAATTCAGAAAATAGTGCAAAACAGTATTATAACAATATTTTTGAGAGGAGTAAAACTGTGCAATTAGGATTTACTATAATAGGTCAAAGTTTTGGTGTGAATGTAGAAATTTATCAACCTGAAAATCGAAAGAAGGATCTGGTGACATTATTCCAAAATAACGATTATTGCGTTTTATTTATAGGTTCTCTTTACTATCAGCATGAATTATTAACTACTCTCCAACCTAATTTGTCAGCAGAAAGATTAAATGAATGTAAATCAAATATTGCTGCACTGGTTCTGACTACATATCTTCAACTAGGCGCTACCTTTCTAGAAAAATTAGAAGGTGATTTTTCTCTCGTTATTTGGGATAGTAAAAAGACACAATTAATTGCCATGAGAGATCCAATGGGAGGATATCCTCTATTTTGGATTCAGTTAAAAGATAGAGTAGCCTTTAGTACGAGTATCTGGCGACTACTTGATCTACTGCCACAAAAATCACTCCAACTAGAGTATTTAGCCGATTTTCTCGCTATCTCAGGGCAAAGAAATGAGGGTGCGACTGAACAGTGTGTTTATCAAGATATCCATCGAGTGCGTGCAGGAACTATAGTTTCTGCTGACGTTTTAACTTGTCAAATTGTCCGTAAAAATTACTGGGATTGGAGTCAGCATATTAGTGAGCCAAATTCCCATGATGTGTCAGAAATGATTGCCCAGTATGCCGATGTTCTGCATTCTGCTGTCCGTGAGCGGTTGCAGGGAAAAGTTCTAGCTCATCTATCAGGGGGTATGGATTCCACTTCAGTGGCATTAATCGCACGGGATGAAATTCGCGCTGGTTTTGCTGAAAAACCACTGCATACACTGTCACTTGTTTACGAAAATCTGCCATTTTTAGCCCGCGAGCGTCCGTATATTGAAGCAGTATTGCAAAAGGAAACTGAATTTGTGGCTCATCGTCTAGTAGCCGATGAATTATTAGATTTCGATAGCTTCATCGCTCCACCATTGCATGATGAACCCTATGCGGGACTTTGGCGTTTCGCAATGGATACAGCCACAGTTAAGGCTGCTGCCAATATTGATGCCGTAACTATGCTGACAGGTATCGGTGCTGATGATATCCATGAAATGCATCCTTATGAGCTGAATGATTTACTTCGTGAAGGGAAATTGATAGAGGCTTGGCGAGAAGCAATTAAATGGGCTAAGGTAAGAAACTGCAATGTATGGAATGTACTTAAACCTTTTGGAATTGACCCTTTAGTAAATGCTTGGTTGCCATGGCTATCGTCAGGCAATTTTCTGCAAAAAAGTCTAACTTTAAAAGAACAGAATGATTTAACTGTTCCACCCTGGATTCGTCAGGATTTTGTTAAACAATACGCATTATCAAGCCGTATTCAGAAAAATACCAGCCAAGTCTATTTTCTTTGTCAACAAGCCAGTTTATCTGTCATGATCAGTGGTCTTATCAGTAGAGCAGGTGAGGTTTTACGATGGTCTGTAGCTGCACCACTTGGTATTGCGATCGCTCATCCATTTCTTGACAGCCGAGTTTTAGCTCTTGGTTTAGGTATCCGGCAAAAAATTCCTGCTTATCCAGGGAAGATGAAACCCATTTTAGCAGAAGCGATGGGTGAACTTTTGCCACCTAAAATCACAGAGCGCAAGCGTAAGGGACATTTCAATGAGGTATATTATCTGGGTTTAGCTAAGAACGTTGACTACCTAGAGGAAATGATAGAAAAAGCTCCTATTGATGAACTAGAAATTTTCGACAAACCCATACTGCGTCAAGCTGTGCGAGAAGCGAGCTTAGGGACAGCAGATGCTCGACAATTGCAGCGTTTGGATCTTTCCCTCTGCTTAATAAAGTGGCTAAGTATGCAAGAACAATGGCAGAAAATACGTACCCCAATAGACAAAGCTATTTTTATACCAATCAACCAAAATTGAGTATAAGTTTTTCAGGAAAAAAGTTCGTTTGGTGATAACTAGCTTTCTTAATTTTTGAAAATGCGAATAATTTCATTAAGTTTGCTTGAAGTTTTCCGACGTAGCATAGCTATGTTATTGCAAGCAGCACCATTTGAATTACGCAATCTCACCTTATTAACCTTGATTAGCAGTATTACCCCAGTATTAGTCCTTTTTCTCAATAAAATTATCATTAATGAAATAGCTGGGTTATTAGGAAAAGGGACAACAAATAA
Organism: Dolichospermum sp. UHCC 0406; assembly: GCF_009712025.1. Lineage (NCBI taxonomy): Bacteria > Bacillati > Cyanobacteriota > Cyanophyceae > Nostocales > Aphanizomenonaceae > Dolichospermum > Dolichospermum sp. UHCC 0406. The sequence goes on from NZ_VILA01000019.1 coordinate 98,095, forward strand.
GCCAATTAATTTCATTTTTCATAACCCTTTGTTACTTTGGAGTATTGGTGGGCTAATCCTGCTCAATTTGTTAAGTGATTCCATAAATACAATTGTTGGCTTTGTATTGACTTCATTACGAGACCGCGTTCGAGGTTTTGTGCAGGGACGTGTTTTTCATAAAATTGCAAACTTTCAGGACATAGCGTTATTTGAAACTCCTGAACTGTTAAATCTTGTTCAGTTGGCGGAACAAGGTGTACACAGATTAGAGCAATTATCATTCATTATTATTACTACTTTAAAAGGGTTCTTTATACTAGTCCCTACTGTCTTGATCTCTTGGTCAATTACTTGGTGGATACCCCTGATTTTACTTATTTCCCTCATCCCATCAATTTATGTAGAACTAAAATACCGTAATCAATGTTGGGAAGTCGAAAAAACTCAGGCTAATATTTCCAGGGAAATGAACTTGTATAAAGGAGTATTGATAGGCGAGAATTATGCCAAAGAATTACGCCTATTTCATTTACAGCCATTGTTACTAGAGCGTTGGAGTGGTCTTTTTAAGCTGATGTTTGTAAAAATGCAGCAAGTTCGTAAAAAAGGCATTGCTGTTGTGCTTTTTTGGTCAATCTTGGGTGGAGCAGGATTAGCATTACCCTTTGTTTATGTGATCATAGGAGCATTACGTGGCATTTATACATTGGGTGATTTAGCACTTTATACAGGGTTGATTTTACAGATTCGACAGAGTTTATATTTACTGATCAATAATAGTTCTGATTTATATGACATTCTCATGGGGACTAGTCCAATTTTTCAGATATTAGAGTTAAAGCCTAAAATGGGATTATCTGCAACAACAAATAGTCATCTCAATTATCAACCTGTAGAAATAAATAAAGTTAGTCGAAATACTTCCAGAAAACCAATTACAAAAAATTTAACAGGAATACAAATTAAAAATGTATCTTTTTCTTATCCTGGAAATGAAAAAAAGATTCTCCATAACATCAACTTAACAATTATGCCAAATGAAATGATTGTACTAGTTGGAGAAAATGGTTCTGGGAAAACAACTTTGGCAAAGTTACTCTGTTCCTTGTATTATCCAACTGATGGGGAAATTCTGTGGAATGATCGAAATTTGCGTAGTTTAAATTTGGATGATATTTATGCACGAATTGCTGTAGTTATGCAAGATTATGCCCGTTTTCCTACTACAATACGTGAAAATATAGGTTTTGGAGACTTACCTTCATTACAAAATAATACTGCCATTATATCTGCTATCAATCAAGCAGGATTGATTAAGGAAGTTGAGCGTTTATCTAAAGGTCTAGAGACTCCACTGGGTAAACAATTAGAAGGAGGAGTTGATTTATCTGGAGGACAGTGGCAGAGGATTGCGATCGCACGTTCTTTAATGCGACTATCTTGTTCAGAACTACTAATTTTTGACGAACCTACAGCAGCACTTGACCCAAAGACAGAGCATGAGATTTATAATATTTTTCGCAATATTGCTTCTAACCATATTGCTATTGTCGTCAGTCACCGTTTATCCTTAGCCAAGTTAGCAGATCGTATTGTTGTGATGGAACAGGGTAGGATTATTGAAACTGGAACACACAATGAACTCATGGCATTAGGTAGACAATACCATCTAATGTTTACACGACAAGCTAGTAGCTATCAACTATAATAGTACATTCTCAAAAACAACTCCTACAAAGAAAAATTAATCTCTAAATATTTCTAAAATCTGCTTCCTTCCACGCAAACTATCATGAATTAAACCTTCAAAAACAGAAGAAGTAGAAGGCTTTTTGGAAAAAATTACAGGTAAGAAAAAGTAAATATCATTTATAAAAGATAAGCACCGTATCCCCCTTTTCTTCAAAAATTTAGGAATATGGATGATTTTCAGCCTTGGCTTGATTACAAAAGAAAATAATCAGCATATTCCTAAATATATAAAAGTAACTGAACATTAATCTTACCTTTGATTGATGTGGATCATGCCTGTATTTTGAGAATATGTAAGGTGTTTACGTAATAATCGGAGTTAATAATAATGACCATACATAAAATAAACATTGGTTTAACAGAACAACAGCGTCACGGTGTGATGAATTTGTTAAATCAAGATTTAGCAGATGCCAATGTGTTGCTAGTAAAAACAAAAAAGTATCATTGGGATGTTGTCGGGCCTCAGTTTCGTACCTTGCATAAACTTTGGGAAGAACACTATCAAAAACTGACAATAAATATTGATAAAATAGCTGAAAGGATTCGGACTTTGGGCTGTTATCCAACAGGTACAATGGCAGGATTTTTAAGTCTTGCAACCCTCAAAGAACATAGCGATAAAATTCCTACAGCAACCAAGATGGTGACTCAATTGGTGGAAGATCATGAGCAGATTATTCGCAATTTAAGAAATCATATAGATCAGTGTAGTCAAGAATTTCATGATCAAGGTTCTGCTGACTTTTTAACTGAGTTGATGGAAAAACATGAAGAAATGGCTTGGATGTTACGTTCATTTATTGAAGGAGAAGCAGTAGAACCAGATGGTAAAAAACAACCAGCAGCAACTAAAGTTCCGGTGGGTGTGTAAATAATTCAGAAAGTTTTCATCATCAGAATCAGGATTTACTGGATTAGAAGATTAACACCGGAAAATGCTGTATTTAATCCTGTAAATCCTTAAATCCTGAGCATCCTGATTCAGACAATTTTCAGACTATTACTTCCCAAACACAGTAGTTAGAGAACGGGCAATATTTTTCGGCTGCATTGCGTCCATTGCTGCTGTCGGTTCATAACCACAATGCACCATACAATCAGTACATTTAGGATTACCACTAGCACCGCCATATTGACTCCAATCAGTCTTATCCAACAACTCCTGAAAGGTTGCATAGTAACCCTCATTCAACAGATAGCAAGGTTTTTGCCAACCAAGAACACTATAACTAGGACTACCCCAAGGAGTGCATTCATAGTCTTTCTCACCAATGAGAAAATCTAAGAATAGAGGGTTGTGATTGAAGTTCCAATTCTTCTTTCCAGATGTGTAAGGTGAGAGAATTTCTCTAAATAAAGCGCGAGTTTGTTCTTTTTGCAGAAAATGATCTTGATCTGGCGCCCATTCGTAACTGTAACCAGGAGAAATCATCATCCCGTCAGTACCCAATGTTTCCAGAAAATCGAAGAATCCCTGCATTTCTTGGATATCGCAACCTTCAAAAATGGTTGTGTTGGTAGCGACACGAAAACCCTTAGCTTTAGCCGCGCGAATCGCTTGGATAGCAGTATCAAAAACGCCTTTTCTGTCTACACATTTATCATGCCATTCCCGCATTCCATCTAAATGGACACTAAAAGTTAGATAAGGAGAAGGCTTAAACTTATCAAGACTCTTTTCTAGTAATAAACCATTAGTACACAAGTAAATATATTTCTTGCGTTTAATTAAACCCTCAACAATTTCACTTATTTGGGGATGTAGTAAAGGTTCTCCACCGGGAATAGAAACCACTGGTGCGCCACATTCTTCTACCGCCGCAAAACACTGTTCTGGGGTGAGATTTTGCTTGAGTATTTCTACAGGATGCTGGATTTTACCGCAACCAGTACAAGCTAAATTACAGCGGAATAGGGGTTCTAACATCAAGACCAGGGGAAAGCGTTTCCGTCCTAATAACCGTTGTGTAACTAAATACTTGCCAATATCTATTGCTTGTTGTAAATTAATTGCCATTTAATCGTTCTCCTCTTTTAATTACACCACAGGTTGAATTCAAAAATCATTATTTGGGTGTAGCAATGCTAAACCCCTACAAAATCAGAGGTAAAATAATGAACTTTCACTTTCACCTAATTTACATAACCTTGAGCTATAAACCAATCCACAGCATCCTTGAGGGCTACATTCAGAGGGGACTGAGGTAAACCTAATTCGCGGATAGCCTTAGAAGCATCATAATACATTGGTTGCTGTGCCATGCGGACTCCATCAATGGGAACTGTGGGAGTTTTCCCTAGAGGGGCAAGGATTTTTTCGTCTATCCAAGCTACAGTTAGGGGTATCCAAGCTGGTATAGATGTTTGCGGTGCGGGTAAATTAGTGATTTGCGAAAGTTGCTCTAGGAGTTGTTTGAGGGGAAGATTTTGATGACCAAGAATATAGCGATCGCCTGATTTTCCCTTTTCTAAAGCTAATAAATGCCCCTTAGCTACATCGCGCACATCTATAAAATTTAACCCTGTATCTACATAAGCAGGCATTTGTCGGCGTAAAAACCGCAGAATAATATCACCTGTAGGAGTGGGTTTAATATCTAATGGACCAATAGGGCTACTAGGATTAACGATCACAATATCTTGACCCTGATTAGCAGCGGATATTGCCACTTTTTCCGCCAGAAACTTTGATTTTTTGTAATCTCCTACTAATTTCTCTACCGGACTTTGATAGGTTTCATCCACAATTTCACCAAATTTACCGACACCAATGGCTGCAACGGAACTAGTATAAACGGTGCGTTCAATCCCGGCTTTTTCGGCTGCGGCCAAGATGTTGCTTGTACCGTCAACATTATGAATATAAAGCAATTCTCGGTCTTTTTGCCACAGGGAATAATGGGCTGCGACATGAAAAAGATATTGACAACCCTGCATCTGTTCCCAGATATTTGGGTTATTTAAATCACCTTTGACAATATCTACAGCCAAACCCTGTAAATTACCCAGGTTACTACTAGGACGAACTAAAGCGGTAACTTGGTATTTTGACTCTAACAGCGATCGCACTATATGAGAACCAATAAAGCCTGTCCCCCCGGTTACAAATGCTCGCATTCAATCACCCTCTACTCCTCAAGGTTTCTAACCGCATTTCAATATCCGTGATTGAGAACTCTGATCAAGATATTACAGTGTCAACTGGCTCTTTAAGGTCATTGCATTGGCTTTTCATTGTTGCTAAACCCAAATAACGGATACCTTCTGGAGATATATCAAAGCGACAAGGAAGAACTTCTAAACCTAGTTGAATTGCTTCCCGTAGCAACCGACCATATACAGGGTCTTTACTATCCCCAGGTGCAAACTCTAAACAATCACCTCGGTTAATAAAATACAGCATTACTGATCGACTTTGGGGTAAAACTTCCATTAATTCCCGTAAATGCTTTTGTCCTCTGGTAGTTTCGGTGTCAGGAAATAACGCTAAACTCCCCTGTGACCAAGTTGTATTTTTTACCTCTAAATAAATTGGGCGCTGTTGAGAACTTCCCGTTAAATAAAAATCCACCCGACTTTTCCGATCTTTTCCATAAACTACTTCACCCTTAACCTGGTCATATTCACTTAATTCTGGGAATAAATGCTGCTGTAGAGCCAATTTAATCACCCGATTAGGTAAAGCAGTGTTTACACCTACCCAAGTTGTTGCATGATCATTGACCTGGATTAACTCTAAGGTATAAGCTAATTTGCGTTGAAGATTATCACTTTTGGAAACTTGTACAGCACTACCAATGGTAGAAACTCCCGTCATTGGACCTGTATTCGGACAATGTGCTGTGATCACCTCTCCAGAATGTAATTGAATATCAGCAAAAAACCGCTTGTAGCGTTTGAGTAAAATACCAGGATATAGTTTTGGGTATTTATATAACCAATCAATCATTTTTATCACTGCTAAAAAGGAAAAGCCAGTTTTTAACAAAGTTTTGCAACCTGGAGAAATAATTTTAGTAAATGAACATCAATTTTTTCATTTTACCACTCCCATAAAACCCCAAAATCCAGAATTGGGAAGCAGGGATGTATTTGTGATCAATTATCCTAGTTTAATTTCTGACTTTTAAGAAATATTTTGAAATAGGAATATGCAGATCCCTGAGTTCTTGAAGAAGTCAGGGATATTGTGCGTTTTCTCTGATTTGTTCTATGGTTGATAGTTGACAATTTTCACCTATTCCCTATGCTCAGGCTAGAAGCTGTTAATTTTTATAAACGTTTACAACATCAACACCAATACCCGATTTTACAGGATATTACCTTGGATGTATCACCAGGCGATCGCTTGGTAATTATTGGTGAATCTGGTGCTGGTAAAACTTCCTTATTACGCCTCATTAACCGTCTAAACGAACCCACAGGCGGGAAAATTTATCTCAAAAATCAGGAATATCGCCAAATTCCCCTTATCCAACTGCGTCAACAGGTAATGCTTGTCCAACAAGAGTCTAAGCTGCTGGGGATGACAGTTGGGGAAGCCTTAGCTTATCCTTTAATTCTGCGCGGTGTACCTAAGCAAACTATTCAGGAAAAAGTCAGTTATTGGCAAGAAAAACTGCAAATTCCTGAACAATGGTTAGGACGAACCGAGGTGCAACTTGCTGCTGGACAAAGACAGTTAATTGCGATCGCTCGCGCCCTAGTTACCGAACCCCAGATTTTACTCCTAGATGAGCCTACATCAGCCTTAGACACTCCCACATCCACTCATTTAATAAGTGTACTCACTCACCTAAATCAACCCCATTCCTCGGCAATTTTAATGGTAAATCGCCAAATTGATTTAGCTCAAGCATTTTGTACCCACCTGTTACATCTTCAGCAAGGTCAAATAGTTCTCAATCAACCTGCCGCTGATACAGACTGGGACAACTTAGCAGCCAGCCTCAAGCAAGCCGAAACTCAAGCACTAGCAGAATGGACTTAACTCATTATCTGTTCCCTGTTCCCCGTTTTAAGAGCTTTGAGTAGTTAGTACAGGAAGTTGATTAGTAAATCTCTCTTTTGGTAATTTTGTGTGTGTTTGCGGAATGTTGACATTCAAAATTTCCATGTTAAACCGATATCCAACATTGCGGATAGTTTGAATTAAACTGGGTTGACGGGGATCAAGTTCCACCTTCTTCCGCAACGATAAAACATGAGTATCAATAGTGCGGGGATTATCAATAGCATCAGGCCAAGCACGACGTAATAATTCCGATCTACTTAAAGGGACTCCTCCAGCTTGTGCTAAAACGTACAATAAACTGAATTCCTGGGGCGTTAAATCAATAAACTCCCCTTGAAAACGCACCCGACGCTGGACTAAATCAATTTGCAAACTGCCATAATCTAAATAAGCTGGTGCAGTAGGTGTCCGGTTACGGCGGATAATTGCCTCAACCCTAGCCAAAAATTCTTGCATTCCAAAAGGTTTGCTTAAATAATCATCCGCCCCCGCTTTTAATCCTGCTACAATATCGGCTTCATTAGTACGAGCAGATAACATGAGAATTAAAGGCTGTTGTTGACGATGTAACCAGCGGCAAAACTCCACCCCATCACCATCTGACAAATCCGCATCTAGAATGACTAGAGTGGGTTGATGGCTGATAAACACTTCTTTTGCTTGATAAATACTGGCAGCTTGATGAACTCGGTATTCTAGTTGTTGCAAGTGCCAACCCAACAACGACCTCAGATGGGGATTCCCCTCAACAATTTCTATACAAACCGAACCCACAGTGGTAAGACCCCTTAGCGTTGATGAATCTCAAATTAACAATCTCATGGTCAAGGTTTTGTAGTTTTTGTTACTTCAATAGACATATTCTTCATATTTCCCTCAAAAAACCTTGCAGAAAATTTATTTTTTACTTTATTTGCAGCCAGGCTAGTAGCCTTATTAAATTTTTATTACGTTTACATTATATCCATTTTACAACGGCAATAGGTAAATAAAATTACTGCCCCATTACTTGTAGCGGTATGAACTAGAATCAGCTACAAAATTTACTTCCAACAGCCATACAATCCTATTACCTTCATTCTTCATTATTCATTCTTCTTTCTCCCGTCTTTCCGTCTTTCCTTTCTTCTTCTCTTCTTTTTTTATTCCTCCTGACTCCTGACTCCTGACTCCTGACTCCTGACTCCTAATTCTTGACTCCTGACTCCTGACTCCTGACTCCTATCATTAAAGTTTATTTTTGGCAATCTGTCCTACTCCTGAAGAGATATGGTAAACTCAATAGAACGGAATTTTTTTGTTTATTCGTCAACCTTAGAAAATAATTAAAACATTTTATGTTTAAAGACAGGTTAATAAAACATTATTATTTACATAAATTTTGAATTTACATTTAACCTTTCAGTTCTGATTAATAATTTCTTGAGATAATTGACACAATTCCTCTAGAGATATCTTTTCTGAATTGTACAATTCTTCAATCTTCTGTGTAGCAACTTCTAAAATTTCTTGACCACTTCTGATTTGAATATTTAATTTATCTTGATTTCCATCATAAATCACAAACAGAGAGACATTTCTCTCCATAGTTTGTGTAATCCCTTTGACTTTAAAATCAGTCACAAATTTTCCTTCTGCTGGAACATGAAGAGGTAAATTAGAAGATTGAATAATTTCCTGAATATCTGCAAGTTGTAAACTAGAAATTGCAGGAATTTTCGCTTCTATATTCACAAATTCGGCTAAATCTGGCTGCTTAATTACAACATCTTCCAATGATTCATATTGAAATGTAATTTTCCCTGCTAAATTATCAGTAATCGCATAAATTGACACAGAGTATGGAGGTTTAGGGACAGAACCCTGTGCATAAAATAAACTCCCCTCTGCTGTGACAGTAATTTGAGGTGTATCTGCTAGGGTTTGTAAAGATTGCAAATTAGCAATGGTACTTTTAACAAATACAGAATCCAGCCCTAAGATAGATGCTAAATCATTAGCTGTAGGAGGAGGATTAAACTCCATAGCAGCACGAATAATAAACTCTTCTAAAACATTAAATTTGCGGGGTTCTTTAATGGTTAATTCTAAAGAATTTTGAATTACAGTATAGCCAAATTGACGCGCTGCTAAAACTGTTAAACCAGCAGTTTCAGTTTCAATTTTCTCAACTATATATTTCAGATTTTCATCAATTGGTTTAATTACAGAAACAGGAAACATCAATAAAACCTCCATGAGAATTAACAGTTTTGGCAACTTCAGAATACATATTACCTACTGTACCGGGTTTAGTTGTAAATAAATCATGACAACCAACAATTACTAATAATTCTTGTGCGCGGGAAAAAGCCACATTCACCCGTTCTGGTTTATTGGCAAATCCCACATCTCCTTGCTGATTGTTCCTTACCATACTCACAATTACCACCGGTCTTTCCATACCTTGAAATCTATCCACTGTACCTGTTCTAATTTGCAAAGAAGGGAAAAGTTCAGATTGTAAGCGTTCATCAATTTTTCTTAATTGAGCGCCATAAAATGTAATTACAGCTATTTCTTTTTTTTGTTCTCCATTTGCTACTTTATGCACCCAAACCTGCTCAAATTGGTGACAGATACTTTCAATCACATCAACTTCTTTAATATTCAAAAATGAAGTTCCATTACGTTCTTCTTGAAATTCATTTTCTCTGGGCATTTTTACCCAGCAGAGATGATGGTAAGATTGAATGATTTCTCCTGCTAAATTATGAGCGCGTTTTGTGTCAGGTTCTAAAATCCCACATTCCAATTTACCATGATAAAATTGATTAATTGCGCCCATAATCATCGGGTGCATTCGATATTGAGTATTTAGCATTTTTTTAATGCTTTTATCAGCGGTTTCAAACTGACTTTTAAATAATGATTCTTCTAAAAATTGTAATTCTTCCCTCGTATTCCCCATTGTTTTCGCAACTTCTTCCACAGTGCTAGTATCAAGCATAGGTGGTAATTGCCGATGATCTCCTACCATGACTAATTTTTTACCTTTCAAAGCCGGAATTAGTAACTCTGGAGGAGTGCATTTACTAACTTCATCAATAATCACAACATCAAAAGATTGGAATTCTTCTGAGAAATTATAATTTGCAGCTTGAACACAAGTAATACCAACAACGTTAGCATTATCTAAATAAATCCCTCTGAGGTCTTTACTATCTTGTTCTGAGGGTTGACGAAGTTTTGCAACCCAATCTTGCACAAAATTTTGATATTTGTGCAAATAATTTTCTTCACTTTTTAGCTGTCGTTTCCATGACTTAAATTTATTTTGAATATTGCATAAAGATCCTAAATCTAATAAATCATTATTAGATAATTCTGGTTTTAATTTATCTGGGATTGTTTGCCAAATTGACTGCCACCAATGCCGTTCGCTAATTAAACTAGCTGATAAATGTAATTGTGATTTCTGTTCTAAGTCAGATATTTTTATTTGTAATTCTGCAAGTTCTTGTTGATAAATATCAGCTTCTGCTTGGAAATTTGTGAACTCTTGATTTAAAGAGTCTTTAATTGTTTCTAAAACAGTAAAAGGTGCTAATGATGAAATCAGAGTTTCCATTTCATTAATACGATTTTCCCAAAACTTGACTTGTTGGGAAAATTCCTGGGATTTTTCCCAAATATTTGCTTGTCTAGTCAGATATTTTTCTGCTAAAATCCGTAGTGGTAGGGGGATATTTTGCTGTTTATGAAGTGCTTGTAAGTTATTGATAACTTCTGCAAGTTTTAAATTAGCAGCTTCTTTAGTTTTCTTTACCTGAGATTTAGCTTCAGATATTTGTGCTGATGAAATTTCATTTTCTGGAAGTTCCTGAAATTGCTGTTGTAAAATTTCTAATTGTTGTTCAGCTTCAGTTTTAACTCTTAAAACACATTGACGCGCATGAACTAAGATAATATCTAGTAATTCTTGGGTAATGCGGGTAAGAGTAGCTTCAATGTTATTCCATTCAAAGGACTTACTGTATGTTTTTTCCAATCTAATTAAAAAGACTTGAGTGTTTTCAACTAGCAATTTTCGCTGTTTAGGATTGAGGAGTTGATAATTTTGGAATTTTTGATAGGTTGTTTGCCATTGAATTTGATCAATTTTTGATAAAACTATAGGAATTTGACTAAAACTTTCTTGTAAAAAATAACTAAAATCATGTTTTTTACCTTTTTTATCGGTAAAGTTACCCGCTATTTCATAAGATATGGCTTTTGTTAATACTCCCCAATCTGGTAAACTGATTTGATAATTTTTAGGAACAATAGTTAATTTTAATGTTTTGGCAAACATCAATAAACCTAATGGTAAACCTACCATACTTTCTGTTAATTCAAAATCAGATTCTTGACATTCTTTCAATGCTTGATATAAGTTATTGTAAGCTGTAGATTTCCATTCAACAATGGCTTCAACAATATAATCAATTTCCCGTTTGCGATTTTCCCAAATTTGAATTGTTGTCCGTAAATCGTTTTGGTTATGACAATTTTGATGATCTGTTTCTAATTTCTCCAAAGATACAGAATGCTGCTGGAAAATATAAACTAATTTTGCTACTTCCGAAATAGCTAAACCGACATCATTAGCATCTTTTAATCCCGGTTTAAATGCAGAAATATGAGTTGTGATATTTTTCTGCAACCAAACTGCTAACCCAAATGCACCAAATCCCGGACGAGTAAAACCAAGTTCTTCAATACATTTAATAGCTTGACGCACATTTTCTCGAAAATTCTGTACTTCTTGATTATTTTCTGTATAAGGTTTAATTTGTGGTAAAAAACTGTTGATTTCTGAAGATTCCCAATCTATATTTGTGGCATTTTTGAGAATATTTTCTAACCCAGTAATTAATAATTCAATTTCTTTTTTAGTTACCAAAGTTTGATGATATTCAATTTCTTGATTTTGATAACTTGTTTCTAAATTATCTTTTTCATTTTTGAGTTCATTCTGTTGCTGATTTACTTCTTGTTCTGCCAGAAAATAGTCTGTAAATCGTGGTGATAATGGTAATAATTGATTGATAATTCTAATATTTTCGTGACGTTGACTGAGATTATTTTCACAGTCAGTAGCGGTATTTTGTAGCCATGTACCAATTACTTGATCTTCTAAAAATGGCTGTCCTTCTTCCCCAACTTTTTCGGCTCGTCCCTTTCTAATAGCACGAATAACGGGATTGTGAACTAAGCGACTGAGGGCGTTATCAACGGCTAAATTAGCTTGTGAGGTAATTAATGTGCGTCCCCCGCGCAAAGCTACTTGATAGCAAATTTCCGCAATTACGGTAGTTTTTCCTGTACCTGGTGGTCCTTGAATCAGCACTAAATCTTCTGCGGACAGGACTTTTTCAACTGCGGCTTTTTGTCCAGCATTTGCAGAAGATAATAATAAGTCTTTTGAGTTAAGTTTAATCCTTTTGATAATCGGTCTGGCTTGGGAAGCGTCAAAGAGAAAGTTACCTAAATAGGGGTTTTGAGTGCGTCCTTGTTTTAATTGTTCTAAGGCTTTTTCTTTCCGTTCAATTTGTTTGATGTCTCCAGCAGCATCAAAAAATAAGTAACCATTCTTGGGAAGTTGATAATTACCTTTGGCTATATATTCGATGATTTCTCGTTCTAATCGAACATGAATAAAATTATGTTTTTGATCAATTTTTTCAATAGTTCCTAGTTGACGACCGTTGCGACGATTTCTGTCTGTGGGTACGGAATCTAAAAAGTTAACTTCTTGATTTTTGGCTTTTCTTACCCGTTCCCAAAAGTTTTCCACACCTAAAATATTCTCTTCAGAACCGTTAAGGGTAGCTGAATTAACTTTAACTTCTAAAGCGATTTGTCGAGAATTTGAGCCATGATGAGAAATTCGGAAATATACACAAAATTGCCGGGATTTAGCAATGCGTTCTTCAACTTTTAAAAATGCTTTCCAGGCTTTAAGTTGATCTTCTGTGGGGACATGATTTCCGCAAATTGGCATATTTTTAATTTTTGCCAATAATGGTTTGGGAATATCCAAACGATGTTGATGATTGGGACTTAGTCGCAACCAATAGGGTAAAGCATAGCCGTCAATATTCCCCCGCAATTCATGTAATAAATAAGCTGATAAAATTTTAAATCCGCCATGTCCATCTTGACGAATAGCAGCTTTAAATGCTAAAGTTTTTCCTAGCTTTTTCAGTTTTTTTGGTAATTGAAAGTTATCTTGATCTGTGGCTATAGTTAGTTCCCAAATCTCTTCTCCTGGTTCTTTTGCAGTTCCTTGACGACGAATATAAAACAAGCCAGGTTGTTTACCAACTAAATCAAATAATAATTCATTGGCACGCTCTCGTCGTTCTCGAAATTCAGGATATAATTGTAGAGATGATTGACCTTCAAGATGGCGAACTAAATTATCAACGGCTGAACCTATAAACGTATAACCACAATCTTCTATCTTTGTTTTATTATTCATAGTTTTGGTAAAAAATATTAGTAATCAATAATGTAATATTAATAAGGATCAGATCCCCGACTTCTTAAAAAAGTCGGGGATCTTGTAGTTGATATTAAGAAGCTAGTGTTACTTCTACCAATTCTTGTAATTCACCTTTGTTGTACATTTCAATCAAAATATCAGAACCGCCAACGAATTGACCATTAATGTATACTTGGGGAATTGTTGGCCAGTTGGAATACTCTTTGATGCCTTGACGAATTTCTTGATCTGCAAGTATGTCAAGGGTTTCAAAGGGAACTCCTAAGGTATTGAGAATTTGGACAACGTTATTAGAGAAACCACATTGGGGCATTAATTTATTGCCCTTCATGAAAACCATAATTTTGTTTTCTTCTACCAAAGTATCAATTCTTTCTTTAAGTTCTGGGGTCATGATTAGTTATTTCCTTATGTTACTGAAATTCAAGAGTTGATACGATCTTAGATTTTGTTTTCTTAATGCAAAATCCTCAATCTAAAATTAGTTTGTTGCTTGCCAAGCTTCGGGAGTGTAGGTTTTAAGTGCTAAAGCATGAATAGCTTCGCTGGATATAGCTTGTTGCAATGCGCCATAAACTAGTTGGTGTTGTTGCACCATTCCCTTATCTGCAAACTGCGATGAAACTACTGTTACCTGATAGTGATCACCACCACCTGTCAAGTCTTGTACTTGCACTTGGGCATCTGGCATTTGTGCCTTGATCATTGTCTCTACCTGTTGCGGACTTATCATAAAAATACCCGGTAAGTGGGAAACTCAGACACTTCAGTGCTGAGAGGGAAACGACACTATGGCTTACGCCACGCTTCGCTATCGACAAGCTCAGTGACCGCTCGTGCGGTTTTAACCGCCTTGAATATTTTTTCATTACCGCCTTGGAGTTGGTAAATTCGGTGTACTTTTGTAATGTACTTTCAACGGGACAATTACCGATTCAAAATTCCCAACTCTGTACGCATAATGTGTTGCTCCGAAGAGCCTCCCATTTCTGGGGTAATGTTAGCTTCGTCAATGTTTTAAGAGCTTTTTAAACTTGCAACACTGTTTCAGTGACTTTAAAACTGTTTAATTGCAAATGACAGAGCAGGGAACTAGCTACGCATTCCGGGGTGTCGTGACTCAAAAAACGTAGTCAGTGAAGACTTAGACTGGTCAGTACAGCTTGCAATTTCTTACAAGCTCAGTCCCTTTAGGGCTGAGTTACTGACCGCAATTCCTGAAAAAACTTACTTCTCTATTATTAACAGATATGTCGCGGTTGGCTGTTGCCTGTTAGCATTTGCCGATTATTTTTTACCTTGACGCGGAAAGGGGGCATCTACAAAACCTAATTCAAATAATTGTTGGTATGCTTTTGTGCCTAATTCTCTGGTGGGGTTTTGACTTTTAATGATTTGCACTAGCAAAGGGATGGCTAATTCTGGCTGATTTTGCGCTCTATGTACTAAGGCTAACTGATAGGTGGCTTCATCTCGCTTTTGGGCAGTTGCTAAAGCATTCTTGCGGTGGGAATCGGCAGCACGAATGTCAATACCTGCAAAACTAGAATTTAGGTCTTGATAAAAGCTTGATAATTGATTATAAACTTGGCGGGCTTCTTGGAGTTTTTTGGCAGCCAGAGGGTAATCTTGACTAGCAACTGCTTGGGCTGATTCTTTGATCAAGCGATCGCCTCCCTCTATACTTAAAAGATTATTACTTATTCCTGTGGGGCTGAGGGTATTAGGCTGATCTGTATTAATAGGTTTTGGTTGTTCCGTAGGTTTGATTTGATTAGCGGGTTTGGCTTGATTAACAGGATTTGATAACTTTTTCCCCTGAGCATAAGCAGGTGACAGCAGACCCAAAACTGCTATGAGTGATAAAAATGTGAAGCGAATTAAGGGAGCAGCATTCATGAGTTTAATTAGTGCAATAATTCTATAGAAAAAGTTGGGAAACCTTGTGTATCTTAACTCTCTTTGTCCTAGAGATAAAGTCAGTCACGCGATAACCATTCAAAAAGCAGAAGAAAAAATCCCCCAACTAACGCTAGAGGATATATTCTCCATACTTTGTGTTAGTCGGCAGTTACCTATTTTAAAGTTCCCAAAACAGGAGTTAACTGAGTTGCTGGAATCTGCGGATTTAATAATCCACTAGCATAAACACGAGGATTGGTTTGGGAAATAATCGTATAAGATTGGCGAACATGAGCATTGACAGCTACAGTTTTCGCATCATACATTTGCATGGCTACTTTGGGGTAGAAACCAATGCCAATAATCAGCACCAGAAAACAGGCAGCAATAAACACTTCACGGGGTCTGGCATCAGTATATACCGTTTCCGTTGGTAAAAGGCAATCTGTACCAAAACAAGCCGTTCCTTCGTCTTCTTGATTTTCCAACCCAGCATTGTTAATATCGCAGATCAGTGCCGCACCAGAACCGTAAAATACTTGACGCAGCATAGAAAGGAGATAAATAGGTGTGAGAATAACTCCCACAGCCGCTAGGAAAACTGTAACGGTGCAGAATGTGGAAGTATAAACATCGCTAGTAGTTATCCCGACAAACACCGAAAGTTCACCGACAAAGCCACTCATTCCCGGTAAAGCCAAAGATGCCATTGCCCCCATTGTAAATAGAGCAAATACCTTTGGCATAGCTTGACCAATCCCACCCATTTCTAACATGACCATTGTGCGGGAACGGTCATAAGTTACACCAGCCAAAAAGAATAACACGGAAGCAATTAAACCATGGGAGATCATTTGCAACATTGCCCCGTTGATACCCAAATCGGTGAAAGAGGCAATTCCTATTAATACAAAACCCATGTGGGAAATGGACGAATAAGCCAAACGTCGTTTCATATTCGTTTGGGCAAAGGAATTTAACGCACCATAGATAATATTGACAACACCGAGAATGACGAGAACGGGGGCAAAGTAAAAATGAGCATCGGCAAGTAGGTCAAGATTCAGGCGAATTAGTCCATATCCACCCATTTTCAACAACACACCCGCCAAAATCATGGATACGGGAGAAGATGCTTCACCGTGGGCATCAGGTAGCCAAGTATGCAAGGGGAAAATCGCCAATTTTACGCCAAAGGCAATTAACAACCCAGCATATAGTAGCAGTTGCAGAGTGAGGGGATATTCTTTTTGTGCGAGTTCTGCAATATCAAAAGTGACATTTCCGCCGCCATATAGCCCCATTGCTAGGGCTGCCACCAAGATAAATATAGAAGCTGCTGCGGTATAAAGTAAGAATTTTGTAGCTGCGTAGCGTCGTCGTTGTCCACCCCAAATACAAACTAGTAAATATACGGGGATTAATTCGACTTCCCACATAATGAAAAATAACAGCAAGTCTTGGGCAACAAATACCCCAACCTGTGCAGAATACAACACAAGCATGAGAAAATAGAACAGCTTTGGTCTGCGGTCAACTTGCCAAGCTGAAAAAATCGCCAGTGTGGTCACAAATCCCGCCAAAAGTACCAGTGGGGCGGAAATCCCATCCACAGAAACTGCCCAGTTTAGTCCTATCTGAGGCATCCAGACATAATTTTCTACCAGTTGAAAACCCGCATTACTAGCATCGTAATGTTTCCAAAAGGCATAACACATCAAAATAAAGTCAGCAATACCTACGCCCAGTGCATACCATCTGACAAGTTTGCCGTCTTTATCAGGCAATACAGGAATGACAAAGGATGCTAAAAGTGGAAATAGGACAATTGCGGTAAGCCAGGGAAATTGAGCCGCTATCATGTCAATAGGAAAAAATACTTATTGGTTAATTTTGCTATTGTACTAAACTTTTTAACAATTTCTTTATAAGTTTTTACCCCAGGTTAGCATAAAGGAATATATACATAAATATATCTTATGCTGAGGATTGAGTAGATGAGAAAACGTCTTTATCTGTCTAATGATATAAATTCGCTCTGCTTTTAAGTGAAAAATTTTAGGCTTTTGCTGAGGATAAATGTGATAAAATTGGTTAATAGTTGACAAATGACAACCGACTAATAACAACTAACAAATGAACGATTTTTGGAATACGATTCTAGAGTTTGCAGAAACCACTACTATCAGAGTGGGAAAACAATTAATGCAGGATTTTGGTAAAGTCCAAGCTTCACAAAAAGCTGATGGTAGCTTGGTAACAAAATCAGATAAATGGGCAGATCAAGAAATTCGAGATGCTATTGTTTCTACTTTCTCCGGTTACGGCATTTTGAGCGAAGAAAGTAATCAAACTTTTCCGAATGCAGAATGGTGTTGGGTAATTGATCCTTTGGATGGTACAACCAACTTTACCAGAGGAATTCCGATTTGGTCTATTTCTCTGGGGTTACTTTATCGAGGAACGCCCATTTTTGGTTATGTTTACGCGCCACCATTAAATCAAGCCTTTCACGGATTTTGGGCGGGTTCATCAGGCTTAACAACGCCAACGGGAGCATTTTTAAATAATCATCCCATTCATACCAGTAAAGATGCTCCCAGCAAAAACCACTTTTTTAACCTTTGTTCTCGTAGTACCGACATTATTCAACCGGGTTTCCCCTGTAAAATTCGGATGTTAGGAGTTGCTAGTTATAACTTTCTTTCCGTCGCAACTGGTGCGGTTTTGGGGGGAATTGAAGCCACACCCAAGGTATGGGATATTGCTGGCGCTTGGGTCATTGTCCAAGCTGCGGGTGGGACGTGGGTATCGCTCAATTCTGAGTCTTTTCCATTATCGCCGGGAATGGATTATAGCGATCGCTCTTTTCCCACAATGGTTGTGAGTAATTCCGATATAGTTCCGATATTTACACCATTTCTAGAAAGTGCAAAACTTTAACAACTAACAACTGACAACTGACAACTGAAAAAATTATGAAAGGACTTTGGCTAGAAAATAATCAATTACAATTACGCACCAATATTCCTATTCCTGAACCACTACCAGGAGAGGCTTTGGTGCGGGTTTTGCGGGCGGGAATTTGTAATACTGACCTAGAATTAATTAAAGGTTATTATCCTTATACTGGCATTATCGGCCATGAATTTGTTGGTGTTGTTGAACAAGGTCCCAAACAGTTAATTAATCAAAGAGTGGTTGGTGAAATTAACGCTGCTTGTGGTGATTGTCGTTTTTGTCGGCGGGGACAACCAACACATTGCGAAAATCGGACAGTTTTAGGAATTGTTAACCGTCATGGTGCATTTGCAGAATATCTATCTTTACCTATTGAGAATTTGCATCTTGTTCCTGAAAATGTCTCTACAGCAGCCGCAACTTTTACTGAACCCATAGCCGCAGCTTTGGAAATTCAACAACAAATACAAATATGTAAAGATGACCGAGTATTAGTAGTTGGAGATGGTAAACTGGGACAATTAATAGCCCAAACTTTAGCCTTAACAGGTTGTGAATTATTAGTAGTTGGAAGACATAAAGATAAATTAGTAAATTTAGCAGCGAAAGGAATTAAAACTGGTTTCGCTGATAGCGTCACTGATAGATACTTTGATATCTCTGTTGATTGTACAGGAAATCCTGAAGGTTTTAATATTGCTCGTCGGGCTTTACGTCCTCGTGGTATATTAATCTTAAAAAGCACCTATGCGGGAAATCTCAGTTTAGATGCTTCTGCTTTAGTGGTAGATGAAATCACTCTCATTGGTTCTCGTTGTGGTCCCTTTGTTCCAGCATTGGAATTGTTAGCGACGGGAAAGATAGATGTTCAATCTTTAATTGATAGTCATTATCCACTTTCTCAAGGTTTAGCAGCTTTTGAGAAAGCCAAAACTAAAGGAGTTTTAAAAGTGTTGTTAGAAATGAGTTTGTAATTATTTGTCAGAATCAGGATTTACAGGATTAAAGGATTTGCAGGATGTTAGTTTGCATTTAAAGATAACCGACTTCTGATATAATTGATATTGATAAATGAAAAGATGTAGAAAATAAGTTAGGTATCTCACAACTCAGAATATTCAGAATTCAAATGTAAAATGTGTGTAATCAAAATGAATAAATTATCAATAGATAATCCTGTAAATCCTTTAATCCTGTAAATCCTGATATGGCTACGCCACGCTACGCTATCAGACATTAATCAGGTAGAGACATTAAACATCTCTACCAAAATTTATCAACCTCTAAACTTTCAACGCCTTTTCAGCTTGGAAATGCAGCAATAACCCATATTCCAAACCTTCAACCACAGCTTGATAAGAAGCCTCCAAAATATTGCTAGAAACTCCTACAGTAGTCCAGCGTTGTTGACCATTACCTGATTCTACCAAAGCGCGAGTTTTAGCAGATGTTCCCGTATTTCCATTGAGAATTCTCACCTTATAATCAGTCAATTCAAAATCAGCAATTTGGGGATAAAAATTCACTAAAGCCTTCCGCAAAGCGGCATCCAAAGCGGCTACTGGTCCATTACCTTCTGCGGCTTCGAGAATATTTTTACCATTAACAGCAACTTTCACCGTTGCTAAAGAATTAGTAGATTCCTTCATTTCCACCAAATCACAATGGACTTGAAAACCTTGAACTTCAAAAAACTGCTGACGACAGGATAAAGCCTCATACATCAAAAGAATAAAACTAGCTTCTGCGGCTTCAAATTGATAGCCTTGACTTTCCAATTCCTTCATGCGGTGAAGAATTTGTCTAGCTTGGGGATGATCCTTATCTAATTCAATCCCACAACTGCGAGCTTTAGCTAAGACATTACTTAAACCAGACTGTTCAGAAATGACAATCCGGCGGTGATTTCCGACCAATTCCGGTTGAATATGTTCATAGGTTAAAGGATTCCGTGCCACCGCAGAGACATGAATTCCCCCTTTATGAGCAAAAGCCGAAAGTCCCACAAAAGGTGCGTGTTCGTCAGGTGCGAGATTAACAACTTCACTGACAAACCGACTAGCTTCTGTAAGCTGATTTAGCTGGTGTTCACCGATACAACTATAACCCAGCTTTAGCTGTAAATTGGGAATCACAGAACACAGATTTGCATTACCGCAACGTTCCCCATAACCGTTAATTGTTCCTTGTACCATTCTAGCTCCAGCCATAACTGCCACTAAGGCATTCGCCACCGCCATTTCTGAATCATTATGAGTATGTATTCCTATTTGGGGAATTTTTTCTTGACAACTAACCCCTTCGGGGTTCGTCAGTCGCTCATGGGGGAAACCCCCAAGACCGCGCTGACTCACAACTGACAACTGACCACTGACAACTGACACAATTTGCGAAACTTCATGAGGTAAAGTCCCACCATTGGTATCACATAAAACTAACCATTCTGCACCTGCTGTGACTGCTGCTGTCAACGTCTGTAAAGCATAATCAGGATTTTGCTTATAACCATCAAACCAATGTTCAGCATCGTAAATTACTCGCCGTCCTTGAGAACGCAAATACTCGATTGTGTCCCCAATCATGGCTAGATTTTCCGCCAGACTGGTCTTGAGTCCGGCTGTAACGTGCAAATCCCAAGATTTACCAAAAATTGTCACCCAGCGCGTATCTGCCGCCAAAATCGCTTGGAGCATGGGTTCATCTACTGCTTTGGTGTGAGGACGACGGGTGGAACAAAAAGGGACAACTTCTGCTTGTTTGAGGGGATTTGCTTGAAGTTGCTCGAAGAATTGGACATCTTTGGGATTTGCTCCCGGCCAACCACCTTCAATAAAGGGTATACCCAATTCATCAAGTTTGTGAGCAATGCGTAACTTATCTTCTATAGACACTGACAGTCCTTCTCGTTGAGTTCCGTCGCGGAGAGTAGTGTCATAGATCCAAAGTTGATTTGAGGGAGTTGTGGTCATAAAAATTGGGTGAACCGTTGGTTCAACACTGACACCTGAGAGACAAATTTGCGGCGATGTGCCAATATACAACAAAACGCTATTTCGGTAATTTCAATATCCCTCAGTTGGTAAGGCCAAGTAAATTAATTGAGTGTAAAGAAGAGGCTGGGGATAAGGTACACAGAGATGATCAACTGTCGAGGTATTGGCACTTATGGTACTTATGCGGTTACAGTAGAAAGTGAGGTGTCCGCAGTGAGTTAGCCTAAGCAAACACAGCGATAGCGAAGCACAATCTAGGAATCGCTTCCTCCCCATTCTCCTACAAACGGCCTGGGTTTAACTTGCCAAATTCAGGTTTTAGGTGATGTCAAAGTAACTAAATTTTATGGGTTTTGGGGTCAAGGTTCTCAATTAGTTTAGATACCAGAAGGTTAACAAGGAGAGAAACAAGATGGGTAGATGGACACCCTTGATTTTAATGGCTGGCGGCGTAGCAATTTTGCTAGGTACGTTACTGGGAATTAATTTTCCTATGGGCGGACAACAAACTGCTAATGTTCCCCAAGGACGCAAAGAATCTAGCGTTCTTCCCGCTAATATTAATGTTAATAGTGCTGCGAATGGGAATGATTCGGAAAATACTAGTAGTAATGAGTCAGAAACTTCCAGCGGAAACAATTCTAATTCTGCCAGTGAAAGCCCTCGGAATACCCGTGTAGCTCAAAGTAATGCTTCTACAGAGACTACCAACAATTCTGCTAATACTACACAAGAAACAAGTGATAGTAATAAAAGTTCCAGTTCTACAAATGATAGTTCCAGTTCTCTCAATGAAACTTCTACTACAGAACGTAATTCAAATTCTGGTAGTAATACCAATCAAAACAAAGCACCAATTCGGGCTTTGTGGTAACTAGGGAAAAATTTAGTTAGAGGTCAAAGGTCAAAATTAAAAAACTCATGACCAATGACCAATTTCCACCCCCTCTGAGTCATTTATGAGTTATTAGTTATTTACTAATAACTAATTGACTAATGACTAATGACTAATGATGTTTTAATTATTGGTGGTGGTATTATCGGGTTGGCTTGCGGTGTTGAACTCAAATTACGGGGTGCAAATGTAACTGTAATTTGCCGTGATTTTACTGCCGCAGCCAGCCATGCAGCAGCGGGAATGTTAGCGCCTGATGCGGAAAATATTACTAATGAGGCGATGTTGTCTTTATGTCGGCGATCGCGTAATTTATATTTAGACTGGACGGAAAAATTAACAAAATTAACCGCCACAAAAGATTTAAACAATACAGGTTATTGGCCTTGCGGTATCCTCGCACCATTGTATCAACAACCTGAAAACCGGGAACACAAAAACGCTAACTGGTTAGATAAAAATACGATTAACCAATATCAAACAGGTTTGGGTGCAGATGTGGTTGGTGGCTGGTGGTATCCTGAAGATGGGCAAGTTGATAACAGGGCTTTAATGAAAGTTCTGCGAACTGCGGCTACCTCTTTGGGTGTTGTTTTCCAAGATGGAATTACAGTAGAAGCGATTTCTCAACAACAGGGAAAAGTTATTGGTGTACAAACTAATACTGGGTTACTTCGCGCTGATCATTATCTTTTAACTGCTGGTGCTTGGACAAATCAATTATTACCTTTACCAGTGCGTCCCCGCAAAGGACAAATGTTGAGTGTGCGAGTCCCGGACTTTGTGACTGAATTACCTTTAACCAGGGTGTTGTTTGGTGAAAATATTTATATTGTTCCCCGCCGCAATCGCTCTATCATTATTGGTGCAACTAGCGAAGATGTAGGATTTACTGCCCATAATACCCCTGGGGGCATTCAAAGTTTATTACAATCAGCTATACGACTATATCCCCAACTAGAGAATTATCCTCTACAAGAACTTTGGTGGGGATTTCGTCCCGCTACTCCCGATGACTTCCCTATTTTGGGTCATAGTTATTGTAGTAACTTAACCTTGGCTACTGGTCATCACCGCAATGGTATTTTACTTGCACCAATTACAGCCACATTAATTGCTGATTTGATTTGTGAACAAAAAGCAGATCCTCTTTTAGCTAATTTTCATTATTCTCGCTTTTCTACTGTGTCATCTACTACTACACCAATGTTAATTCACGCGACTCCTGCCACTAACGGACACCGTAACCCAGAAATATCAGATTTAATTGTTCCCGATTCACCCTTAATTATTGCCGGCAAAAGCTTCAAATCTCGGTTAATGACGGGAACCGGTAAATATCGCAATATCCGAGAAATGCAGCAAAGTGTCGCTGCTAGTGGTTGTCAAATTGTCACGGTAGCTGTGCGACGGGTACAAACCAACGCCCCAGGACATGAAGGTTTAGCAGAGGCACTAGATTGGAGTAAAATCTGGATGTTACCCAATACCGCTGGCTGTCAAACCGCAGAAGAAGCGGTGCGAGTGGCACGGTTGGGACGGGAAATGGCGAAGTTATTGGGACAGGAAGATAATAATTTTGTCAAGTTAGAAGTGATACCTGATGCCAAGTATTTATTACCTGATCCCATTGGCACTTTGCAAGCTGCGGAACAGTTGGTAAAGGAGGGTTTTGCTGTATTGCCTTATATTAATGCTGATCCCATGTTAGCCAAGCGACTAGAAGAGGTGGGTTGTGCCACGGTTATGCCTTTGGCTGCCCCTATTGGTTCGGGACAAGGACTGCAAACAACTGCCAATATTCAGATTATTATTGAAAATGCCCATATTCCCGTAGTGGTAGATGCCGGCATTGGTGCGCCCTCTGAGGCTGCTGAGGCGATGGAATTGGGGGCGGATGCGTTATTGATTAATAGTGCGATCGCCCTGGCTCAGAATGCCCCAGCAATGGCTTATGCAATGAATCTAGCCACAGTAGCCGGTCGCATGGCTTATTTAGCCGGCAGAATGCCCACGAAGGATTACGCTAGTGCTAGTTCTCCTTTAACGGGGACTATTACGGGCTAATTTGTATTTACTTAGATCCCCGACTTCTTGAAGAAGTCGGGGATCTGATTTTCTTCTAAAACCTGACTTTTATATTTGATCAGATCACCAGAATCTTTGCCATTTTGTTGTTTAAGACGTTTCTTGAGCTTAATTTCTATAGAACTATTAATATCAGGTGTGGGATTTCTATTTAAGACAATACGTGCATAAATTTTGAATTCTTTTATTTCAGTCATCAGTTTATTTATAGATGAATCTATTTGGCTAAGTGCTTTTTGTAAATCATGTCCCTTTAATTCTACAAAAAACGCTGATTTATCTTCACAGGACAAGATTAGGTAATCACATCTTTCAGATTCTTTAATTAAGCACCCATCAACCTTAATCTTACAAATTTCTTTACCGTTATTATTGGTGACTCTATACTCTTGTTTATTCCCAGAATCTCTGACAACTATGGTTTTTCTTGAATCACAAAATTCCTGACATTCACTTTTTCTAAATAAATCGTTACACATAGTTAGTCATCCAGATTAAATAAATCATTAAATTTGTCGTTAATTATACTGGATGCGCTATCTATTTTTTCCGCTTGAATTAATTTTAATTCTTCATCAATAATTGATTCATAGCCATTTTCAGAAATAAAGTAAGCTGAAATGCGATTTGGATCAATCCAACTTTTACTATTAACAATACTTTCTACTGCTTCTCTTTCATCACCTATTTTATTTTTACCTACTTGATAAGCATATAAAAGATTATTGAAAGCAGATAAAATATAAGGACTATGAGTAGTTATAATTATTTGATTATTATAAACATTTGCTAATAAACCAATCAGTTCTACAATATCACTTTGGGTTTCAGGATAAAGATGTGCTTCTGGTTCTTCAAACACCATAAATACACTCGTTTCATCTAAAATATATCGAAATATCAGCAATAAAATCCAGACAGATTCTTGTTGTCCTGAAGAAGCATATTGTAGTTTCACATATTGGTTATTTTTAAAATAAATTCTTTCTTTATCAATATCAGCATTAAATCTATATTCACCTTTGAGGATTTTTTTTAATAAATCTAGTAAGTTAGAACCTAAATCAACAGCAATATTTCTATTTTGAATAAGAGTATTTAAATCATCTGTAAAGTAAGTTTTCAATAAATTAATTCGCTTTACAAAAGATTGTGTAAAGTAGTCTAAAATGTTTGGATTGTTGATATCTTGTAGTTGATTTGTTAATGTAGACATCAAACTTCTACCAGCAGGAATAAATACAGGAGAGTGTGTTTCCTCAAATATATTATCAATGCGCGATTTAAAATTTTTAAACTGCAATCTTCTGTCTGATTCTAATTCTCGTAATTCTTCTAATGATTTAAATTTATGCTGTTGTTCTTTGGAAATTATTTTGTAATTTAAAATTTCTGTAATTAGCAAACTTAATTCGTTTTCTAGAATGTTACTTAATTTTATTTTTGGAATAACAAAAGATTTAGATTGATTTTTGTAAATGGCTATTTGTTTTGTTGGTGAATATTGATATGCGACTCTAAATAATTCACAATCCAATGAAAGATTGAAATTATCTAAAAAATTAACTACCAGATGACTTAATAAATCTAAGAGAGGTTTAGGAGAAGTCAGATCGTTAGCATATATATAATCAAGTATTTCATCTTTAATAGATTTGAATATAAAAATAGATTTACTAATTGTACTTTTACCGCTTGCTTGGGGTCCAATTAACAGCATAACATCTGTAACATCAGCCTCAAATTTTTTAACGGGTCCAAAATTTTCTATAGAGATTCTTTGCATAATTATGATGTTTTGATTGAGATTCAAAAATATAAATCACTATGAACAGTGTAACAAAAATTTGATGGCAAATAGTCATGTAACTGAACTTCGCGCTTAATTAGGAATGAATTCTCTTCCTGAATTAGCAGTCAGCCCGCATTTCTCACAAACAATGCGATTCCTACGGAGCGCTTCGCTATCGCAATCTATATAATCTTTATAGAGAGACGGTTTCGGGCATTTTTCATGGGGTTGATTTTTGATGCAGTGTGAAAACCCAGAATCCAGATTTTATAAGGGTTTGAGGATTTTGGTGAGAAATCCGGGTCAGGTGAAATAGAATAGCACAAAGTAACAGATGAATTGTCTATTTTGTCAAGATACCGCAGATTGCAGATTAATGAGGTACAGGATCTAAATTCAAAGCCAGACAGCAAGCCAGTTTTACTCCTGACTCCTGACTTCTTTAGATTCATGTAATTATTTTTTTATTTTTATGAGAGTGCTGTAAAATTTATTTAACATTAAGTAAAGAAAGATAATAAGGAATCACTTCATGCCTTACACAAACGAAGAGGGTGGTCTTCTCAATAACTTTGCTAAAGAACCCAAGCTTTATCAAGCTGAACCACCAACAAACTCCCAAAAGCGTACTTATATTATCTTAGGAATTGCAGCGGTGCTTTTAATTGGAGGGGTAATTTTTGTCGCTTTCACTGTCTCTAATGTTAGCTAATTGGAAAACTGCCCTTTAATAGCTTTTCCTGATTTCAGGTTCTTATTTTGATCAAGAGCCTGATTTTTTGCTAGAATGGCAAAATACAAGTATAATCATAGTCTTTTTTTTTTGATATTCTAGCCCATAAAACTTGATTCATCCTGAAAAAGAGAGCATCTCCGTGAAAATCCAAATTATGAGATGTGACATTAATATTTAATTTATTCAGTCAGGATGTATACAGAAAATAGGGCTAAAACTCAACTAAATACAAGCGTGAATGAAACTGTACATACAGAAAACATTAGTTTGAATCGGCAAGTATATCAACGCCTAAAACTTGCTCTGAGTCTGGGTTTACGTAGACAAATCCTATTTGCTATATGTGATAATTTACATTTAAGAAATCGGATAGCAGCGCGGTTACACTCCACTTTAGCTTATCCAGTGGGTAAGGTCATATATCAGCGAGCTAATGTGGGAGATTTTAGCACGCCAGCTTATCCGCGATTAGTCACTCTGCGTTTAAATTTAAGTGATCCTAATCCTATAGCGCAAATCAATGAATGGTTAGCTAATTATCCACCCCCGATGGTGGGAGGATCAACAGATAATCCTGGCCGTCCCTTACCAATGCCGGGATTTCAGATTGTCGGGGTAGAAATGCTGACTAAAGAACCAGTAGCAGTACAACGTTTATTTTTGAATTATCTCCGGTTAGGTGAACAGCATTTATCAAGTCAGGAATTTAGTCACTTTGTAGAATCTAGTCTTTTATTTTGGGTTTCTCGTCCTTGGTTGTCTGCGATTCAGCAATCAGCAGCAAAATTTTGGCATTGTCGAACCGGCGTATTTGTATTTGCAGGAGAACCGACACCAACTATAGATAATAGAGGTTATCCAGAAAAATTTGCAGATTCCTATAATTTAGGTCAAGAAAATTTAGAGCATTTAGTTGTTAATGAAGAGGAAGTTTCTCAAGACATCAAACAAACAAATAAGTTTGATTTGTCTTTAACTTCAACCACAGATTTAACACAAATACCAGATGAATTTCCGGTTCAATCTCCTCAAATAACAACTCATCAGCATTTTCCTTCCTTATCTCATATTAACCAGGAGTTGCAAGGATTAATTAAGGCAACAATAAATGCTGATGATAGTGATCAAATTCAACAAATACTCTGGGAAATTGAACAGTTACATATTCAAACAGCTAAGGGAGAAGAGTTAGGGATAGCTTATCAGAATCTTGGTAATTTCTATCGGTTGCAGATTGAGCAAGGACAAGCAACTGTGGAAAATTTGATGATAGCAATTCTAGCTTATCAGGAAGCAGTTAATTATGATGAAAGTTCTCCACAACTTCCAGATATTTTGAATGATTTGGGGACACTTTACTGGATGTTGCACCGCATCCCTGATAATTCTGAAGAAGCAAAAATTTATATTCAACAAGGGGTAGACTTTTATAAATTAGCACTCAAGATAATTACAGGTGATACTCAGCCAGAAACTTATACGCGGATTCAAAATAACCTGGGTACTGCCTATGGTGACTTAGCGAAATTTGCTGAACCTGTAGAAAATTGGCAGTTCGCAGTTATTGCTTATGATGAAGCCATTCGTTACCGACAAGAAGAAATAGAACCTTTAAAATATGCTGCTTGTCAGAACAATTTAGGTACAGCTTATTGGCATCTAGGGCAGTACGATCAACCTGTAGAAAATCTCACCAAAGCGATTTCTGCTTATAAGTTAGCAGTCGTTCACTATCAACAGACAAATGATCCCCTAAAATATGCGATGATTCAAAATAATATGGGTACGGCTTATTGGAATCTTTCCCAATATGAACAACCAATAGAAAATCTCCAGTTAGCAATTCAGGTTTATAATGAAGCCCTAAAATATCGAACATCTGTGGATGTTCCTCAATCCTATGCTGCTACTCAAAATAATCTGGGTATCGCTTACTGGCATCTAGCAAATCAGCCACAAACAACAAAAGAAGATCAACAAAAATTCGTAAAATTATGTATTAATGCTTATGAAGAAGCTGTGAATACGGCTCACTTACTTAGTAGTCTACCTTTAAGTTTTGATTTATGGATGACACACAATAATTTAGGATTAGCTCATTATTATTTAGTGATAAATTTGTCTTTTAATGGTGATAAAAAAATGCTTTCTCAACAGTTAGAAGCCGCTTTAGAAAATCATTTACAAGCGTTAAGTGGATTTGATAGACAAACAGAAAATTATCAAACAACAATCAGCTATATTATTAGCACAATTCGGGCTTTTCACAATGAGTTAGGAATTCAAGGACAAAATTTAGCTTTATCTAAGCTTCCAGGACATTTATTGCCAAATGTCTTACCTAAGTTGTAATTTGGTAATTGGTAATTGGTAATTGGTAATTGGTAATTGGTAATATGAAAGAAACAGTTTTAGGGGTTCGCAATCTACAAGTTGAATTTGTCAGTGACAGCAGTAAAGTAAAAGCTATTGATGATATTAGTTTTCAGCTACATCAGGGTGAGACTTTAGGAATAGTGGGAGAGTCGGGAAGTGGAAAGTCGGTTACGGCTTTAGCAATCATGGGTTTGTTGCAATATCCAGGAAAAGTGAGTGGAGGGGAAATTTTCTTTTCTCGGACAAGTGGACAACCGCTGGATTTATTAGCATTATCACCTCAAGAAATGCAGCTTTATCGAGGTGGTGATATTGCGATGATTTTTCAAGAACCAATGAGTTCTTTAAATCCGGTTTATACTATCGGGTTTCAGTTGCAAGAAGCTATTATGCGACATCAGAATGTAAATGCAATTGAAGCGAAAAGAATTGCGATCGCGGGTTTACAAGAAGTTAAACTTTTAGCTAGTGATGAACAAATTGAAGAACAGTATCTTGATCATAATTTATCTGCATCAGGTAGCTTTAAATTAGCACAGTTGGTGAAAGAACACAAAGAAGCCATGTTGGAAAGATATCCCCATGAGCTATCTGGAGGACAATTGCAACGAGTTATGATTGCCATGGCTATCTCTTGCAATCCATCTGTATTAATTGCTGATGAACCGACTACAGCTTTAGATGTGACTGTGCAAGCGACAATTCTAGCATTGTTATATGAACTGCAACAAAGTCGCAATATGGCAATGATTTTTATTAGCCATGATTTGGGGTTAATTGCGGAAATTACTGACCAAGTAGCAGTGATGTATAAAGGTAAAATTGTCGAATATGGTGCAGCAGCACAAATTTTTAACAATCCCCATCATCCTTATACGAAAGGACTTGTAGCTTGTCGTCCTAGCTTGAACCGTCGTCCCCACAAACTGCTGACTGTTTCTGACTACATGAGTGTGACAGAAGATGAATTTGGAAAAGTGACAATTCAGAGTAAAGAACCTGCACAACCAGCAGAAACTACTAGGGACGAGACTAACACAAGATTAGCAAAGATTAGTTCACAGTCACCTCTGTTGACCGTTAGTAACTTGGAAGTCGGTTTTCCAGTCCGGGGAGTATTTGGCAGCACAAAACGTTACCATAAGGCTGTAAATGGGGTTTCCTTTGATGTTTTTCCGGGAGAAACCTTGGGATTGGTGGGAGAATCTGGTTGCGGTAAAACTACTTTAGGTAGAACATTGCTGCGATTAATCGAACCGATGAGCGGTAAAATATTATTTAATGGACAGGATATTACTCACTTGACTGGGAAAACTTTGCAGCACTTACGACGGGAAATGCAAATTATTTTCCAAAATCCTTTTAGTTCCCTCAACCCCCGGATTAAGATTGGGGAAGCGATTGTAGAACCGCTGTTAATTCATGGTGTCGGTAAGTCGAAACAACAGCGACAAGCTAGGGTAGTGGAACTGTTGGAACGGGTGAGTTTAAGTGCAGATGATATGAAAAAATATCCTCATCAGTTTTCCGGTGGTCAGCGTCAACGGGTTTGTATTGCTCGCGCTTTGGCTTTAAATCCTAAGTTTATTATTTGTGATGAATCAGTTTCAGCTTTAGACGTATCTGTGCAAGCGCAAGTTTTAAATTTATTGAAAGAATTACAAGAGAAGTTGAAACTAACTTACATTTTTATTTCCCATGATTTAAGTGTAGTCAAATTTTTGAGCGATCGCATTTTAGTGATGAATCAAGGGAAAATAGTGGAATCAGGGACATCTGACAGTATTTACTTAGAACCAAAAGAAGAATATACACAAAAATTAATTGCTGCAATTCCTACAGGTAGTCCAGAAAGAATCAGAAATAGAATCGGATAATGTCAGATTTAGATCCCCGACTTCTCCAAGAAGTCGGGGATCTTATTGATTGTAATAAGCTAAACAAATAGCAATTTCTAAACGAACCTGAGAAACCCGTTCTAAATCATTTATAAATTGCTCAGTTCCCACTTGATAATTCATGATGATTATACTTTATTTAGAGTTTTTTTTTAATTTGCGATTCTAAGAAAAGTTTGTAAAAAAGAAAAGCCAAAGCCCCAAAAATAATAATTCCGGCTAAAACTGAGGCTACTCGAACTGCAACTATAGTTGCAACAGCCAAACCAAAAAATTTTCCACCAAGAATGATTTTTCTTAGCCAAGGTTTTTGAGATTGTTCTGGTTGATGTTTCTGAGTTTTATAAACAGGTTGATCAATAGCATTGATTTGATCATCCATTTCTCGGAGTCGCTTTTCTAGCTGACGTTGAATGTCTTGATTGTGTTCATGGGGAGATTTCATTAATATCCACCTTGTTTATGAAATCATTTAGTATATTGTATGATAACTTACGCACAGAAACAACCAAAGCAATATTAACATTGCTAGATTGAGTTTAAATTCAATCTTTTGTACTTGCTTTTCAGAAATTTTCGGGAAGAAGATCCCATTAGAATTGAGATTATAGCAACTTTAATGTATTTCTTCCTTAGCGTCTTTGCTCCTTAGCGTCTTTGCGCGAAACAAAATTACATAAAAATGTCAAAATTTGATTGGGAAAAACTCAGGTAGATGCAAAATGGATATCAAAAATGGATTTGTTGGTACAATTGGTAACACCCCATTAATTCGTTTAAACAGTTTTAGCGAAGAAACAGGTTGTGATATCTTAGCCAAAGCCGAATATCTGAACCCTGGTGGTTCTGTCAAAGATCGGGCTGCGCTGTATATTATCGAAGATGCAGAAAAAAAAGGACTTCTCAAACCCGGTGGTACAGTAGTCGAAGGAACAGCGGGAAATACGGGAATTGGACTGGCACATATTTGCAACGCCAAAGGTTATAAATGCTTGATTATTATTCCCAATACCCAATCCCAAGAAAAAATAGATGCTTTAACTACCTTGGGGGCTGAAGTTCGTCCTATTCCTGCGGTCCCTTACAAAGATCCGAATAATTACGTTAAACTATCTGGTAGAATTGCGGCAGAAATGGAAAACGCCATTTGGGCTAATCAGTTTGATAATTTAGCCAATCGTACTGCCCATTATGAGACCACAGGTAGAGAGATTTGGCAACAGACAAATGGTAGAATTGACGGCTGGGTGGCATCAACTGGTACTGGTGGTACTTATGCTGGTGTGGCAATGTACCTAAAAGAACAAAATCCGGGCGTTAAATGTGTTGTTGCTGACCCTTTAGGTAGTGGACTATATAGCTATATCAAAACTGGTGAAATCAAAATAGCAGGTAATTCAATTACTGAAGGTATTGGTAATAGTCGCATTACCGCCAATATGGAAGGCGCACCTATTGATGATACTATCCAAATTGATGATTCTGAAGCCTTGCGTGTTGTTTATCAACTATTAAGAAAAGATGGTTTATTAATGGGTGGTTCAACGGGAATTAATGTCGGTGCGGCTGTGGCTTTAGCTAAACAGTTGGGTCCAGGACATACTATTGTAACTATTTTGTGTGACAGTGGTTCTCGCTATCAATCACGAATATTTAATAGTGAATGGTTAGCCAGTAAAGGATTAGTGATCAATTAGGATTTCTTAGCGATCGCCACATATACCAAATATAGTATCATAGTGGCGATTTAGATGAAGCCCAGTGCTTGGGTGTTACTTCTGATTCTATTATTAAATTATGGCTGGCTGAACGTCTTGATAAAAAAGTTACTAGCAAGTAAAAACAGTAAATATTTGGATATTTTCAGTGAATTAACTGTAAACAAATGTCAAACGTCCCAACTCAGGAACAACCCCTGCCTATTTCTGTAAAAGTATGTCAACATCGTACTTGTAGAAAACAAGGTGCAGAAGAAGTATTAGCAGCTTTACAAGCTTTACCTGCTCCTAATGTGACAATTGCAGCTAGTGGCTGTTTAGGTCAATGTGGTAATGGTCCAATGGTGCTAGTTTTACCCGAAATGGTTTGGTATTGTCGGGTTTTACCTCAAGAAATACCCAGATTAGTGGAACAACATTTATTAGCTGGTAAAATAGTTAAGAAAATGCTTTATTATCGGTTTCATCCCCAGGGATAAAGATCACTGAAAATATATAAATGCTGTAATTTAGTACAGTAAGAAGTGAGGGAATGAATGGATATTCAGCATCTACGTCAAGCATTAAAAATGAAGTGGCTAATTTATTACGAACAAAATCGTTCTTGGCTAGTTAAAATGCGAATCTGGAAAGATTATGCTGGCATCCGCAGACCTTCTTCTGGTTACATTTTAGCAACTTTATCCACTTTAGAACCAGAGTTAAAAAAAATCCTCCCCTTCATTTTGGATTTAAACAATGATCCTGATAGGATCATTGCAGCTTTGTGTTTGCACTTCAATCCTGAACAGGAATTAAACTTATTAAAATCCCAGCATTCTACCGTAAAAAATGAGATTGTGAGTACCTCTCCTGCTCATATAGCCTTGACAGATTCACCTGTACCCAAAGAACGCAAACAGGTGTTATTGAAAATGACTACAGGCATTTCTGTGATTGCAGTGGCTACACCGATTCATCATCATTCTTCAGTTAAGCTACCTGTCGGATTGGCCAGGGAACAAATAGATAAACGATTGATAACTACGGGAATTCCCAGCCCAAATATTACCGGGATTTCATCTACTTATAGCAATATTTTTCCGTCTTGGCTAGATGAATTGTGCCCAGGTAGAGGAAATGGGTAATGGACAATTAGACATTACTTAATGGATATTCGTGGGAAACAAAGGGAATAGCAATTATTTCCCCTTCTGTTTCTCCAACTTGTACTTTTAAGCCAACTCCACCAGCTTTACTCCTGATGTAACCTAGTCCAAAATGACCATCAGGAGTGGTTGTATAGCTGGTGAGTTTACCTACTTTTTCTTCCCCAATGGTGATGACTGTTCCTGGTTCAGCCGTAGCACTAAGACGAATTCCCCAAAGGTATTGCTTTACACCTTTGTATGTATTAAGTCTGGCAATGGTTTCCTGACCGATATAACAACCTTTGCTAAAGGAAACTGTCTGCCATAAACCCACTTCTAAGGGGTTATAATCATCCGTGAGTTCTGAATCGGTCGCGGGACGACCTTGTAATATTCGTAACATTTCCCAAGCGCGATCGCTCAATTCCACAGCCCCCAATCCTAGTATTTTCTCCCACCATATTTGTTTTTCGGCAATCGGTAAAATCAATGTATATCCAGGTGCAGCCAAGCCACTACCCACTGCAACTATCACCCGATCAACTAAAATATGATTACCATCTGGTTGACCAATTAAATCACCAGCTCCTAATTTTTCGACGATAGCATGGCTTTGAGGTCCAATCAGGCTTAATGTCGCTGTTTCCTCGGTCACATCAGTTAATTTAACCTTATCTGCAAAGAAGATATAGCGATCTAACCATGCCATAAGTTCCTGACGACGGTGAGGGGAAACTAACAATAAAACAGCATCATCTAATACATAAGCAGTCACTAAATCTATCGTCCGAGCGGTAGATGTCACCATGACAGTATCACAGCCCTGACCAGGTTTGCGAGATTGAAAATCATTAGTGCTTTGATTATGTAAAAAGCGGAGACGATCATCATCAGAAATCCGAATACGCCCCCAATCAGAGCGATCTCTGACCACGGACCCTTCCCTTACCGCTTGAATAGTATTTATATCGTTAGTATCAATTGCAGATGTTAACATAGTGGTACAGAGTTGATAAAATTATCACCATAAGCAGATAGAGGATGTAGGTTAACATCAAGCTCTTTCAAAACTATAGTTTTCAACTTGGATCTAGTTTATACTCAGATACCGGACTTCTTTAAGAAATCCGGTATGTAGCTTTTGTAAAAATGGAGAGGGGGGGATTCGAACCCCCGAAGGGATATAATCCCTTAACAGATTAGCAATCTGCCGCTTTCGACCACTCAGCCACCTCTCCAGGTCATGAGTAATAATCGTAGCAGAAGTTTTTGAGCTTGTCAATAGTTATTTTGTAAATAGATTCATTGACCATTGACCATTGACCATTGACCATTGACCAATGACCAATGACCAATGACCAATGACCAATGACCAAGTTATAAAACTTGAGATCGCATCCAAGCTGCTGGCAAAGTACGTAACTTTTTCCATTGGGGAACATAAGCTCGCTGACTGAACACATCATAATTATTGCGCTCAATCACCTCTAAAATCTGCTCATAGAGCATGGATGCAGCCCAAACAGGCCACCGAGCATCAGCAGAAAGATAACTAATACCTTTATCTGCTTGAATATAGAATTGACGGGCGCGATCAATTTGAAACCGCATGAGTGAACGCCAACGGTCATCCACTACGCCGCGAATACATTCTTCCTCGGTGTAATTAAATTTGGCCAAATCTTCTAGGGGAATATAGATTCTGCCTCGACGGGCATCTTCACCAACATCACGGAGAATATTCGTGAGTTGATTGGCAATTCCCAAAGCGATCGCTTCTTCTATAGGAAGATAAGGCTGTTGGCCTTGATGCCAAGGGGCGGTATAGATATTATTATCTATACCCATAATCGTTGTTGACATCAAACCTACAGTCCCCGCTACTCGGTAGCAGTAGAGGTATAAATCCTCAAAGGTTGCATAGCGACTGCGATACAAATCCATCCGCTGACCGGCGATCATATCCCGAAAGGGTTGAATGTCTAGCGGAAAGCGTTGGAGAGTATCTACTAACGCTACATCATAATTATCCAATGGGCATCCCGCAAAAATGGATTCCAGTTGCTTTTCCCATAGTTCTAGGGTTTCTGGCGTGGTAATAGCAGATGCAGGGCCATCCACTAATTCATCTGTGCGGCGACACCAGGCATAAATTGCCCAAACAGATTGACGCTTGGCCGGACTCATCAACATTGTCCCCAAGTAAAAAGTCTTGGCGTACTTAGCTGTGAGTTCCCGACAAAGGTTGTATGACTCATCTATAGAGACCAGCGTTTTCATGCGCGGGGGGGAATCAGGCAGTTGCAGCATTCTTGGCGGGCGGTCGTGTTGGCGTTTGCAGGTTAGAGGGATTTGCTACCGTCTGTGCTTGGAATATCGCCTGCGCTGTCAGTTTACCAGAAAGTACAGCCCCTTCCATGCTGGCTAGATAGCGCTGCATGGTGTAATCCCCAGTCAGATAGAAATTAGTAATGGGGGTTTCCTGGGAAGGACGGTACTGTTGACGACCTGGGGTAGCCTTGTAAACTGAACGTGGTGTTTTTACCACATGATATTTCAGCATTTTGGTAGGATTATCCCCCCCAAAGTGTTGGGGAAAGAGTTTTTCTAACTCAGTAATAGTTGCAGCAACAATGTCCTCATCGGATTTAGATATCCAATCTTTTGCCGGTGCTAGAACTAATTCCAGCATGGAACGGTGAGGATTGGCGTATTCACGGCAAGTATTACTCATATCAGCATAAACGCTGAGGAGAGGAGAACGCGAAAATAGCAGATGATCAATATCTGTTAATTTGCGGTCGAACCAGATATGGACATTAATCACTGGGACCCCTTCTAAACCCTCTAATTTTTGGAAAAATGGCATTTCTTTCCAAGAAATGGGCAAAATCGGCTTTAAGGGGTCAACTGGAAGGGCAGAGACATAAGTATCCGCTGTAAATATTTCATCTTCTGCCCCATTTAAACCGCGGAGGAGGAAGCCTTTCACAGTTCCATCCTCATTGAGTAAAATCTCTTTCAAGGGCGCATTCAGACGGACTTCACCACCCCGTTCAGTAATGTGGTCAATAATGGGCTGACACAATCTTTCTGTGGGTGAACCATCAAGGAAGGCCATTTTTGAGCCGTTTTTCTCTTGGAGAAAGCGATTCAAAGCCGTTAAAAGGACAGTAGCAGAAATTTCATCGGGGTCAATGAAGTTTAAGGCTTTGGACATCGCAATGAATACTTCTTTTTCTACCCTGGGGGGGACGTTTTGTTTTTGCAGCCACTCCCGGAAAGAATATTTGTCCATTTCTTCGACATACTTTTGCCCTTGGAGAATGGCAGGTAGTAATCCGATGCCAAAACTGATTTTCTCCGGCCAGGTCAGCATATCGTTGTTTCTGAGAATTGCTACCATCCCATTGATAGGTGCTGGTAAATCGGGGAAATCAAAGCGGCTGTAAGTCCCCGGTGCTTCGGGCTGATTGAAGATCATTGTGTGTTCTTTCCACTGCAACCGATCTTCAATATCCAATTCTTTGAATAACTGCAACATATTGGGATAAGCCCCAAAGAAAATATGCAGTCCTGTTTCGTACCAGTCCCCATCAGCATCCTTCCACGCTGCCACTTTCCCCCCTACTACGTCTCGGCGTTCCAAAACGATGGGTGTGTGACCTAGATCCGTGAGATATTTTGCACAGGAAAGTCCTGCTAGACCCGCTCCCGCGATTGCTACGCGCATTTAAACCTACTATTATTTAATATTTCTTAACTGTTTTGCCGTTCTAATTATACGTTGCAATCCGTTACATTTGGCGATTCTAGTTTGATTGCTTCCCAAAAAATTCCCAAAATTTTCCGCCAACTATCTAATTTACCCTAATCATCAGTCCAGGGATTAACACAAATTTTTTTGAAGTCAAAAATATTTAGTGTAGTTTATGACTCATCATCAATCCGTGTATATTTTTGGGTAACTGCTTGTCACAAATACAAAACCTGATTTTTTTATTAAGTATTAATATGCAAGATGCCTATGTGACTTAGTAAAGTAAATGGCAGGATAAATCGCTATTCATAAGCAAAAGTAATGGAAATATTAGTAATACCTGAAAACTAGATTTAAAACTTTTATTTATTTCAATCTCTATTACGGTATATGATGATCCCAGAGGGTTTAATCATAATTAAGTCTGAAATCACATAGAAATTATGTAATTAAAAAAACTCTCTTTTTATTCAACCTGGGGATTATTTCTCTAGGAATTGTGCATCTATCTGGAGAATAAATAAACTATGATATCAACGGGAATAATATGGGCGACATCCTTCACAGGTGGTACTTTGGTGTTGACAGCAAATTTACCGCTGGGTTTAATAGCTGCATTTTCTCCAATCCAACTTCCAGCCAACTTAGTCAAGCCCCAGGCTCAATTTCTGACCATTTCTCAAGAATATAAAACTGCTTGGCAAAAAACCTTAATATCAAAAACCTCTTTGACATTGGATTGGATAAATAGACGATTATCATCATATCGAGATAGGTCTATGACTCTACCTTCAACAACCTTGAAGGCAAAAGAAACAAAATTTTGTGCCTCTGTGCCAGAAAATATACCTGCACAACCTCACTGGCAAAATTTTACTAACTTTCGACAGATAATATTTACTCAAGTTAGTGTTCCTAAACTAGATTTGTCACCAGCTACTGTTGTGCGATCGCTCGAAAGCTTCTTTAATATCATCAACAATCCAATTGAGCCAAATGGAAGTTATGATTACTCACCAGTATTGATTGTCAAGCGGAATTCATCCAGTTATGAAGTCTGGGTTAATAACAGCTTTGTTGCCCGACTACCTGATCAAATTACAGCTAATGCTTTACAAAACCGCTTACAGCAATTAGTAATATCACGTACTAAACAACCTACGCAATTACAACCAGGTTTAGTTGATAAAACTCCTTCTCTGATGATAGGTAATAGATTACTATTTGCAATAGATCGAAAAATCTCTGATGAACTTGGTCGCAGCGGTGATATTTTAGCAATAGAATGGACGAATAATTTACGAATAGCCCTCCATACTAAACCGCTAACACTGATACAAGGGCAAATGGAAATGTATGGATTACAGTCCTCAAATACAAAACTTTCTGGTATAGCTTCTTGGTATGGTGGCTATTTTCATGGTCGCTTAACCGCAAATGGTGAGATATATAATCAAGATGATTTCACTGTTGCCCATCGTAGCCTACCTTTTAATACCTTCTTAAAAGTAACAAATTTACAAAACAATAAATCCGTGATTGTGCGTGTAAATGATCGCGGTCCGTATATTGCACCAAGAAGCCTAGATTTGTCTCGAACTGCGGCTCGTTGTCTCGATAGTGAACATACTGGAGTCGTAGCTTATCAGGCTGTGGTTTTACAACAAAATGCGCCACAAATGACTTTGAAACCATCTCCACCAAAAACTGAAAATATGGCTAATGCTAAAAGTGAGTTATTAGTTTTTAACTTTTAGTAACCTGGAAGGATAAAGTAGAGAAAATGCGTTGCATAATGGCAGTATGAATTCTGTTTCACGCAAAGAGGCAAAGGAGCAAAGACGCAAAGGTAAGAGTTTTAATTGTGTAGCGTAAGCTATAAGTTCAATCAAGAGAATTTCATACCTGAATTTAGCAACACCAGAAAATACTTTATCCTTTACTTAAATCACCAAATTATGTCAATATCTCAATTATCACAAAGCTTTGGTAATCACCTAATTCTGGGTATTTCTGGGACAAGTTTAAACGATGATGATAAACGGGCGTTAAATGAATTAAAACCGATTGGTGTTATCTTTTTTGCTAAAAACTTTCTTGACGGTGTACCATATCCAGTCTGGTTAGAAAAGTTTAAAACCCTCATTGACGAAGTTCGCCAATATTCTGAACGCGACTCCATTTTTACTACTTTAGATCATGAAGGTGGGCGAGTTGTGCGGACACCTTTACCAATTACTCGCTTTCCTTACGCTTATTTATTGCAATCTCATGCTTATGAAGTTGCAAAAGCCACAGCTTTAGAATTAAAATCTTTGGGAATTAATGTTTCTTGGTCTCCGGTTGCAGATATTTTCTCTAATCCCCAAAACCCAATTATTGGAAGTCGTGCATTTGGAAATACACCGCAAACCGCTAGTGAAGGTGCGCGGGAATATTACCGAGGATTGCGGGAAGAGGGCATTTTAGGTTCTGCTAAACACTTTCCTGGCCATGGAGACACTAGCACAGATTCCCATTTGGAGTTACCAATATTAAATTTGAGTCGGGAAGATTTGCGAAACCGGGAATTGATTCCTTTTCAAACATTAATTCAGGACAAAATTCCGTTAATTATGACGGCGCATATTTTGTTTCCGCAAATTGATCCAGAAGTGCCAGCAACCTTATCTAAAATCATTTTAAATGATATTTTGCGGAAAGAGTTAGGTTTTGAAGGTGTGATAGTTTCCGATGATTTAGATATGAAAGCTGTCTCGGAAATGTTTATGCAGTCGGGAACTGTTGCACGGGCTTTTCATGCTGGTTGTGATTTATTTATAGTTTCTCGAAATATCAATTCTTCTTCTTTGGAAAGAACATATAAAATAGCGGCAGATTTTTCTGATAGTTTGAATAATGGTAGTTTAGATGTAGGAGTTGTGGAAACTGCACGGGAGAGGGTGGAAAAGTTATTGCGGATAACTCCTCAATATCCGGTTTCGACTCTTGATAAGGAGACCTTGGTGAAGAATGCAGAATTAGCTATTAGTTGTTGTTTATAAGGGGATTGAATAAAAATCAGGAGTGTGGGTGATAGCCTACTTACTCATTGGATTCATCCAAATTTCCAACCTGCTAAAAAGTTGGGAACAAATCAAAGTTAAACACAAATAAATTACAGCCACAGCCGCATAAACTTCAAAAGCGCGATAATTTTCCGAAACAATTAATTGTCCTTTTCTAAATAATTCCTCAAACCCAATTACAGCAACTAAACTAGTATCTTTCAATAAACTAATAAACTCATTACCTAAAGGTGGTATCATGCGGCGTAATGCTTGAGGAAAAATCACATAAGTCATAGTTTGCACAGAATTTAAACCGAGTGATTTGGCTGCTTCTGATTGTCCAATTTCAATAGATTGAATTCCTCCACGCACAATTTCCGCAATATAAGCTGCACTATTTAAACTTAACGCAATTACTCCAGCCGCAAGACGATTTAAAGTCAAAGTAAAACCCATCTCTTGAGAAATTGCTGGTAAGCCAAAGTAAATCATAAATATCTGTACTAATAACGGCGTTCCTCGGAAAAAATCTATATAAGCCCTGGCTAAAAAACGCAAAGGTTTAATATGAGAAAGCCGAATTATCCCAATTAGAGAACCGCTAGTTAAACCGCAGAAACCTGATATAAATGCTAATTGCAATGTTACCAAGACACCACTTAATAAAGTTGGTAAAGATTGCCAAAATACACTAAAAGAGTTTAATTTGGCTGTGTTTTTATTGATAAATGGTAATATTTCTGGCAATATTGGCGGTGTAGATTTAAACCATTTTTGGTAAATCTGTTGATAGTTGCCGTTTTTTAAAATCTTCGTTAAACCGTGATTAATCAAAGATAAATAAGGAGAGTTTTTAGCAGTTGCAATTCCATAAAATTCCTCAGTTAGTAATTGTTCTATAACTTTGATTCCTTGCAAATTACCTGTATTAATAGCATATAAAGTTACAGGTGCATCATTAATAACTGCATCTACATTGCCATTTTGTAATTCTTGGAGGGCTAATGGTGCAGAGTCAAAACTGCGAACTTCCCCCCCAGTCACACTTTTAGCTTTTTCTGCGCCAGTTGTGCCAATTTGAACAGCAATTTTTTTATTTTGGAGACTGTCAAAACCTGTAATATTTTGATTATCTGCACGAATAGCTATGGCCAAACCTGCTTTAAAATAGGGACGAGAAAAAGCCACTGTCTTCGCCCTCTCTGGGGTAATAGTAATCGAACTAATCGCCCCGTCTATGGTTTTAGCTTGTAGCGCGGGAATAATGCCATCAAAAGGTAAACTCTGAAATTCTACCCGAAAATTAGCAGCAGTCGCTATTGCTCTCATTAAATCAATTGAAAACCCTGCTAACTCTCCACCTTTACCTTGAAACTCAAAAGGCGGAAATGCAGGTTCAGTAGCTACTCGGAGAATGTAATTTCCGCGATAATTTCCACTACAACCAGCCAATAAACCACAAATTAAGACAATAAGCACACACAACCGACTAAAATCAAATCTTACCATCTCCCCCTCGGTCGCATCATCTGCACTTAGAGTAGTTCATTCACAAGACTACAACGAAGTTATAAATTATATGAACTAAAGGAGGATGAAGAAAGTTAAGATATGTATCTTGTCTGTTGTAAATTTTTATAAAAATTCACGCAAGAACTCAAAAGGATTATCCTCCCAACAAGGTTCGGGTACTAACCAAACCAATTTGCTTTTAGAGGGTGTTTGAAAAGTTATGGTTGATGTATCAACTATTTTTTACCCCACCCTAACCCTCCCCTTGTAAAGGGGAGGGAACTGGATTTTTATTGTTTCCCCCCTTTACAAGGGGGGACTAAGGGGGGTAGCAATGTGATGAAAATTACGGAATACCACTTTTCAAACATCCTCTTAATCTCGTCTTCAATTTCATCGCTATCGTCTCTATCAAATAGTGAAGTTAAAGCTTCCCAATCGCGTTCTCTTAAGGAGTTCAAAGAGCAAACATTTACCGGATATTTTTTGATGAAATATAGGTTTTTGTGAATAATAGAAGATATATTTTTATCTAAATCATAATTTATAATTATTAAATATTCACAGAAAATCTACAAACTACAATCCTGTACATCCTTAAATCCTGGATTAGAGGATTAACAGGATGAAGAAATAGATAATTTAGCTTGATATCATCCATGAATATAAATATTTTGTTGCAAAAGTTTATCCTATATATTAC
This sequence comes from Dolichospermum sp. UHCC 0406, assembly GCF_009712025.1. Lineage (NCBI taxonomy): Bacteria > Bacillati > Cyanobacteriota > Cyanophyceae > Nostocales > Aphanizomenonaceae > Dolichospermum > Dolichospermum sp. UHCC 0406. The sequence continues at coordinate 140,889 of NZ_VILA01000019.1, forward strand.
AAATATTTACAATCTAAATGATTTTCATGGGTGTATCATTTCAATATCTATGCTAAAATGAACAATGATTAAATAATAAAAATAAAGTAAATACTTATGTCTAGTTTTGAGCAGTTTCAAAATGATTTCTTCAATATTTTCAATAATCAGAACTTCTATGAAGGCAAAACTTATTTAGAATATATTGCCGAACCACAAACTAATGATGAAGATAACATTGTTGATACTAAAATAGTTTTGCCATTGCTGCTTGCTTTAGGTTTTGATTCAGGAGATATAGCTAAAAATACGACAGGTAATGCTAAAGATAGTAGCCGTCCAGATTTTGAAGTAAAATTAGCAAGTGGTAATATTCGGTGTTTTCTAGTTGAAGATAAAAATACTGCATATAATCTTAAAAAATCTGATCCATTACAACAATTACGTGGTTATGCAACGAGTCGAGGTTATGAACTGGGATTAATTTGTAATGGTAAGTTGCTATTAGGTTATGATTTGTCTAACCCAAGTTATCCAAATCCTGTTTTACATCTTGATATTCAGAAAATAATAGAAACTTATCATTCAACTGGAATTGAAAATTTAACAATTGAACAAAATCAAGACCTAAAAAGTTTATATCGTAGATTTAATCAGCAAAGTTTTGAAAATATTGAGAACTTCATTCAAGACTTGAGTAAACCTGAAAATGAATGGTTGAATTGTGCAAAATCTCAAGATAATACTTCTAACTTTGATGAATTATTAATTGCAGACCTCAAACAAGCTATTAATCTTTTAGAAGAAGATGTTTTATATCAATTGCAATTATCACTGGAAGAATATGATCAATATTGTCAAGCTAAATATTTACCCAATAGTATTGATAAAATAAATATATCAGAAAATGAAACAATAACTAAAACTTTAGAAGGTTTACGGAATAAAATTAAAAATCATCTAAGAGTGTATGGAGTTCTAGAAGTTGAAGAATTTTCTGATGCTGGTGAAAAATTAATTGAATTTGCCGAAAAACCACAAGGTTCGATTCACGATTTTGAACAAATATTTTTAGATAAATTAAGAAATGCTCAAGCCAGAAAACAAGCTCAAAAAGATAAAAAACCTAGTAAAAATCAAAAGGTAGTGCAATTAGATTTAATTCCTAATATTTCCGAATCAAAACAAGAAGAACTAGGAATTAAAATTGCTGATGAAAATAAAATTAAAAAACTTGACCACACTAAGCTAAGTGAAATTTTAAAAGAATATTATAGAATTGTTTTGGATTGGAAAGCATGGGAAGCCAATCAAAATTTAACTCATGCAAATGCAATTAAAATACATCAATATTTTATATCTTGGCGTAATTTAGTTAGTAAAACCATTTTACAAGGTGCGGATGAAGATAAATTAAAAACAGAATTTGCTCGACAAACTGCTTATGTTTATGTCACTCGTCTTTTAATTGTCAGAATTTGTGAAGACAAGAAATTAATTAATCGTAAATTTTCTAATGGAGGGTTTAAATATTGGAAAGAAGAAGTTGAACCGCGATATTTAGATTTAGTGCAAGGAATGTCAATGGATTATCTTTTAGAAATGTCCTATCGTTCTGCTCAAAATATCTATACTCACTTCTTTAATAATGCTGATTTATTTAATTGGTATCGGATAAATTCCAATACTTTAATTAAAGTTTTGCACATCCTGAATGGGTTTAACTTACAACAAATTGATAGTGATATTATTGGGATGGTTTATGGTAGATATGTTGAAGAAGGAAAACATGAACAGGGTAGATATTTTACACCAAAACCAGTAGTTGAATATATTCTAGACTGCATAGGATATAAATCTGATAATCCTGATATTCGTGACAAAAAGTTATTAGACCCCGCAGGAGGTTCTGGGAGCTTTTTAGTTCATGCTGCGCGTCGTTTGATTGATTCCTATCGTTCACGGAGAACAAACACAATTCCCGTTGAAAATGTTCCTGCTATTATTCAACAGGTGAAAAATTGCCTATTTTGTTTAGATATTAATCCGTTTGCTTGTTATTTAGCCGAAACAAATTTATTAATTCAAGTGATTGATTTACTAAAACAAGCGAAAGAAGCAGATAAATTAAAAGACTGTACTATTGATAGATTTAATGTTTATAATACAGATTCTCTTTTATTAGCAAAATCGCAAGAAATTAGAACTACATTACTCAACCCTATTCTTGATTTAGAACTTTCTACGGTTGCTCAAATCAAAACACAAACAGGAATGTTTGCAGATGGTTTTGATTTTGTAGTTGCTAATCCTCCTTATGTTAAAGCTGATGAACCTGGAGCAGATATTTATCGTCGAGAAATCGAAAGTTCTGGACGATTTGAAACACTTCATGAAAAGTGGGATCTTTTTGTTCCATTTATTGAACTTTCTTGTAAAGCTACTAAGGATTTAGGTAAAGTTGGTTTGATTGTTTCTAGGGGTATTCAAACTAATAATTATGGAGAGTTACTCCGAGAATATATTGCTAAAAATCTCACTATTAATCAAGTAGATTTTTTTAATAATGTGCGAATTTTCTCTGATGCTGTTGTTAATAATACGGTTCTTTTTTTAGAAAAGATTCCCCCAGGAGATGATCATCAAGTAAAAAGAGTTTTACACACTGGTTCATTTACACAAATTCAAGAAATTAATCCTTTGAATCAATCTGAATATCAAGGGAAAGTATTTAGACAGTTTGTAGTTAATGATAGTTTTGATGATGTTACTTATTTAGAAGATATTTGTTATTGTACTGTAGGAATGGTCTTGAATGCTGATGAAACCAAAGCTAAAGGAGCATTTAAAAAAGATATTCTTTTAAGTTCACAAGCAGATAAGATTCATTCTAAGAAATATATTGATGGAGAAAATATTATTAGAGAACTAGCAATTGATAATATTCGTTATCTGGAATGGGATACTGAAAGAGTTCCCGGACAAATTCGTAGAGCAACAATTCCTGAATTATATAATTATCCTAAAATTTTATTTGGAATGACTTCATTTCCCACCTATGATCGAGGAATAGCAGAAGGAGATGGATTTTATGTTCCTGATAGTGTGAGAATTTGTGTAAGATGGGATGATGTTTATAAAGTTAAGCGTTTAGAGAAAGAAAAAAGACAGATGTATGAGCTTTCTAAAAAGCGTCAAAAACTTATTGGTGATGGAAAAGGTAAGAAATTACAAATTTATCAATATGCAGAAGAGAAAATAAAAATAGCAGAAAAATTTGATTTAAGATATATTGCTGCTATTCTTGCATCTAGTTTTGGTAAACGCTTTTTACTATTAAACAATCGTGATGAAAATATTATGAGTGTCAATAGTGAAACTCAAATAGCTAAAAGTCGTATATATCCTGATGATTTGAAAGAATTTCCCATTAAAAATATTTCTTTAGAAGAACAACAGCCATTTATTGATTATGTTAATCATTTAATAGAATCGAATTGGAATTTATATACATTGACACAATTAGGACATAAAATTAAGTTCGATTATAGTGATAGTGATCCAACAATCGAAGTTAATTTTCGGCAAGTTTTTGAAAGTCTAAATTTACCTTGTTGGAATTTTTTAAACGCAGAACCGCACAGATTTGAAATTATCGGTGAACGTAATCAAACTATCACGAAAATAAAAATAAAAGATGATAAACTTTTAAATGTTCGTCAAGAATTAATATTTTCAGAAAGTACAATAGTTTTAGAATTTCTGAAAATTTATCTTCAACAATATGAAAAACGGGGCTTAACTTGGACAGATTTAATCCAGGAAGGTAAAATACCTAAAACAGATGAATATATCCAGCAAATATTCGATCAATGTACTCGTTTACAAACAGCAATAACTGATACCATTTCTGATATTCGTTCAACTTATAAACAATTGGATGAGATGGTAAGTCAGCTATATGAACATTAGTGTTATTACGGAATCAATACCCATATCTATAAACAGTAAGGGTTTAGCAATGCTAAACCCCTACGAATAGACAGAATTTATTTTTTGCCCAAAATCCCCCCTATCCGGTAAACTCAGAAATGCTGCGTTATTCCTAATCATGTCTGACTCCCAAGTAAGTGCTGCTGTTGCGAAACTCTACGATACCTATCCATTCCCTCCCGAACCCATCCTCGACGAACCACCACCAGGTTACAATTGGCGTTGGAATTGGTTAGCTGCTTATAGCTTCTGCACAGGTAGAAAACCGCAAAGGCAAGATATCCGCATTTTAGATGCTGGTTGTGGTTCAGGAGTCGGAACAGAATATTTAGTACATCTCAACCCGCAAGCGCAGGTAGTCGGAATAGATTTAAGTGCTGGTACATTAGAAGTAGCAAAAAAACGTTGTCAAAGTTCCGGTGCTGACCGTGTAGAATTTCATCATCTGAGTATCTATGATGTAGAACAGATACCAGGACAATTCGATTTAATTAATTGCGTTGGTGTGCTTCATCATTTACCAGATCCCATTCGGGGTATTGAAGCATTAGCGAAAAAACTCGCCCCCGGTGGAATAATGCACATTTTTGTGTATGGAGAATTGGGAAGATGGGAAATACAACTCATGCAAAAAGCGATCGCTCTCCTCCAAGGTAACAAAAAAGGCGACTATCGTGATGGTGTCCAAGTCGGACGAAAAATATTTGCCTCATTACCAGAAAACAACCGCATTGTCAAGCGAGAAAAAGAAAGATGGGCAATGGAAAACCAGCGAGATGAATGTTTCGCTGATATGTACGTCCATCCTCAAGAAACTGATTACAATATTGATACATTATTTACATTAATAGACGCTGCTGGTTTAGACTTTGTGGGGTTCTCAAATCCTGGTTTTTGGCAATTGGAAAAGCTTCTAGAAAAAGCACCAGAGCTAATTGAACGAGCCGAAGAATTAACAGAACGTCAACGTTATCGTCTCGTAGAATTACTGAATCCCGAAGTTACCCATTACGAATTTTTCCTCAGTCGTCCTCCCCTCACCAAAACCGATTGGTCAGCAGATAACACATTACTAGCAGCTATTCCTGAACTTAACCCTTGCATAGATGGGTTTCCCAGTCAATGCTTATTTAACTATGATTATCAAATTATTAACTTAACAACAGCAGAATTTGAATTTATGCAAAAATGTGGTAACAATGCCACAGTGGCTGAAATTTTAGCCCAAGTCGAGCTAGACTTAAACGGAGTAAGACATCTCCTCAAACAACAACTACTCTTACTAACCCCCGGCGAGAGGGTGTAAAGTGCAGGGAGCAAAGGAGTCCGGGGAGAAATTCCTTCTTCTGATTCTTGACTTCTGACTCCTGACTCCTGACTCCTGACTTCTGACTCCTGACTCCTGACTCCTGACTCCTGACTCCTCAAAAAATAAGTTAATTGTTTTTTTCTAAAGTAGTGTTACCGGATCGTGATATGATTCAACTGACTGAATGTACAGTCATCTCATATTAGCTGTACTGGTTTCAAGTCTCGTGAGCTTGTCAGAAGAATCAATTGCACCGACTCAGACAACACAACAAGATGAGAAATCTGGTTTTGCTCAAACAGAACCAGTAACCTCTTCCATGCAAGAGTTCTATCAACTCTATCAGAAGTTGCTAGTCATCACACTTGTGTTGACGGGGATTATTTTTATCTCTGTGTGGATTTTTTATTCCTTAAACATAGCCCTAAATTATTTGATTGGGGCGTGTACAGGTGTGGTTTACTTAAAAATGCTGGCTAACGATGTCGAGAGACTTGGTGGTGAAAAACAAAGTTTGAGTAAAAATCGTTTTGCTCTGATCATGATACCGATTATATTGGCGAGTCAATGGCATCAGCTACATATTCTGCCTATATTCTTGGGGTTTCTCACCTACAAAGCTACCCTCCTCATCTATATGGTGCAAACTGCATTCATTCCTGAAGCTTAAAGTTGTAGAGGTAAAGCACAATGCTAAACCACTACAGACAATCCTCCAATCCTCGATTTTTGGGGAAAACCTTGAAGAACGCCCATGCTTAGTGTATTAAACGCTTTTAACGCTTTTCCCCTCGCCGAATTAGAAGTAGGTCATCACTTCTTGTGGCAACTGGGCAGTCTCAAAATACATGGGCAAGTATTTCTCACCTCATGGTTTGTGATTGCTATCCTAGTAATAGCATCACTAGCTGCCACCAGAAACGTCCAAAAAATTCCTAGCGGCATCCAAAATTTGATGGAATATGCCCTAGAATTTATTCGGGATCTAGCGAAAAACCAACTCGGAGAGAAAGAGTATCGCCCCTGGGTACCATTTATTGGTACGCTATTCTTGTTTATCTTCGTATCAAATTGGTCAGGAGCATTAATTCCCTGGAAGCTAATCCACTTGCCTTCTGGTGAACTAGCCGCCCCTACCAACGACATCAATACAACCGTCGCATTGGCATTGCTAACCTCCTTGGCGTATTTCTACGCTGGATTTCGCAAAAGAGGTTTAGGCTACTTTAAGAAATATATTGAGCCAACACCAATTCTGTTGCCAATTGCCATTCTCGAAGATTTTACCAAGCCCCTCTCCCTAAGCTTCCGGTTATTTGGAAATATATTAGCGGATGAATTAGTAGTCGCGGTATTGGTATTGCTCGTGCCTCTCTTTGTGCCTTTGCCAGTAATGGCTTTGGGTTTATTTACTAGTGCCATTCAAGCCCTAGTATTTGCTACCCTAGCCGGGGCATATATTCATGAAGCCCTAGAGGGACACGGCGAAGAAGGACATGAGGAGCATTAACGCCCTCAGTTGATCGCCCAGTTAAAACGAGCAAATTCGCTCAAAACATCGCTACAGCGATTTGAGAACCTAGTACAGTGTGAAAAACACATATCTAGTTGTTACGTACATTTGTAATTTTTGTAGTTAAAGCAAGGAAAATCGTCATGGATCCAATCGTACAAGCTGCTTCAGTTCTAGCTGCTGCCCTCGCTATCGGTTTAGCTGCAATTGGACCTGGTATTGGTCAAGGTAATGCAGCCGGTCAAGCAGTAGAAGGTATTGCTCGTCAGCCCGAAGCAGAAGGCAAAATTCGCGGCACACTACTTTTAACATTAGCCTTCATGGAATCCTTGACAATTTACGGTTTGGTAATTGCCTTGGTATTGCTATTCGCTAACCCTTTTGCCTAAGACCGAAAAAGTTTTGTTAGTGTAGAGACGTGAAAGATGTCACAGACAGCGAAAAGCTGGACATCTGCACGCCTCTACAAACTGGCAACTTATCGCTCATTAGTCAGAACGGGATTCGTAAAATTATCAAAGGCTGGATCATCTTACTAGCCAAGAAAATTAGTATTCCAGCCAAAGAGGAGAGAAATGTTTGATTTCGATGCTACCTTGCCATTAATGGCATTGCAATTCCTGTTGTTGGCAGCTTTGTTGAATGCAATTTTCTACAAGCCTATGACCAAGGTATTGGATGATCGGGATAATTATGTCCGTACCAATAACCTTGATGCTCGTGAACGCTTGGCTAAAGCTGAAGCATTAGCTAAAGAGTATGAGCAGCAACTATCATCTGCGCGTAAGCAATCTCAATTGACTGTAGAAGCTGCCCAGAATGAAGCTAAGAAAATTACAGCACAAAAAATAGCTGAAGCTCAACAGGAAGCCCAAGCTCAACGCGAACAAGCTGCTAGAGAAATAGAGCAGCAAAAGCAAGCAGCTATGGCAACCCTAGAAGCACAAGTTGATGCCCTCAGCAACCAGATTCTAGAAAAACTATTAGGACCTGCTTTGGTGAAATAGTTCTAACTATATCACCAAGTTGGTGCTACGAAAGCATAAACACATCAGGGCTTATGCCCAAAAATGTGGCGAAATTTAAGTGTCCAAAACATTGGCACTTTTTTCCCTGTCGGGAAAAATCAACGAATTACCAAGCGAGCAGCGCACTTGTAGATGGCTAACATGGGCAATATTTTATTACTTGCCGCAGAAGCTGTTAACTCTGAAATGGCAGAAGGCGCAGCAGAAGGCGGTTTCGGTCTAAACCTAGACATCCTGGAAACCAATCTAATTAACTTAGTAATTCTGATTGGCATACTATTCTACTTTGGACGCAAAGTTTTAACCAATATCTTGAATGAAAGACGCTCCGGTATTGAAAGCGTTATTCAAGATGCAGAAGGACGCTTGCGGGAAGCACAAACTGCTTTGGCAAAAGCCCAAGGGCAGTTAACCCAAGCACAGCAGGAAGCACAGAGAATTACTCAAGTAGCTGAACAAAATGCTCAAGCAGCTAAAGAAGCTATTTTAGTTAAAGCGAATCTGGATGTAGCCCGTTTAAAAGAAACCGCAGCATCTGATTTGAATGCAGAACTAGAAAAAGCTATCTCCCAACTTCGACAAAAGGTAGTTGCACAAGCACTGCAAAAAGTGGAAGGACAACTCAAGGGTGGTATTAGCGCAGATGCTCAACAAATTCTAATTGATCGTAGCATCGCACAACTGGGAGGCGAGATATGAAAAGTGATGCAGCAACCGCTGAAGTATCTCAGCCTTATGCACAGGCACTGTTATCCATTGCTCAATCTCAAAACTTAACAGAAGAGGTTGGGGGAGACGCACGGACTTTCTTGAGCTTATTAACAGGGAGTCAAGAACTCACAAGCTTTTTGAGCAATCCCTTTGTCAAGCCAGAGAACAAGAAAAATGTCCTCAAACAATTACTTGGTGAAGGTGTAAACCTCTGCCTCCGTAACTTTTTACTGCTGTTAGTTGACAGAAGACGGATTGCTTTCTTAGAACCAATTTTACAGCAGTATTTAGTGCTATTACGCCAACTAAATCAAACTGTATTAGCTGAAATTACTTCTGCGGTTCCGTTGACCCAAACCCAACTGCAAGCAATTACAGAAAAGGTAATTACTCTGACCAAAGCTCGTCAAGTGGAATTAGCCACAAAAATAGACAGCGATTTAATTGGTGGTGTAATTATCAAAGTTGGTTCTCAAGTAATTGACGCTAGTTTGCGTGGACAAATACGTCGTCTTTCTTTGCGTTTAAGCAGTAACTAAAAAGTTCTGATAAATGTCAGTAGTCATTAGTTAATGGTCAATAGTCAATAGCTAATAAAAAACAACTGACAACTGACCGTTCGGCTGACGCTCACGGCGAAGCAACTGACAACTGACAACTGACAACTAACAACTAACAACTGACAACTGACAAATGAGTATTTCCATTAGACCTGACGAAATCAGCAGTATCATCCAACAACAAATCGAGCAATATGACCAAGAGGTTAAAGTTGCTAACGTTGGAACAGTGCTACAAGTTGGTGACGGTATTGCCCGGATTTATGGCTTGGAAAAAGCTATGGCTGGGGAACTCCTAGAATTTGAAGATGGCACAATTGGTATCGCCCAAAACTTAGAAGAAGATAACGTTGGTGCGGTACTGATGGGCGAAGGTCGGAGTATTCAAGAAGGTAGCTCTGTAACCGCTACTGGTAGAATTGCCCAAGTAGGCGTAGGTGACGCTCTCATTGGTCGCGTTGTTGATGCTTTGGGTCGTCCTATTGATGGTAAAGGTGATCCAAAAACAACCGAAACTCGGTTAATTGAATCTCCTGCCCCTGGGATTATTGCCCGTCGGTCTGTACATGAACCGATGCAAACAGGGATTACCGCTATTGACTCCATGATTCCCGTCGGCCGTGGTCAACGGGAATTAATCATTGGCGACCGTCAAACTGGTAAAACTGCGATCGCTATTGACACCATCATCAACCAAAAAGGTGAAGATGTAGTTTGCGTTTACGTAGCTATCGGTCAAAAAGCTTCCACCGTTGCTAACGTAGTTCAAACCTTACAAGAAAAAGGCGCGATGGACTACACAGTAGTTGTTGCGGCTAACGCCAGTGACCCAGCTACCCTCCAATTCCTCGCACCCTACACAGGCGCTAGTATTGCTGAGTATTTCATGTACAAAGGCAAAGCGACCTTAATCATCTATGATGACCTTTCCAAGCAAGCACAGGCTTATCGCCAAATGTCCTTGCTCCTCCGTCGTCCACCCGGTCGGGAAGCCTATCCTGGAGACGTATTCTACATTCACTCTCGCTTGTTGGAACGTGCTGCTAAACTCAGCGATGAATTAGGTAAAGGCAGTATGACTGCTCTACCTATCATTGAAACCCAAGCTGGTGACGTATCTGCATACATTCCTACCAACGTAATTTCCATTACCGACGGTCAGATTTTCTTGTCTTCTGACTTGTTTAACTCTGGTATCCGTCCCGCTGTAAACCCCGGTATCTCTGTATCCCGTGTAGGTTCTGCGGCGCAAACCAAGGCAATGAAAAAAGTTGCTGGTAAAATCAAACTAGAATTGGCTCAGTTTGACGACTTACAAGCTTTCGCACAATTCGCTTCTGATTTAGACAAAGCCACTCAAGACCAGTTGGCGCGTGGTGTCCGTTTACGGGAACTCTTAAAACAGCCCCAAAACGATCCTCTCTCCGTAGCTGAACAAGTAGCGGTTCTTTACGCTGGTATTAACGGTTACTTAGATGACATTGCAGTTAATCAAGTAACTAGCTTTGCCCTAGGTCTACGTGGCTACTTGAAGAATGTTAACACTGCATACTTCCAAGGCGTACAAGGTAGCAAAGCTCTAGGTGATGCAGAAGAAGCAGCTTTGAAAGCCGCTCTTACCGAATTCAAAAAGACCTTCCAAGCAGCAGCGTAACAGGTAACAGGTAATAGGTAGTGGGTAATAGGTAATAGCAATAACTTTTACCCAATTACCAATTACCAATTACCAATTACCAATTACCAATGACCTAAAAATTATGGCTAATCTCAAATCAATACGCGATCGCATTCAGTCGGTCAAAAACACCAAAAAAATCACAGAAGCCATGCGGCTTGTAGCAGCGGCGAGAGTCCGTCGCGCTCAAGAACAGGTAATTGCTACCCGTCCCTTTGCAGACCGTTTGGCGCAAGTATTATTTGGCTTGCAAACCAGATTGCGGTTTGAAGATGTCAACCTCCCCCTACTGAAAAAACGCGAAGTTAAAACAGTCGGTTTGTTGGTAATTTCCGGCGACCGGGGTTTGTGTGGTGGTTACAACTCTAACGTGATCCGCCGGGCTGAAAATCGGGCCAAGGAACTCAAAGCTGAAGGTGTAAACTATACTTATGTATTGGTTGGCCGCAAAGCTACTCAATACTTTCAACGCCGGAATCAGCCTATTGATGCCACCTACAGCGGTTTAGAACAACTTCCTACCGCCGCAGAAGCTACAAATATTGCTGATGAACTACTTTCTCTCTTCCTTTCGGAAAAAGTAGACCGGATTGAGCTAGTTTATACAAAATTTGTCTCCCTGGTTAGTTCTCGTCCCGTAGTCCAAACCCTTCTCCCTTTGGATACCCAAGGTTTAGAAGCAGCGGATGACGAAGTTTTCCGTTTAACTACCCGTGGTGGTCAATTCCAAGTGGAACGGGAAAAGGTAGCTAGTACAGTTACCGCTTTACCTAGTGACATGATTTTTGAACAAGATCCAGTGCAAATTCTGGATTCTTTGTTGCCATTATATCTGAGCAATCAGCTATTACGGTCATTACAAGAATCAGCAGCTAGTGAACTGGCCGCACGGATGACAGCGATGAGTAACGCCAGCGAAAACGCCGGTGAATTGATTAAAACTCTATCTTTGTCTTACAACAAAGCCCGTCAAGCCGCAATTACCCAGGAACTTCTGGAAGTTGTCGGTGGTGCGGAAGCGCTTACTTAACTTGGTGATTGGTGATTGAAGCCATAAAATAAACTATGGCCAATCATCAATTACTAATTTTTAACCAAGGAAAATGATATTTGTCCATCTTCAAGACGGAATTTATAGAAAAGCTAAAGAGTCAATATTTTTGCATTTAAACTTGGTAATATGACCGATACCATACAACAAATCGCTCAATACCCACTTCAATCGAAGTATTGGGTTTAAAACCAATATCTTGCACCAAATCATCAACATCAGCATAAGTTACAGGTAAATCACCAGGTTGTATTGGTAGCAGATTCTTTTTGGCTTTCATACCCAAGTAATTTTCTAGGGTTTCGATGAAGTTCATTAATTCAATCGGCTGATTATTGCCGATATTGTAATTTTTATATGGTGCATAACTTGTCGCGGGGTCAGGTGCATTTCCCGACCAATTGGGATTCGATTCAGCAACTTGATCAATAACGCGAATTACACCTTCAACAATGTCATCAATATAAGTAAAATCGCGTTTCATTTTACCATAATTAAAAACATCAATTGGTTGTCCTGCCAAAATTGCTTTAGTGAAGAGAAACAATGCCATATCAGGACGACCCCAGGGACCGTAAACTGTAAAAAAGCGCAATCCTGACGCTGGCAAGCCATACAAACTACTATAAGTATGTGCCATTAATTCGTTGGCTTTTTTGCTGGCTGCGTATAAACTAACGGGATGATCTACATTGTCGTGAACGGAGAAAGGAATTTTTGTATTTGCACCGTAAACTGAACTGGAAGAAGCAAATACTAAATGTTGTACATTTGTATGCCGGCAACCTTCTAGAATATTGACAAATCCTACCAAATTACTATCTACATAGGCGTGGGGATTTTTTAATGAATAGCGCACTCCTGGTTGTGCAGCCAAATTTACAACTTTATCAAAGTTTGATTCAATGAATAATTTGGGGATACTTTCTCTGTCTGCTAAATCTAATAAATGGAAGCTAAAACCTGGTTTTTCTAAAAGTTGTTTTAGTCGATCTTTTTTTAAAGTTACATCGTAATAATCATTGAGATTATCCAAACCAATAACTTCATCGCCCCTTTCTAGTAAGTGTTTACTGAGGTGAAAACCAATAAAACCAGCCGCACCTGTAACTAAAATTTTCGTCATAATTTCACCACTGTAATATATATGGAGATTTACATTCTCCGTTTCTGCGTAAATTTTGTAACTTGTTAAGATAAACAATAATACTTAATAAATAATGTTGTATTTAATACTCATTTAATTTATATTACGTAATTTACTTCTGATATCAATCACCGAAATAGAGAATATAGCGGTTTACCAACCCGTTACTAATATAGCATTCTCATTTTTGCCTCCCGTCTGTCCCCTGGTTTTATGAATAAGTTTAAGAATCATCAGAGTACAGAATGTAGGATAAAATCTATATTCATCCCAGAAAATGGAAGTATGTATCTTCTTGAATATCAAATTTAGATTACAGATTCGACATACTTCTTAATAAACCAACAGTGTAAACGCAAAACGTTCTAATCTGAAAATCGACCGAGTTAATTTACTGGGTTTTAGAGGCGTAACATTCATAAATACGCAAAAATGTCAAGCCTTAAAATAAATAACCCAGGCTGAACAGATAAACAATTATGATAGGAGTCTTAAAAATCCCATGAGTGTTAAGGCAAGCGGTGGAAGCTCAGTTGCGCGTCCGCAACTATATCAAACCTTACCTGTCGCCACCATTTCCCAAGCGGAACAACAAGACCGCTTTTTGGGAAGAGGTGAACTAAGTGAACTTGGCAGTTATTTTACCTCCGGGGCAAAGCGGTTAGAAATTGCCAAAATTTTGACAGACAATTCCGAAATCATCGTTTCTCGTGCGGCTAACCGGATTTTCATTGGTGGTTCACCAATGGCTTTCTTAGAAAAGCCCCAAGAGAAAGAATTGGCAATGGTTGGCGCTGGTGCTAATGTCCAAGAGGGCATGAAACTAGGAACAGTCACCTACGTTGAAAGTAGTGGTGGTTTCTTTGAAAACCTCCGTTCTATCTTCAATACTTCTGCTGGTGGACCAACACCTCCAGGCTTTAGACCTATTAACGTCGCTCGTTATGGGCCTAGCAACATGGCCAAAAGCTTACGTGACTTGTCTTGGTTCTTGCGCTATGCCACCTACGCCATTGTCGCTGGCGACCCCAACATCATCTCTGTAAATACCAGAGGTTTGCGGGAAATTATTGAAAATGCCTGTTCTGGAGAAGCAACCATCGTCGCTTTACAAGAAATCAAAGCAGCGTCCCTGTCTTATTTCCGTAAAGATGCCGCAGCCACAGAAATTGTGACTGAGTACATGAATGTGTTGCTGACAGAATTTAAAGCACCAACACCTTCTACTAAAGTTCGTCAACGTCCTTCCGGTGACCAACAAGGGTTACAACTGCCACAAATTTACGCTGTGGCCGCAGAACGTCGTCCCAAGTACGCCATGAAGCCCGGCTTGTCTTCTAGCGAAAAGACAGAAATCATTAAAGCGGCTTACCGTCAAGTATTCGAGCGCGATATTACCCGTGCTTATAGCTTGTCTATTTCTGACTTAGAATCGAAAGTCAAAAACTGCGAAATCTCCATGCGGGAGTTTATTCGCCGTTTAGCTAAATCTCCCCTTTACCAAAAACAGTTTTATCAGCCTTTTATTAACAGCCGGGTGATTGAATTGGCTTTCCGTCACATTTTAGGACGGGGACCAAGTAGCCGTGAGGAAGTGCAAAAATATTTTGCCATTGTTTCCCTCAAAGGTTTGGCAGGTTTAGTTGATGCTTTGGTAGATTCTACCGAATACAGCGATTACTTTGGTGAAGAAACAGTTCCCTACATTCGGGGTCTGGGTCAAGAAGCCCAAGAATGTCGTAACTGGGGACAACAGCAGGATCTGTTTAAATACAGTGCGCCTTTCCGGAAAGTTCCTCAGTTTATTACAACTTTTGCTGCTTACGAACAACCATTACCTGACCAACATCCCTACGGTTCTGGTAATGACCCCTTGGAAATCCAATTTGGGGCGATTTTCCCGAAAGCAACCCGCAACCCCAGCAGCAGCCCTGCACCGTTTAGTAAGGATACTCGCCGGATCTTGATTCACCAAGGTCCTGGTATCAATAACCAACTCAGCAATCCTAATGCTCGGAGTGTAGCTCCTGGGACTTTGGGCGCGAAGGTGTTCAAGTTAGACCAGTTACCTGGAACTATTGGCAGAAAAGCTCCTAAGGGTGTAAGTGTCAAGTTCTCGGAAAGTTCTACCCAAGCGGTAATTAAGGCTACTTATCTACAAGTTTTTGGTCGTGATGTTTACGAAGGTCAACGGCTGAAAGTTGCAGAAATTAAGCTGGAAAACGGCGATATCACCGTCCGCGAGTTTGTGCGGATGTTGGCGAAGTCGGATTTATTCCGGAAGATGTACTGGACTTCTCTCTATGTCTGTAAAGCCATTGAGTACATTCACCGTCGCTTGTTAGGTCGTCCTACCTATGGTCGGGAAGAAAACAATAAGTATTTTGACATCGCTGCTAAGAAGGGCTTTTATGCGGTCGTTGATGCCATTCTGGACAGTGACGAATACAGCCAAGCATTTAATGAAGATACAGTTCCTTACGAACGCTATCTAACTCCTGCGGGTGTGTCTTTACGTCAATTACGTGTGGGGACTATCCGCGAAGATTTGGCGAATGTTGAGAAACAGGAAACACCTCGCTTTGTGGAATTGGGTACAGTCACAGAAATGCGGACTGAACCAGATATTGAGTTCCGCATTAACCAAGGTGTTACTAAGCAACGTGAGCAAACCAAGGTCTTTAAACTGACAGCAGTTAAAAATGACAAGGTTGCGGCGGAAACTGTGATTAGCGGCGCTTATCGGCAGATTTTCGAGCGCGATATTGCTCCTTACATCTCTAAGAACGAGTTCACGGTTCTAGAAAGTAAGTTGGTGAATGGTGAAATCAGCGTTAAGGAATTTATTCAAGGTTTGGGTTACTCTAGCCTGTACCTGAAGGAGTTCTACACACCTTACCCCAATACAAAGGTAATTGAGTTGGGTACTAAGCATTTCTTGGGTCGCGCTCCTATTGACCAAGCAGAAATTCGTAAATACAACCAAATTCTCGCTACTCAAGGGATTCGGGCTTTTATTAGCGCGATGGTTGAAAGTGCTGAATATGGTCAAGTGTTTGGTGAAGATACTGTTCCTTTCCGTCGCTTCCCCACTTTACCTGCGGCTAATTTCCCCAATACCGAGAAGCTTTACAACCAGCTAACCAAGCAAAATGATGATTTGGTTGTTCCTAGTTTTGAAACTGTGAAGCCCCGGATTAAAACTGAGAATACGCCAATTCTCGCCAAGGCGATCGCTGATTTGGCAGCCCAAGCCAAGAAAATGGACAAGACTAAACCCTTGTTTATTGAATTGGGTCGTTCTTTCAATGATGGTCGTGGTCAATCTGTAGAAGTTGGTGTTGGTACAAGCCGTCGCAAACCAGCCCGGATTTACCGTGCTACCACTGGGACAAATTCCCCCGAAACCAATCAGGTCATTAATGCTATCTACTGTCAGGTAATGGACGTATTTAGCGGTCAAGTACCTGCTTATTTCCGCCGTTCTGACTTGGATAGCAAATTGCGTAACGGTGAAATTACCGTGCGTGAGTTTGTTCTCGAACTAGCCAGTTCCGAAATCTATCGCAAACGTTTCTACGCGCCTTATCCCAACACCAAGGTAATTGAATTCCTCTTCCGTCACCTCTTGGGACGCGCACCAGCTACCCAAGGCGAAATCCGTCAATATAACAAATTATTGGCTGATAGCGGTTTAAGGGCTGCTGTAGAGGCAATTGTCAACAGTCCTGAGTATGCTCGTTACTTTGGTGAAGACGTTGTTCCCTACAAACGCTATCCATCTTTACCAGCAGGTAACTACTTGGGTAGTGTTCAAGCTGAAGCTGACTTGGTGAAACAATCTTGGTCTAGCTTGTCTCCTTCTGTTCTCACAGGTGGTCTTCCTAATAGATAGGTGACAGGTGACAGGTGACAGGTGACAGGTGACAGGTGACAGTAGAAGAAGAAATGGAGCAGGGAGCAAGGGGGAAAATTCGTCTCCTCTGCACCCTGCACCCCGCCCCCCTGCCTCTTTTGCCTGTTCCCTGTTCCCTGTTCCCTGTTCCCTGTTCCCTGTTCCCTGTTCCCTGTTCCCTGTTCCCTGTTCCCTGTTCCCTGTTCCCTGTTCCCTGAGAATGAGCAAATCTGAAAATAAGTGTTACAAAATATTAAGAGCAGTAATAAATGCTCAACATAATACTGGACAATATTTTGCGGGAGGTAATTGAGTTTTCCACCTGGTTTACACCAAATCCAGTCAATCTGGCTAGAAATGTAAATCAAGATGTAAATTCAGTACCAACCATATAAATTCGTACCAGTTTAATCAAATTCTGGTTCCATTAGTTTTGGAGGAATCCATTAATGAGTATCGTCACGAAAGCTATCGTGAATGCTGATGCAGAAGCTCGCTACCTCAGCCCCGGTGAATTAGACAGAATCAAAGGTTTTGTTGCTGGTGGCGCACAACGTCTTCGCATCGCTCAAGTATTGACCGAAAACCGCGAACGCATTGTTAAAGGTGCTGGCGACCAACTGTTCCAAAAACGTCCTGATGTTGTTTCCCCCGGTGGTAACGCTTACGGTCAAGAAATGACAGCTACTTGCTTGCGTGACTTAGACTACTACTTGCGTCTTGTTACCTACGGAATCGTTTCTGGTGATGTTACAGCCATCGAAGAAATCGGTATCGTTGGTGTCCGCGAAATGTACAAATCTTTGGGTACTCCCATTGATGCAGTTGCTGGTGGCGTTGCCGCTATGAAGAACGTTGCTGCTACCTTGTTGTCTGCTGAAGACTCCGGTGAAGCTGGTTCTTACTTCGACTACGTTGTTGGTGCAATGCAGTAAGTTTTAGCTGTTTTTTGGCTCAAACTAAAACTGTGGCAATAAGGTTGGAAATAAGGAAAAAACAACAATGCAAGACGCAATTACCTCCGTTATCAATTCTTCAGATGTTCAAGGTAAATACCTTGATACCGCTGCTCTCGAAAAGCTAAAAGGCTACTTCGCTACTGGTGAACTGCGCGTTCGTGCAGCTACAACCATCAGTGCTAATGCTGCTGCAATCGTTAAAGAAGCTGTAGCTAAATCCTTGTTGTACTCTGACATCACCCGTCCCGGTGGTAATATGTACACCACACGCCGTTACGCAGCTTGTATCCGTGACTTGGATTACTACTTGCGTTATTCTACCTACGCTATGCTTGCTGGTGACGCTTCCATTTTGGATGAGCGCGTATTGAATGGCTTGAAAGAAACCTACAACTCCTTGGGAGTACCCGTAGGCGCTACTGTTCAAGCTATCCAAGCTATGAAGGAAGTAACCGCTAGTTTGGTTGGTCCTGACGCTGGTAAAGAAATGGGCGTTTACTTTGACTATGTCTCCTCTGGCTTGAGCTAAGAGTTAGCTTTGCACTTAGTCATATAGGTGCGGCTTTGTTAAGGTCTGGAGATCAATCATGATTGCTAGAAGGTTCTCTTGCTGATTGATTGTAAGTGTTATCAGTCTAGTATTGATGGTTGATTTCCAGCCTTGGAAAAAATAATTAAAGATTTTGACTCAAGATATTTGAGATAAAAAAGTTTCTAAAACAATATCAGGAGATTTGAAACAAAATGGCTCGTTTATTTAAAGTAACTGCTTGTGTTCCCAGCCTAACTCGGACTCGCACCCAACGCGAATTACAAAATACTTACTTTACTAAGTTAGTTCCTTATGAAAATTGGTTTCGTGAACAACAACGGATTCAAAAAATGGGTGGCAAGATTGTTAAAGTGGAATTAGCAACTGGTAAACAAGGTACTAATACTGGTTTGTCTTAATTTCTATAAATCAAACATTATTTTATTTTGATTTTATCAGGGGTCAGTAATGACCTCTTTTTTATGTTGAGAATTTCATATCAGAGAATGTCAAAGAGCGGATTTCTTCATCAATTCCTGAACTTGAGCCGCTACCAGAGGATTTGGATCTGTTTTTAATGTTTTTCATTACTATCCGGCATTTTTTCCCGTTCCACAATTCCGTGTTCTATCAGCCGCTGGAGTTTTTCCTGTGGTGGACGGCGATCTAAAATATGCAATAACATAGCAAAAGTCCTGAACAACTGAGTATTATTTTTCCCACTCAGCCTTCAGGACTATCATTTTAGAATAAATTGACATAAATCTAATTATGGTTGAATGCTGAGGGAATGGGAAAAATTTCCCTGGGGTCAATTTTAGATCCTATTATTCACTAATTCATACAGCACTCATTACCAGGTTGTTGACAAGATTATTTTTTGGGTGAAATCAGCATCATCATATTCCGCCCTTCTTTCTTAGGTGCTTGCTGAAGTTCACCAAAAGGCTCTAAATCCGTAGCCATCCGTTTAAGCAGCGTTTCTGCCAAGTCACTGTGTTGAATTTCCCGACCTCGGAACATCACAGTAGCCTTAACTTTATCGCCATCTTTGAGGAAGCGTTCAGCTTGCTTAACGCGCACATTATAGTCATGTTCTTCTATTTTGTAGCGCATTTTCACTTCTTTCACATCAGCCGTGTGCTGCTTCTTCCGGGCTTCCCGCGCCTTCTTCTCCTGCTCAAACTTATATTTCCCATAGTCCATTATTCGACACACTGGCGGATCAGCCTTGTCACTAATTAGCACTAGGTCTAATTCCTTTTCCTCTGCTAATTGTATCGCTTCCTGCGGAGTTATAATTCCCAGTTGTGCGCCATCAGTGTCAATCACCCGAATTTTCGGGAAGCGAATCCGTTCGTTAATTTGGGGCAGATCGCGAGTTCTTTTTTTCTCAATCACAGGCATTATGATTAGTGGCAGCTCTATTAGTTAAGATTTTGGACTGGTCTTGAATTTAGTTAGTTTAGTTTGATATGCCATTGAAGGCAAAATACAACAGTAACTCAGAATTGGAAAATGAATATCCCTCTCTAGTGTAGCAAATTTATAAGAGAAGTTTAATCAAGTCGTTGACTGTATAGCCTGACTCTGAGTTGATTCCACTGCATTATTTAACGTAAATTACATGATATTTGACACTAATAACTATTGTTACAATTTTCTTCTGAGATACATAGAGGTATGATATCTAGAAGATGTTTCCATGATAGCAAAATTAGGTATACATTGAAGCTAACCAAATATAATGTAACATATTAAGAAAGAACGCACAAAATTAATAGTTTCCAACTAATCAGTAAGAGATAACTGTGACTACCGTAACACATTGGCAGCAAAGAGTTGGTAATCAAAGGGATTGGGTGTGGCGTGGTTGGCAAACCCGTTATACTTATATTCGTCCTCCCCATGATTATGCAAAAACAACACCTTTAATTTTACTTCATGGTTTCGGCGCGTCCATTGGTCATTGGCGACATAATTTAGAGGTTTTGGGTAAATCTCATCCGGTTTACGCCTTAGACATGATTGGTTTTGGGGCTTCGGAAAAGGCTGCAACTAGCTACAATGTGGAACTGTGGGTAGAGCAGGTTTACGATTTTTGGAAAACCTTTATTCGTCAACCAGTGGTTTTAGTGGGTAATTCCATCGGTTCACTAATTTCTATAGTCGCAGCCGCTAACCATCCTGATATGGTAAAGGGGATAGTGATGATGAGTTTACCTGATCCTAATTTGGAACAGGAGATGATCCCGACTGCTTTACAACCTCTTGTTAGCGGGATTAAAAGTATATTGACTTCCAGATTAATACTAAAACCGATATTTTATTTTGTGCGTCGTCCTGGTGTGCTGCGTCCTTGGACTAGTTTTGCTTATGCCAATCCTGAAGCTGTTACTGATGAACTTATAGATATTTTAGCAGGACCGCCCCAGGATAGGGGATCTGCCCGTGCCTTTAGAGCCTTGTTTAAAGCGACAACGGGGGTTAATTTTAGTCCTAGTGTCAAGAAGATTTTACCAAACTTAACAATTCCTATGCTGTTAATTTGGGGGAAAAAAGACCGATTTGTGCCACCAAAACTAGCAAATCAATTTGTTGGCTACAATGAAAAATTGCAATTGCTATATTTGGAAGATGTCGGTCATTGTCCCCAGGATGAATCACCAGAACAAGTTAATCAGGCGATTTTAGATTGGATTGGTAATTCGTCAGTTGTTAGTAGGGGCGAAGCATTTGGAAGATAAATTATCGGTCATTGCCAAAAATAGTTCTCCAAATGCTTCGCCCGTACAGTTGTCAGTTGTCAGTTGCAAAAAATATATTTCTCTCCCCTGCTCCTTGCTTCTTCTTTTGACTAAAAAATTATTCAGTAAATTTTAATTAGTATTAACTTGCGTTGTATCAACATCTGTAGTGCCATCAACGGTGTGAGCTACAGCAATTAGTTGATTAAGAATATCTTGGGTGGGAACTTGACCTTTTAGTACCACAGTGCTACCTGTTTGAGCAACCCAAATAGTGTCAATATCATCAAGGTCAGGATCTTGATCAAATGCTAATGCTACGCGCTTGGCTAAACCACTTTGGTCATATTCTCCATTTAATCCCATGCGTTCTGGCTCTGTTGTTTGTGTATTAACATCATCGCTAGAAGTTCGATTAACTTGGCCGCTTTCCGATTGCTCTAAGCCAAACATTCTTTGTAACCAACCCATAAATACTTTGTTCCTGTCAATTTTCACTGCTGATGACAATATATGGCTTTAATTTCAAGGCTGCATCTATCTTTGAAAATAGATAACTTTTCCACAGGAACGGAATGATTGTAATTATTAAGTATAAAATAAAAATTCAGACCGACAATGCAGCGTAGTCGAAACTCGCTTTGCAGTCGTCAGTAACCCAGCCCTAAAGGGACTGAGCTTGCAAGAGTAATCAGGCAAGCTGTGCTGACCAGACCACCTTGAGCTTAGTCTCATGGTAGCCGTTATTTAAGTCACGACACCCCGGAATGCGTAGCCCCTTCGGGGTTCAGCAGTCGCTCATGGGGGAAACCCCCAAGACCGCGCTGCTTCACTAGTTCCCTGCTCTGTCACTTGCAATTAAACAGTTTTAAGGTCACTGAAACAGTGTTGCAAGTCTAAAAAGCTTTTATAACTGGTCGTTCGCGCAGCGTGCCGGAGGCATCTAGCTAACATTACCCCAGAAATGGGAGGCTCTTTGGAGCAAAACATTATGCGTACAGAGTTAGAGAATTTGAATCGGTAATTGTCCCGTTGAAAGTACATCACAATAGTACCCCGAATTTCCTAACTCCAAGGCGGTAATGAAAAAAGATTCAAAGCGGTTAAAACCGCCCGTGTCGTTTCCCTCTCAGGGCTACAGCCGCTGAGTTTCCCACTTACCGGGTATTCTTATGAGTGCCGGTCTGCGTTCATGTCATGCTCTTTTAGTCGCCGATGAAACATACGCTGTCAGTTATTGTGGAAGATGAAGCGGGGGTTCTATCCCGCATTGCTAGTTTATTTGCTCGTCGGGGTTTTAATATTGAAAGCCTGGCTGTGGGACCTGCGGAACAGGAAGGAGTATCCCGAATTACGATGGTTGTTCCTGGTGATGATCGCATTATTGAGCAACTTACCAAACAACTGTATAAGTTAGTTAATGTTCTCAAAGTGCAGGATATTACAGAAATTCCTTGTGTAGAAAGAGAATTGATGCTTCTGAAAGTAAATGCTACTAGCAGTAATCGTTCGGAGATTATCGAATTGTCGCAGATTTTCCGAGCGCGAATTGTGGATGTGGCTGAAGATTCTTTGACTTTGGAAGTTGTGGGTGATCCTGGTAAAATGGTGGCGATTGTGCAAATGCTACAAAAATTTGGACTGAGAGAAATCGCTCGCACAGGTAAAATTTCTCTGACTCGTGAATCGGGTGTGAATACTGAATTACTGAAGTCTTTACAAGCAAAAGTCTAGTGTAATTGCAAACGGATGATCAAGAAGTTAATCATCGAAGTTTTTCATGTAATCAAGCAGCAGATATGGTGTAATGGCTATATCTGCTGCTATTATTTTGATAATAGGCATCTCCGGTAATTAAATGTGCGTGGTTTGAAACCCTTGTAGAGACGTTCTATAGAACGTCTCTACATTCATTTTCGGAGATGTCTAATGAAGATTAAAAGTTAGGTGTTGCTAAAATTTCATCTTGCCTAAATTAAGTCGGTAATAGAAAATTGTCGCTGTTTCTCAAGGTCTTGTAAATGAAGTTTTTCTATATATATGGCTTCAGCATAATATTTATCTTTTTCTGGTTCGGCCTCAGGATCTATTTTTTCCCATTGTTCCATAAAATAACGATAGCGTTTTTCTCGAAATACTCTCTCCATACAAGCTAATGCTGCTTGAATAACATGAGGAGTTCGTAATATTTCTGTTTTATTTTTTTCGTTGAGATGAAATATATGAGAAACTATTTCTAGTTCTTCTGCTAATTCTAAATATCTATTTTGCACACTAGAAATTAAATCAACTTCATCAACTGTAAATTCTGCCATTTGTTGCCATAAAAAGCGATGATGAGAAAGACTAAATTCTAAATTACGGTTTTCTAAATCTTCAATAATTATTTGCCGCTGCTGGGAAGAATGAAGATAAATAATTAATAATAATGCCTCCGCTCGTTCTAGTAAACTGCGTTCTGTGTTAACTAAAGATAGCTTTGGGGTTTTAGTTGCGGGATTACTTGTCCGCGGATTTAGAGATTTTATCCTACCAGGTTTAATTTGAGTTAGGAGATTTTCAACTCTTAGAGGAATAAGTCGAGTATCTCCTAAACTCAATATTTCTGCACAGGAAGAAACATAATAATTAAGTGTATCACTATTAACTATATTTTGCAATAGTTTAACTATTTGTTGGGTGACTTGTTGGAAATCAGTAGCTTGTTTTAAATCTCGATTTTTAATAATATTTTGAATTTGCCAATCAAGCCAAAGTGGCGCATTTGTTAATAGTTTTTGATAATCGGCTGAAGTGTGACTATGTAAATATTCATCAGCATCTTTACCATTAGGTAAATTGAGGATTTTTAATTGCACTTCCCCTGCATAAGCCAAATTAGCAATTTCACCAATTGCTCTTTCTGTGGCGTTTGTGCCGGCTTTATCAGCATCGAAATTGAGGATTAATTGTTTGGATTCTGTGTAACGTAATAATAGCCGCACTTGTTCTATACTTAATGCAGTTCCTAATGAAGCAACGGCGTTATTAATTCCGGCTGCATGGAGAGCGATCGCATCAAAATATCCCTCAACTACCACCGCTTGATCAACTTTAGAAATACCGTCTTTAGCTTCATCTAAAGCAAATAACATTTTCCCTTTACTAAATAATTCTGTTTCTGGAGAATTGAGATATTTCGGTTGTTCCTCCGTTAAAGTTCTGCCACCAAAAGCAATGACTCTACCTTGAATATCCCGAATAGGAATCATTAAGCGATCACGAAATACATCATAATATCCACCTCCTTCTTTCCGGGGTTTAATTAATCCCGCTTGTTCTACTAATTGCACAGGATAATGTTTACTTTCTACCAAATAACGGTAAAGAGTTTCCCAACCAGCAGGAGCATAACCTAAACCAAATTGTTGAATTGTTCCCTGTTTAAATTGACGAGTTTGTTCTAAATACTCTAATGCTTTTTGTCCTTGAGACTGTCTTAAAGTGTGTTGATAAAATTGAGCAGCAGTAGCAAGAACCGTATATAATTGATCACGTAAAGATATTTGCCGTTGTAATTCTTGTCTTTGTTCAGGTTCTAAAGTTTTAACCGGGACTTGATAACGTTTTGCTAAATCTAGTACCACGTCTGCAAATTGACGTTTTCCCAAGTCCATGACAAACTTAATCGCATTACCCGCTGCTTGACAGCCAAAGCAATAATACATTTGCTTATTAGGACTAACGCTAAAACTGGGGCTTTTCTCATCATGAAAAGGACATAACCCCAAAAAATCTTTACCTCGTTTCCGCAAAACTACATACTCCGAAACCACATCAACAATATCAGCCCTGAGTTTTACTTCTTCGATAGTGTCTGGATGTAAGCGGGGAATTTGCATGAGAGGTAAACAGTGAGAAGTGATATCTATTATATAGCAGGATTCACATCGAAAAATAGGGATAAAGCATGAGCTAAACCCCTACACCTATTCCCTATTCCCTATTCCCTATTCCCTATGACACTACATATCAGATGCACCAGTAGCAATTAAACATCTGAATAAGGCTGCTGACCATCCTGTTTCTTTGAGTACCGCAGCCCAATAAACTTCTACATAAGCTTGTTCAATAAAAGCTAAATCAATCGGCGTTGGTGAATGAAAGTATGAATTAGTCTCACGCAAAGGCGCAAAGGCGCAAAGATTAAGAGTTTCAGAAAGGGAATTTTTGATTTTCATACCTCAATTCAGCAATACCAATCAATCATACAAATTGCCAATTCATGTTTGCACAATGATGGAACTGTGTAAATGGATGCCTATTTTCTAACCCCCTTCTGAATTAAATTATGTGCTATTTATTTTCAATATTTTGTTGTAAGTAAGTAAAAAAACTATTTGCCAGGATAGCAGCTTGTGTGCGATCGCGTAAACTTAGTCTATTTAAGATATTGGTAACATGATTTTTAACTGTACCCTCAGAAATATACAATTTTTGGGCAATTTCTCGATTATTATCACCAATAGCAATTAACCGCAAAACTTCTTTTTCTCTAGGGGTGAGTTCCGCTAAGTTCGCTGGTACAGCTAATACTGGTTGTGAATTAGCCGGAAATTGAGTGACTAGTTTTTTGACTATTCCTGGTCCCAATTGGGAATATCCTTTGTCAACTGCACGAATGGCGACTGCTAACTCTTCTGAGGGTGTATCTTTAAGTAAATAACCCATTGCGCCATTTTGTAATCCTGCTTTCACATATTCATCATCATCAAAAGTTGTTAAAATAAGAATTTTGCTGTGAGGAAAATGGTGATTAATTTCTTTGGTAGCAGCAACTCCATCTATGATAGGCATTCTGATATCCATTAAAATTACGTCAGGTTTTAATTTTTCAACTAGATTAATTGCGATTTGACCATTTTCAGCTTCCCCGACAATTTCTATATCTGCTTCTAATTCTAATAAGGCTCTTAAACCTTGACGAATTAAACTTTGATCATCTACAAGTAAGACTTTAATCATTTTTGTTGGTAATTGGTAATTGGTAATTGGTAATTGGTGATTGGTGATTGGTGATTGGTGATTGGTAATTGGTAATTGGTGATTGGTGATTGGTGATTGGTGATTGGTGATTGGTGATTGGTAATTGGTAATTGGTAATTGGTAAAAATATTCTCCCCTGCTATAAATAAGGGATATCAACTATAATTTTACAACCATGATTATGACTGCTATGAATATGAAATTCACCTCCTAATGCCAAGGTGCGATCGCGCATACTTTGTAAACCAAATCCAGTAGTATTTTGCTCTAAATCAAAACCTCTGCCATTATCCTGAATTGTTAACTTCACAGTTTCTAATGTTGTTGTTAATTCTAGTTGAACTTCTGTGGCTTGGGCATATTTAGAAATATTAGTTAATGATTCTTGAATAACTCGATAAATAGGAGTTCTGACTTCCATAGACAATGGAGAAATAATGGATATTTGACAACTGGGTAAAATGCCAGTAGAACGCTGAAAATCTGCCGCAAGATTCTGAATTGCCTGTTCTAATGATTGTTCTTGTAAAGGATGGGATCTCATGGTAGAAACCGATTGACGGACATCTTGTAAGGCTTTTGAACCGAGTTCTTTGGCAGTGGCTAAAAACGTCATTGCTCTAGGTATATCGTGTTTTGATAACTTTAAAGCAGTTTCTAATTGAAGATTTAAAGCCGTCAGAGAATGTCCTAAAGAATCATGAATTTCTCTAGCAATACGGTTGCGTTCTTCCAAAGTTGCCTGACTTTCAATTTTCAAGGCATATTGACGGAGTTTTTCGTTTGCAGCTTGGAGTTTATCTCGACTTTGCCGTTCAGATAAAACAGTATTCATTAATACTAAAACAAATACTAAACTTAAACCAAATAAAACTGCTAAACTAAAACTAAAAAACCAAAATCTTTCTTGGGCTATTGGTGAAAATCGTCCAGGAGGCATCCTTTGTCTGAGGGTAAGTAAAAATAAAATAAATGAGGAAAAAGTAACTGCTAATCTTCCTGGTAGTGGAAAAATTAAACAACTGCGAGTTACCAAAATTAGATAGAGAAAGGGAAAAAGCCTCGCACTTCTACCACCAAAAAAGCCAGTAATTAAAATTAATATAACTTCAATAGTCGTATAAATAAATTTATTGATTTTATTGTAAGTAGGCAATCTTAAACCCATTAAACCGAAAAATGTCAAACTGCAAATTGTCAGTTCTGGATACATGACAGAAAAGCGCGGTGAAGGAGATGGCATTAATGCCATTAACGCTGAAAATCCTAATAGTAGCCATTCTAAATAAAGTAGAAATCGAAAAGGATGATTATTAAATTGAATAGGACGATTCATAAAAAATTGATAATTGAAAAAATGGCAGCCTAACCTAGATTTAATATATTTGTATCATGATTCAAGTTCAATAGGATGAGAGGAAGATATTGAAATCCTAATTTCATGACTAAAGTCATGGGTGTAGACGTGACCTTTGCCTCATATCATTACTGGGCGTTAATCTATATGATAGGAACTATAGAAAGCCGACATAACCAAAAGGTATTTATGAAACTGAAGACATTATCACTGATTGCTGGTACTCTGGCTTTAACTTTAATCGCAACTCCATTTGCAGTTCAAGCGGAACAAAATAATCCATCCTCACCTCAACCTGGTAAAGAATGGCAAAAAAAGGGTCAATTTCAAAAGTTGAATTTGACACCTGAACAAAAAGCTAAAATGAAAGAAATCGGCCGCAGTAACCGCGCTCAAATTGAAGCTGTTTTGACTCCCGAACAAAAGACCAAATTACAAGCTGCAATGGCTGAACGTAAGGCTCAATATCAAGCGCAACGTCAACAAAGACAAGGACAAGGAGAACGTCAAGAAGGACGTGGTAAAAAAGGTGATATTTTTGCTTCTTTGAACTTAACTGAAACACAGAAAAATCAAATTAAACAAATTAGAGAGTCATCAAAACAACAAATGCAAGCTGTGTTAACTCCGGAACAGCAAGCACAAATGAAGCAAATGCGAGAAAATATGCGTTCTCGTCGTCAACAAGATAAACCTCAATAATTCTTGACTATTCAAATAAGATTAATAAATTAGGGGTGGGCTTAAAATCTCATCCCATTTTTGTATATAGGCAAACTTTAGAGAGGGCGTTACAATTTGTTAACGCCCCTTTTTTGGATCATTTCTGGACGATCATATTCATATCCCAAGTATACAAACCGATTTGGTTAGGAACTCTCACAAAGCGGCCTGTGCGATGACCCCTAGATAGTTCATTGAGAACCTTATTTTTGACCTCTCTGACTTCTTCAGCATCTAAATGTCCATAAATACCATTGACTATCTCATTCACATTGAAAATTCGTCCGGCATTTTGTTCTAGAAATAAGGTCAGAGCATCAATTAAAAATTGACCATCAAATTGTGCCAACATCGGGACTACTTTCATCTGGGGTCTAGTGAAATGTTTGTTGGTTTTGGTGGATTTAATACTTCTAGATATTCCCTTACCTTGAATTGGTCCTAGTGAATTTACATCTAGGGTATAGCAACCAGGTTCATTGGGAATTGCTGACCAATAACCACTTTCTCTCCCTTGAGTTAGAGATGATTGGACTCTACCTTTAACGACTTTAAAGATAGTAGACTCTAAATTACCGTAGAGCGATCGCACAATAAAATCTATGTGACAGACAGTTCCCACATATTCTCGCAATAGCTTTTTAAGTGCTTCCATGCGAGTCATATTTTCATACTGAGCCAGCATGGGAACGTCTTCCCCTTTACCAACATAGTGACGACGTTGAAAGGAAAAATTGCCTGAGTTGCTAACTTCAGAAAGGGAATGATCAACCTTGAAAGAGTCTGATTTAGGAACTTCTGACTCTAGAGAATCCAAATATTCTACACGAGAACTCTGATTAGAAGACAACAACAACAGTGAATCTTCTTCAGCAGCCTCAACTTGTTCGTTGTCATGAGGATAAGACCAAGTAGACAACAAAGATTCTACATTATCTAATTGCGATCGCGCCTCTATAAATAGACGTTGGTACTCTTGTGCGAGACTCCCATAGTAATCTCGTAATTCCAACAATGGCGTAATAAACACATCGGGTGGTGCTTGTAATTGTCCTGGAGAATTCATAGTAATTCACTCAACCTAAATCTATATTGCTGGTGTAAGTCATGGCTCTAGGTTTGCTCGGTGTCGATACCTGGAGTGATTTTTTAGGAGGTTGGGGAGGACGACAACATTCACAATATAAAGGGCGAGTTCCGAAAGTCTCTCGTTTTGTAGCCTGATTACATTCTTTACAGACAAAGTTGAAAACTCGCGTATGAATCTGCCTTTTGTGCGCTCGGACAGTATATTCTCTAACATCAATTACTTTGGTTGCCATAATTAATAATTGCCAGTCTTAATCCTCTTTATATAGCTATTCAAGCAAATGAAACTGTATCAGTGTGTGTTTTCATAGAAGTTTTCTAAAAAATTAAAAAATCCTATCCAACTCAGAGATACAACCTGCTATTTCCGATATATTAACAGGGACTGGGATATATTGCTCATCCCTTACATAAAAGGATGAAAAGAAATATAGGTTAAACTTGTTGCCCTCAAGACTTGTGAATATAAGAATGCTTTTTTAGCATCTATCTTGAGAATTAACTATATCATTGAAAACATATTTTTAGGCATATTTTTAAACCTGAACCATTGATAATAAATTATGATCTCGCCTACTAGTAACAAAAAAATGAAGGATGAAGTAATTATAAAATCCCTCACCCTTCCTGATCTAGCCTAATCAAAGGCAACTAACTAAAGACGAACCTTCACAGCTTTGTGTTTTTCCGATTCGGCTTTAGGAATAGTTAGATAGAGAATTCCATCCTTATATTCTGCCGCTACCTTCTCATTATCCACAACAGCAGGCAAGGCAATTACCCGTTGGAACTTACCATAACGGAATTCCGAGCGAGTCAAACCTTCTGCCTCCGTTGTTGTTTCCGACCTCCGCTCACCGCTAATAGAAACCGATTCAGGAGTGACTTCGACATCAAGATCCTTTGCGTCCAAACCTGGTATTTCTACTTTCAACTTCAAATCACTATCAGTTTCTGCAATCTCAGCCGGAGGAATGAAAGTTAACCCCACCCTTTCAACTGCATCAGGTGGTAATAATTGTTCAAACAAGCGATCCATTTGCTGCCGGATAATACCCATTTCAGGGAATGGTTCCCAGCGTTCTATTTCCCGTAACGGATTCCAACGTACAAGTGTCATAACTATCTCCTCAAAAATTCACTATTGGACTTTCTGATTTGGTGAGACTAAATCTTCAGCTTGTGACTTGGTAAACAATAATACTACTGGCAAAATCTCTAACTCTTAACTTCTTGAAGCCTAATCTTTAGCCTCCCAATTAGATGATAGCACTAGAAAATCAATTAATTACAGTTCGGTTTTATAGATATAATCTTCGTAATAACCGTACTATTGAGCTAATAACTTCAGGTTCGTATGTTAGAATGCGAGAGTGGATATTGCTACTATTTTTTAGCCAAAAATATCTTAAATATAACACTGTACAGATTGAATTACACTATTAACTAAAGTGCTTTTAGCCGTATTGATAAAAAAGTGATCACCACCGATCATTTTCAATGAAAAAGGGGCAACAGTTTGTTTTTCCCAGGCAGAAAGAGCAGTATAGCTAACTGTTGGATCTTCTGACCCACCAAAAGCACTAATAGGACAATTTAGAGGTGGTTGAGAAGTATAAACATAGGATTCCAAAACTGTAAAATCAGCCCGAATAATCGGCAAAAAAATCTGCATCAATTCGGCATTTTCTAGCACCATTTTGGCAGTCCCATTAAACTGGGATATTGCGGCTAAAAAATCGGCATCTGGTAATTTAGAAATGGGTGGGTTTTCCCTAGGGAATTGTGGGGCGCAACGGGCAGCAATAAAAAGATGCAAAGGATAAAGATTATATTCAGAACGCAGTAGCCTAATTAACTCAAAACTGATTAATGCACCCATACTGTAACCGAAAAAAGCAAAAGGTTTATCTAGACAGGGGATGATATTAGTGGCTATTTCTCGGACTAAAGGGAGGATTTTTGTGTATGGAGGTGATTTGATTTGTCTGCCTCTACCGGGAATTTCGATAGGACATAATTCAATAGTTGCGGGTAAATCATCAGCCCAAGTCCGAAAAACTGAGGCACTAGCACCAGCATAAGCAAAGCAAAATAGGCGTAATTTAGCTTGGGGGTTGGGTTTAGGGCAAGTTATCCAAGATGTGAAAGTGGTTTTAGTTGTCATGATGGAGGTTTATATGGGGTTAATTGCTAATTTGATTGCTGGATCTAGTTTTAAATTAGGAAAAAAGTCACAATAGTTTCATGACTTTTTTCCTAGTCAGGTTAGGAAACTTGGCTCATGCAGAAAATTAGATCAATTTTATGTAATTTTAGAATTGCAGCCAGAATACCAACGTGATCCAAATGCTTTAGCGATGCTGTATGTGCGCTCAAATAATGGTAAATTAGTTCCTTTGAGTGCCATAGCTAATATTACCCAAACTGTTGCACCTTTAACAGTAAACCACCTTGCACAATTACCTTCAGCAACTATATCTTTTGACACTTTACCAGAAGTTTCTTTAAGTCAAGCCACAGCAGCCATTCAGAAACTGTCCGAGGAAATTCTACCATCTACAATTACAACTAATTTTCAAGGTTCAGCCCAGGTTTTTAATCAGTCTTTTGGAAATCTAGGCTGGTTATTACTAATATCCATTGTGGTAATTTATCTAATTCTTGGTATTCTTTATGAAGATTTTATTCACCCAATTACCATTCTTTATGGTTTACCTTCTGCGGGTTTTGGTGCTTTGTTGACGCTGTATATTTTTCAAGTGGAATTAAATCTTTATTCGTTTATTGGCATGATTTTATTAGTCGGTATTGTCAAGAAAAATGGGATCATGTTAGTAGATTTTACCATTGAGTCCCAACGTCAAGACGGAAAAAGTTCAACAATGGCAATTTATCAAGCTTGTTTAGTGCGTTTTTGTTATATTAATATTATTCAAATGATCAATTATATATGCAAACAATTGATAAAAAGTCAACTAAAAAAGCATGGGTTCGGGCAATATCTCAACCTGCAACGGAATTTTCTGCCACTCAATTACCGATTCTTGCAGGTAAAATCCCCGATGGTTTGCGGGGTACACTGTACCGGAATGGACCAGCAAGACTAGAACGGAATGGTGTTGGGGTGGGACATTGGTTTGATGGAGATGGGGCAATTCTGGCTGTTAATTTTACCAATGTCGAAGCAGTTGGGGTTTATCGTTATGTGCAAACCACTGGTTATCAAAAAGAAACTGCTGCGGGTAAATTGCTTTATGGTAATTATGGCATGACTGCACCAGGAATTATCTGGAATCAATGGATAAAACCTGTGAAAAATGCGGCGAATACTTCAGTTTTGGCATTACCTAATAAACTTTTGGCATTGTGGGAAGGTGGTAAACCTTATGCTTTAGATTTGCAAACTTTGGAAACTTGTGGTGAAGATGATTTAGGCAGTTTAACTAAGGGATTAAGTTATTCTGCCCATTATAAGCGGGATGCAAATACAGGGGAAATTTTTAATTTTGGTGTAACTCCTGGATTAAATGCCACAATTAATGTTTATAAAAGTGACTCGACTGGCAAAATTATCCAAACAGCAATACATGAATTAGAAGGAGTACCACTAATACATGATTTTGTGTTAGCGGGACAGTATCTTGTCTTTTTTATTTCCCCAGTGCGGTTAAATCTTTGGCCTGTTTTGTTAGGGATAAGGAGTTATAGTGATTCCCTAGAATGGCATCCTGAATTGGGAACTAAAATTATAGTGCTAGATAGAGAAAATTTATCTTTAGTCAGTCGAGGAGAAACTGAATCTTGGTTTCAGTGGCATTTTGCTAATGGTTATGTAGATAATAGTGGTGCGGTAATTGTGGATATTGCCCGTTATGAAGATTTTCAAACTAATGAATATCTTCGAGAAGTAGTTACCGGGGAAACTCACACAATTGCTAATAGTACATTTTCACAAGTTCAACTTAATCCTTTAACTGGCAAGGTAATTAAAATTGAACAACTTTCAAATCAACATTGTGAGTTTCCTAGTGTTCCTCCACAAAATACAGGTCAATTTTCTCGCTATACTTATATGTCAGGATTTCAACCAGGAACAGATGCTAGTAAGGAACTTTTAAATAGTATTGCTTGTTTTGATCACAAAACTGGAACTTTAACACAAGCAAACATAGGAGAAAATCGCTATCCTTCCGAACCTATTTATGTGCAAAATCCGCAAAACTCTGAACAAGGTTGGGTGTTAACTGTGGTTTATAATGGTCATACTCATAGTAGTGAAGTTTGGGTATTTGCGAGTGATAGATTAAATGCAGAACCTATTTGTAAACTGGGATTACCCAGTGTTATCCCCCACAGTTTTCACGGTACATGGAAACCTGCTTAGAAAAATCCAATCATAGGAATTACGAACCGCAGAGGACACAGAGGACACAGAGGTTAGAGAGGAATGGGAGTTGAAAATAATTTCTGTGTAAGTCCTAAATCAATGTAGGGGTGGGGTTTTCCCACCTTTTAACTTGAGGACTTGATTTGTAATTGTAAAGTTTTGTAACGATATAGATAACATTACTCTGCATTCACAGAAGAACTCATAGAACGAAAAATCAATTCCCCAAATCTATGAATCTTCAACTTTTTATCTCACGCAGAGGCGCAAAGGACGCAGAGAAAAGGAAAATATGAAGAAACTATTAATAAGAAGAATCTCTTTTTTATTACTTGCTATGTTGGTGACTGTTTTCATTACATTTACTCATGCTGTCGCCCAGCAAGTACCATTTTATTGGGATTATATCAATGTTAATATTGATGTGCAAACTAACGGAGATATGTTAGTTACGGAAACACAAAAGTATGTTTTTACATCAGATTGGACAAATCAAAGATATCGCTATATTCCTTTAGATAAAGTTGATGAAATTAAGGATGTAACGATTCAAGAAAATAATAAACTTCTTCCTAGCGAAACGGGAATTGAAAATAATCAATTTTGGATTCGTTGGCAACATCAATTAACAGCACCAGCATCACATATTTTTGTAATTAAATATCGTGTTGTTGGTGGACTGCATATTAATGGTGATAATACTCAAGTTTACTGGAAAGCCATTTTTGCTGACCGTAAAGCCCCAATTCAAGCAGCAGAAGTTTGGGTACAACTACCAGAAGCTTTATCAGGTAAAGTCTTAGAGTTTAAAAACTTTGGTACTCCGGCTACAGCCCGTCAAGTCAGTTCTAGAATATTCGATTTTGTAGCAACTCAGCCTATTTTACCTCAACAAAAGCTAGAAATTCAGATTGCATTTCCTAGTAAGATTCTCAATCTTTCTCAACCTAATTGGCAGCAAAGTAACTTTGGAATTATCATAGGAATCGGGATTATATTTATAGTCTTTTTTGCACTATTTGCAGTAATCAGTAAACCAAAATGTCCTAAATGCAAGAGTTTAAATTTCAAACAGAGTTACCAAGTATTAGTTCCTGCAACTACTAGCCGTTCAGGAAAGCGAAGAGTTATCGACCACTGCAAAAACTGCTCTTACCATAATGAGTATGAAGAGGTGATTCCAGTAATTAATGAAAGTAGCGATTCTGGTAATGATTGGAGCGGTGGTGGTGGTGGCCGTAATGATTGGAACGGTGGTGGTGGTGGCCGTAATGATTG
>NZ_VILA01000019.1:175969-250063 GCF_009712025.1 Dolichospermum sp. UHCC 0406
GGAGCGGTGGTGGTGGCGGTGACGGTGGTGGCGGTGACGGTGGTGGCGGTGGCGGTGACGGTGGTGGCGGTGACGGTGGTGGCGGTTAATAGCCAGCCAGAATTTACACCTCATTTAATGTAGCTGTTATTAGTAGCAGTTCTCTTGTCTTGCACTATGGCAAAGGTGTTGATAAATCTGAAAAATTCTTAGTTGAAGAAGGAAAACAAAATGAAATTATCAAAATTAACAAGTTTGGTTTTTGTACTAGGAGCAATATTATATAGCTCTAAAGTTGATGCTCAAAATGTGCCGAATATTTTAGAGTCAGGAAGAGAATCAAGATTACTGTTAGTACAAGTTAATTCTCAAGATCCAAAGTTTTATATCAAGCGTGGTGAAGCCCGATTTGAATCAGGAGATATAAAAGGAGCGATTGAAGATTTCAACCAAGCCTTACGTCTTAATCCTAATATTGCATTAGCCTACTTGAATAGAGGTCTTAACCGTCGTGAACTAGGAGATGAAAATGGGGCTACTGCCGATTTGCAAAGAGCATCTGAACTATTTCAACAACAAGTAGAAATAGCTGAATCTCAATATGTTATCAAGTTATTTCCGAAAATAAACAATAAGTAAATCTTCAGACGCTTGCTTTAATTAAGAAGATGAACATTGATAAGAGATAGAAAAAATCGGTGTTGCTAAATTGAGGTATGAAATTCCCAAATTGAACCTTTAAAACTCAAACCTCAGTGCGTCTTTGCGCCTTTGCGTGAGACTAAAATTCATACCCTTAATCAGCAACGCCAAAAAATCTTTTTGCATCTTTATAGCAATTTCAAGAAAATGGTATTATGTATCAAAATCAAACTAACCTAATCAAATGGATGAATTAGAAGTAAAAATCCTCCAACTTATTCAAGAAACTTGTCAACATCCTAGTGGTAGTCTAGCCCGTCAAAAAGGATTAAATCAGATTATTTTACTAATTCAAAAAACAGGTAAATTATTGCGCGGTACAGGTATACCTGATGCCGAAGAAGCTTTACAGGAAACTTGGTGGTTTTTTTGCCGTAATCTTTGTGAAGCTACTAGCGCAAAAGAACCTTATAATCCTGATAAAAGTAGCGTGATTACTTGGATTAACAATTACTTCAGTTATCGGTTACAAGATAAACGGATTAGTTATTATGAACAAAAAAGTAAATTCGATTTTTTCTTAGAAGAAAATGATCAAATAGATCCTGCAAGTTTAATTCCTGCACCTACAGAACCAAGACCAATATTAAATGAAATTCAAGAATGGTTAAAAACAAATTCTCCAGAACTAAAACGTATTCATATCCGAAATCGTCCAGATGTTAATAGTTACATTTTAATTACTCGTCGTTTACCACCAGAAAAATCTTGGCTAGATTTATCTGTAGAGTTTGGTATACCTGTAGCAACTCTTAGCAATTTCTATCAACGTCAATGTTTTCCCCGTCTGCTCAATTTTGGTAAATCCCAAGCTTATTTTGATAGCGAAGGTTACTTTGATATATAAATTATGAATTATCCTACTGAACAACAAAGCATTTCTATTCCTATTTCGGCAAAGTTCCGAGATACAGCTTTACAATTTGCCCAAGAACAACCAAATCCAGAAAAAGCAAAACTCGTATATCTGAATACTTTAGCTGTACAAGTTGTGAATAACTACTTGCAAATGTTAGATATTTCTACTACATTAGAAGCTAGTCATAGTTGGGATTATTGGGGAAGAATAGCTGGAAATGTAGCAGATTTATTATTAACTGGAATTGGACATTTAGAATGTAGATATATCAGAACAGGAGATCAGATTTGTTATATTCCTCCTGAAGTTTGGCATCATCGTTTTGGTTATGTGGTAGTAGAAATTAATCAAACCTGCCAAGAAGCCAAAATCAGAGGATTTTTACCCCAAGTTACCACAACAGAAATTAAACTAGAACAGTTACAACCATTAGAACTTTTCCTAGAACATTATCATCAATCTTCGGGTATACAATTAAGACAATGGTTAGAGGGAATATATACATCTCAATGGCAAAGTATTGAGGAATTAGCTTTACAAAAAACTTCGCAATTAGCCTTTCGTTCTGCAAAAGTGCGGGGATTTGAAATAGATACATCCAAAAAAGTTTGGCAAGTTATTGAACAATTATATCCCCAGCGCAGTTGGAGGAAAATCTTACCATCAACATTATTAGAAAATTCAGATGTAGAAGTAATGGATATTCTTGTTCATCTTTTACAAACTACAAATGATGAAGAAATTCGTTGGACTCTAGCAGAGATTTTATGGACAATTACACCAAATCATCCTGTTGTTACTGCTAGACGAATTATGGATTTAGGAATGCAGTTATCAGGGAAACCTGTAGCTTTAATGGTGGCTATATTACCCAAACTAGATAAAACTTTTGCTGTGCTTTTGCGAGTATACCCAATGGGAAATAAAATTTATTTACCAGCAGATTTACTATTATCAGGATTATATGAAAATGGCCAGCCATTTTTAGAAGTTAAAGCCAGAGAACAAGGAGATAATTACATTCAATTAAAATTTTGTGCTGAAATGGGTGAAAAATTCCAAATCCGGGTTACTCTAAATAATGCAACCATTACGGAAAAGTTTGTCATTTAACCAGACAAATAAATTAGTTGTAGGTTGGGTTAAGGCTTTGCGAAACCCAAGCAATTCGCAAAGATGTTGGGTTATGCCTACGGCACGCTACGCGAACACGTTGTTCAACCCAACCTACATAGACTATTATAAAAAGTTTGTCATTTAACTAGACAAATCAATTAGGGTAAAAACAGTGGGTAAGCTGATTATATTCGAGATTGGAGAAGGTAGTTTTGAAAAAGGATTTCCTGTAAAAATCAGAATTGGGGAAGACGGTAAACCCCATTTCGCAGAAATTTCTGGCAGGTTCCCACCAGATTTAGAAATTCCTCAAACTTATTATGAATGGCAATCAGCTTATTATCAATTGCCTGGTAATTGGTTAATCACTGTACCTCAAACTCAAATTACCAATGTATCTACTACAGAGATTTGTGATACTGCTGCTAAAAAATTCCAGTCTAGTTTTAATAATTGGTTAAATCAACCATCTGTGAGAAAATTAGAACGGCAATTTTTACAAAAAATCGGTGATTGGCATAATGTCAGATTTATTGTACAAACACAAGATTCACTTTTAAGAAGACTTCCTTGGCATTTGTGGGAAATATTTCATACCAGTCATATTCAACCTGAAGTTGTCATTAGTTCTGAGTATGAACCATCCAAAATTAAATTAAAAAGTCCGGTAAAAATTCTGGCTATTTTAGGTAATAGTCAAGGGATTGATATTCAACCAGATTTACAAGCATTGACCGCAAAATTACCAGGGGCAATTATTGAACCTTTGCTGCAACCTTCGCGTCAAGAACTTGTTAATAAATTATGGTATCAACCTTGGGATATTTTATTTTTTGCCGGACATAGTTGCAGTCAAGAAGGTGATAGTTGGGGAGAAATTCAAATTAATGACAATGAAACTTTATCACTTTTACAGTTGCGTCATACTCTGGGATATGCTGTCAAAAAAGGATTGAAATTAGCAATTTTTAATTCTTGTGATGGTTTAGGATTAGCGCGTAATTTAGCTGATTTACGCATACCTTATACAATTGTGATGCGAGAACCTGTTCCTGATATTGTTGCTCAACATTTTCTAGAATATTTTCTCACAGTTTTTGCGTCTGGTGAATCTTTATATATTTCTGTACAACAAGCGCGTGTGCGTTTACAGGAAGAATTAGAAAATCAATATCCTTGTGCTTCTTGGATACCTGTAATTTTTCAAAATCCAGCCGCAGCATTACTCAAATATCCCCAACCTCGCAATTTACAAAAAATAGTTTTACAGTCAGCAATAGCTACGATGTTATTAGTAATTATCGGTGCTATTTCATGGCTGAGTTTCCAGGAAATCAAATTGCGAAATCGGTTTAGTTATGGGGAGAAAATATTATTTAATTCTCCAACTAATTTGGATAAACAAGCAGCTATAACAGCATTTTGGTGGAAAAATTATAATCTGGCAATTAAAAAATTTACCACCTATTTACAAGATTATCCTAATGATCCAGAAGCTAGAATATATTTAGAAAATGCGAAGGTTGGAAATAAAGAAGTAATCAAAATTGGTGTAGCTGTACCGATAGGTAGTAATCCTCCCGTAGCGCAAGAAATCCTGCGAGGAGTCGCACAAGCTCAACAAGAGATAAATCATGATGGTGGAGTGAATAGTAAATTTCTACAAATTCAAATTACTAATGACAATAATAACCCAGAAATAGCTCAACAAATAGCGGCAAGATTTGTCAAAAATAAAGATATTTTAGCTGTAATTGGTCATAATAGCAGTGATGCTACCGTACCAGCTTCTAATATATATCAATCTGGCAAATTGGTGATGATTTCCCCAACCAGTAGTTCTACAAAATTAACTGACCGTGAAGATCAAACCAATGGTAATTATATTTATAGAACTGTAATTAGTTCTCATGTAATTGCGGAAACTCTGGCGGAATATGCCAAAAATAATGATAAAAGTAAGATTCTTATTTGCAGTGATTCTCAAGCAACGGATCAATCTTTCATTCAGGCTTTTATTAATACTATTAATAACAGAAATTTAGAATTAATTAGTGATATTCATTGTGATTTTTCTGCTAATAACTTTCAAAGTGATAAAATTATTCAAAATGCTATTAATCAAAATGTCAATACTATTCTGCTGAATCCTCATATTGATAGAATTAATCAAGCTCTGGAAATTGCTAAAAGTAATCAAGGTAAGTTATTATTATTAGGAAATCCTAGTTTACAAACACAAACAACTCTGGCTGCTGGTAATGCAGTTAATGGTATGATTATGGCAGTTCCTTGGCAAATTAATGATTTAGAAAATAAAGAATTTGTCAAAAGTGCTAATCAGATTTGGGGTGAACAAATTTTAATTACTTGGCGGACAGCTACGGCTTTTGATGCTACTAAAACAGTAGCTATTGCTATGGAAAAAAATGGTAATACTAGAATAGGTATTCAACAAGCTTTAAGTCATAATTTTGCTTTTTCAGGTGTGACAGGGAGAATCAAATTTTTATCATGGGGCGATCGTGATCGCATCAGTAAGGCTATGTTAGTTCAAGTACAAGTAGACTCCCAAGCATCTACAGGCTATAGTTTTATCCGAAAGGAGTAGACAATAATTTGGTATAATTATCTAAAAAACTAATTACCATCTTGGGGAAGTGCAAATAAAAGTAAATTGTAATTATTTGACTAATGACTAATCAACACCGCATTGGCATTATTTTAGGAACTCGTCCCGAAGCTATTAAACTAGCACCAGTAATTCAAGTTTTTCAAAATTCTCCAGATTTTGAATTGCAGGTAATTCTCACAGGACAACATCGAGAAATGGTTGAACAAGTGATGCAATTGTTCAAACTCAAAGCCGATTGGAATTTAGAGATTATGCAGCGTCAACAATCTCTTAATGATATTACCTGTAGAAGTTTACAAGGTTTAGAAGCATTATTTCAAGCCCAAAAGTTAGATTTTGTAATTGTGCAAGGAGATACAACAACAGCTTTTGCAGCCACCTTGGCAGCTTTTTATCAAAAAATCCCTGTAGGTCATGTGGAAGCAGGTTTAAGGACTGATGATTTATTTAATCCTTTTCCCGAAGAAGCTAATAGAAGGTTGATTTCCCAGCTTACACAATTGCATTTTGCGCCGACTACTTTGGCGGTGGAAAACTTACAAAATTCTGGGGTGTTAGGAGAAATTCACTTAACAGGAAATACGGTAATTGATGCCTTATTAAATGTGGCTGCCAAAAAACCAGTTTGCAATATACCAGGTTTAGACTGGAGCAAATATAGGACAATATTGGCAACAGTTCATAGACGGGAAAATTGGGGATCACCGCTGCAAGACATCGCTGAAAGTTTTTTACAAATTTTAGAGCAATTTCCTGATACAGCCTTATTACTGCCATTACATAAAAATCCCACAGTTAGAGAACCATTGCAACAGTTATTAGGGAATCATTCCCGCATTTTCTTAACAGAACCCTTGGATTATGCCGAATTAGTGGGAGCTATTGAGCGATCGCATTTAATCTTAACCGATTCCGGTGGCTTGCAAGAAGAAGCCCCCAGTCTGGGTAAACCGGTGTTAGTTCTCAGAGATACCACCGAAAGACCAGAAGCAGTCACCGCTGGGACAGCCAAACTCCTAGGGACACAAACCGCAAATATCGTCACAGCCGCTAGTGAACTACTCAGCAATCCCGACGCTTACAGCAAAATGGCCACCGCCATTAATCCCTTTGGCGATGGCCATGCAGCAGAACGCATCCTGCAAATTGTCAAAAATTACTTAAGCTAAATGCCTAAAGCTCTCCGAGTTTGATAACCAACAACGCCATCTACACGCAGTCCGTTACGTCTTTGGAAGTGACGAACTGCATTAATGGTTCGTGAACCGTAAACGCCATCAACTCTAATCCCTAAAGCTCTTTGGATTTCTCTGACTCGTTCGCCTCTTGCGCCATATTCTACCGTTACCCTACCCCCAACACCGTAGCCAGAACGATATCTGCGGTGAGAACGTCCAGGAGTATTACCAATCCATCTTTCAGCAGCATAGTATCCTCGGTAACGTCCCGAAGAAATTCTCGCAAACCCATTTCTAACACTACCAGTTTCACCAACGTATGTACCATTGCGGACACAGGCTACAGATGAATTTGCAGTGCTAGGTCCAGTGCGAATATAAAGACAGCTTCCATTCGTGCTGGCATATTCAGCCGAAGCAAACTGCATTTGAGTCACTGTAGCTAGTAATATAGTTACACCGGCCAAAGTTAACCATGCAGAAGATTTAAAAATTTTCCGCCAATTAAATGACGATTTCGGAAGACTTAATGCAAAATTTTCATTTGTCCTTTCATCCTCTATATACATATAGGAATAAGCCAAATATTCCATAATCATCTGCTCCTTGATGTGAAATTTTGTGATACTTTTGTCTAGTTTTAATCTTCATTGATTTTATACTTCTTTATGACAATATGTTGGCTAATATATTCCGCCATTTGAACTGTCACATCAGGTATTTGTAATGAAATCATCAATTACATAAAGAGGTTAGTATTTTTATTTCCCTAAACCATGAGAAGTGAGAAAACTATCCGCACGAATTGGACTCCCATTGCGCCAAATTTCTATTTTTTCTGGACTAATTAAGTAGGAAAAAGTCCCATTATCTGCCTGATATTTGTGATTGTCAAGCTTCCAAGCCCGAATTTTTAAAACTTGACTTGGTTCTTGTTTCAATTTCCCCACATAAAATAACTGACCATGTTCTTCGCAAACTTTTATACTGACTGTTGTTGTCTCCCCTGTCATAACTGTAGTTCCATCACAATCAGTATTATTACTTACAGATAAAACTGGTTGTAGAATTGGGGTAATTGGTTTATTTACTGGTGTTTTTGCGATGGTGGCAGACGGTAATAAACTGAGAGGATTACTAGCTAAACGACCATCTGCATAAAATTCAAAATGCAAATGAGGGGCGGTGCTATTGCCTGTTGAACCCATTTCGGCAATAATTTGACCTTGTTTGACCTGTTGACCTTTACTTACTAATAAACGGCTATTATGTCCGTAAACTGTTACATTGCCATTAAAATGTTTAATTTCGATAAAATTGCCTAATCCCCAATCATCCCAACCAGCTTTCACGACTGTACCAGCAGCAGCAGCTAAAATTGGAGTCCCTTTTGCACCCGCAATATCAATTCCCTCATGCTGATATTTACGGAAACCTTGGGAAAGAATCCCTTGGGTCGGCCAAATTAAGTTAGCAGTAGGTGCGGGTGTGGGGTTAATTAGAGAAACTGTCTGAGTCAAAGCTGGGGAAACTTTACTTACAGCCACGGTACAGGATATTAAAGCCATCAAAGCATAATCACAAAAGCGGTAGATATTAACTTTTTTCATCAGTTTCTAGCCTAATAATTGCTATAGCAGCGAAAAAGAAGTCAAAGCTGACTGCTGTAAATGGAAAAATGCTATAGTTATTTGCTATTTCAGTCTCAAATGTGTCACATCGGGACAATTTGCTAGTTAAATTTACGACTCGTGCAAACTTACTATTCCCAAGATGCTTAGATTTTTTCGATTTATGGACATTACTAAAATTTGATTCTGTTAGGTTAAGACCACTAAAGTTGACAACCGATTCTGCCTAGGTTGCGATTAATTCTGCTTCTAAATTCATTAATCTACCCTGCTATTGCCAACTTTGAGAGTTGAAGTTGGTAAAGTATTGAGAGAATAAGTACAAATTAAATTTTCCAGATGACGATGAAAATTGGTATTTTAGGACTGGGACTTATAGGCGGTTGCTTAGGTTTCGATTTACGTTCGCAAGGACACCATGTTTTAGGTGTCAGTCGTCGTCAATCAACTTGTGAAAAGGCAATTAACCTTGGTAGCGTTGATCAAGCGTCGTTGGACTTGAGCTTGTTGGCATCAGCCGAAGTTGTATTTATTTGTACCCCTATAGGATTGATAGTCCCCCAAGTGAAAGAGTTGATCACTCATTTACCAAAGGCTACTATTGTTACTGATGTTGGTTCAGTTAAAATGCCTATAGTTGAGGCAATTTCTCCTGTGTGGGAAAATTTTGTCGGTGGTCATCCGATGGCGGGAAAAACAGACGCGGGTATAGAAGCAGCACAGCGAAATTTATTTGTTAATCGGCCTTATGTATTAACGCCTGTGGCAACAACACCTAGTAATGCTGTGACAATTGTAGAGGAAATTGTGCGATCGCTCGGTTCTATTATCTACCATTGTCAACCAGAACAACATGACCGCGCTGTGAGTTGGATTTCTCATTTACCTGTAATTGTGAGTGCCTCTTTGATAGCAGCTTGTTTAAGTGAAACAGATCCAGAAATCGCGGCCTTAGCCCAAAATTTTGCTAGTTCAGGGTTTCGAGATACAAGTAGGGTTGGGGGTGGAAATCCCGAATTAGGGGTAATGATGGCGCAATATAATCGCCAAGCATTATTACATTCTCTTCATCAATACCGCGAAAATTTGTCTGAATTTATTCATATAATTGAGCAGGAAAAGTGGGAATTATTAGCAGAAAAATTTAAATTCAATCAACAAGCGCGTCCTGATTTTGTAGAATAAGTTACTGGTGCGTTATCAATAATGTAACGCACCTGATCATTTAGTTATCACCGAGTCAGAAAGAAGAAAGAAAGCA
The DNA here is from genome assembly GCF_009712025.1 of Dolichospermum sp. UHCC 0406. Taxonomy (NCBI): domain Bacteria; kingdom Bacillati; phylum Cyanobacteriota; class Cyanophyceae; order Nostocales; family Aphanizomenonaceae; genus Dolichospermum; species Dolichospermum sp. UHCC 0406. The sequence continues at coordinate 185,331 of NZ_VILA01000019.1, forward strand.
GAATATTTATCTTTTCTGTTCCCTGTTCCCTGTTAAAGATTATTTACACATTAAATCGGAATAATAGTACATCACCTTCTTGGACAATATACTCTTTTCCTTCACTTCTGACTAAGCCTTTTTCTTTGGCTGCACTCATTGAACCATGAGTTACTAAATCATGATAAGCCACAGTTTCAGCCCGAATAAATCCCCGTTCAAAATCAGAGTGAATAACTCCTGCGGCTTGAGGTGCAGACATTCCGGCATTAATTGTCCAAGCGCGGGTTTCTTTCGGTCCACAGGTGAAATAAGTCCGCAAACCTAATAGAGTGTAAGTTGCGCGAATTAAAGATTTTAAACCACCTTCTTTTACACCTAAAGATTCCAGAAAATCAGCTTTATCTGCTTCTGGTAATTCTACTAATTCCGCTTCTACTTGAGCAGAAACAATGACAACTTGGGCATTTTCGACCGCAGCAACTTCTCGAACTCTCTCAACAAAATCATTACCTGTGGCTAAATCTTCTTCAGAAACATTAGCAGCGTAAATAATGGGTTTATTGGTAAGTAGTCCTAAGCCTTTGATAATTTCCGATTCTTCGGCATTCAAACCAACTTGACGGACAGATTTGCCTTCATTTAAAGCAGCGGCTAATTTTTCGAGAATTTCTACTTCAACCTGGGCATCTTTGCTAGTGCGTGCGAGTTTGCGACTTCTATCAATCCGTTTTTCAATTTGGAATAAGTCAGATAAACCAAGTTCTAAATTAATGATTTCAATATCTCGCGCTGGGTCAACAGAACCGGCTACGTGAATGATATCATCGTTTTCAAAACAACGGACAACATGAACTATGGCATCAACTTCCCGAATGTGGGATAAAAATTGATTACCCAGTCCTTCTCCTTGACTTGCACCTTTAACTAAACCGGCAATATCCACAAATTCGACACGGGCGGGTACTGTTTGTACTGAGGTAGCAATTTTTGCTAAAACGTTTAACCGGTCGTCGGGGACTGAGACCATGCCAACATTGGGTTCAATGGTACAAAATGGGAAGTTAGCGGCTTCAGCCTTAGCGTTAGCGACTACAGCGTTAAATAAGGTTGATTTTCCGACGTTGGGAAGTCCGACAATTCCGGCTCTTAGCATTGTAAATTTTAGATTTTGGTTTCAAGTATAAGGATAGTTCAAACAGGTGGAGGATGGTTGGAGTCATTGGTGTTAACTTAGGCTAAAAATGGCTTATCTGTTTGCTGACAAACTCGCCCAGAAATGAATTTCCGGTCTCAAAGCTAAAGTGCGTTTGAACGCACTCTGGTTAACTCAAAATCAAAAATTATCCTATTTATGCCTAAGTAAGTAGGTCGGCGTTAAAAATTATCGTTGTGGAAAGGCAAGAGGCAAGAAGCAAGAGTGAAGAGGTTTTTGGAGATTTTACTTTTCTTTACACAATTTGGTTTTATTATGTTGACCTACTTAGTCGGTTTTAACCGACTTTAGCTTTTAGACAGGGAATTTATTCCCTGGCTTTCATCCTTGACTTTCATCCTTGACTGAAAAATCTGTTTATGTAATTACAAATGTGGTATAAAAAAAATCTAAAATCTAAAATGGTATGAACAAGTATCTAATTACAGCCATAGTTACAACTGTTTTATGGCATAGTTTATTATCCAAGGCTTGGGGGCAAGCACCCAATTGTATTCCCCTAAGTTTGCCTCAAGTTAGCAAATCGGTGAATACTGTCCAGCAGAATAATGTGATCGTCATTGGTAAAGTGCCAAACCGCCCGTATGTGGTTGTTGTTCCTGGCAATTCAGATCAATTATTAAATGTTGTCAGAAGCTATGTTTCTGACGCATTTTTAGCCAAGCATCGGCTTGGGACTTATATATACGCTGGGAGTTCTAGTAAAAGAGAAGAAGCCGAGTGTTTATCTAGCGTGTTGAAATACCATAGGATAGATGCGCGAGTTATCTATTTCCACTAAGGAGGCTGTAGGATTGACACTCTCAGGGAGCCAAGCCACTGAGATTCTACTGACAGAATGAGATTAAGAGTTTAGCCCAATCTAATCTCGCGGCGACCTCAAAAGGGCAATTATATCAACTTGCAGTTCCTTAATTTAGGTTTGAGATTATTCTTCTTTCTGACTGCTAACTGCTGCTATATCCTGATTTTCCCACAATTCTAATAAACCAACTGTACCGACAAAAAATGTATAAGTTGCATATTTGATTGCTGTCTGATTGCGTGTTGGGGCATAATAAGCGGCAATTAATGCTTCAATAAAATGAGCGGATAGGGCAATATGGGCAATGATTAAAGCTGGTGTTAAGATACTGGGTAGTTGGTTATTGGTTATTGATGTTTGGAGATTCCATAATTCTAAGCCAATGGCGCTGGTGATGAGTGTGGTGGAGATGATTTTGATGATGGGGAATAGTTTTTGTTTGATATCTTTTAAGTTCATGTTGTTTGATTTTTTCAAAGTAAGAATATTTTACATTTTATTCTATCAAATTATTGATTAATTCATCTATTCTTAAAAGTTCATCAGTAATTTGGTTTACAGTATTTAATTCATTTGCAGGATCTGGAGTTTGAGTAGTCATGTATGATGTAGCTGAAGTATGTGCGACAAGACCTCGTTTTTCTCCAAATGTATTCATGGTAGCAAGCCAAGCAGGATCTAAATGATCACTATCTATTCCTATGGGTAAAAGTAAGGACAAAATATGATCTTCTTTGACTCCATGATTTTGACTAATAACTCTTTTAAAACTTTCCAACGCTAAATTTATTTTTTTTGATATTTTGATTTTTTCCTCTTTAACGGTTTTACTTCCCTTTTTTGGTGTAAGTGTATCTGGTGGTTCATCCATAGTTAAACCAGAAAACCCAAGTAGACATATTAAAGTACGAGTTGTTTTACCGCTTTCATCCCAAAGAGTTTTGGCATTTTGAACAACTTCCCAAGCTCTTTCTTCAAGATAAGATTCAATTTCAGCATGAGCTAAAACTCTATATGCAGCAGTTTTAGATAACTGACTCTCAGAATATAAACCCGTTGGGTTAATCTTAGGAAGAAATTGTTTTTTTAACCTATTTAACTCTCTAGTTAAAGTACGAAATCTAGCTGATTTTGACATATTATAGATAACAACCTATCTCAAACCATTGAAAATAATACGATTATCAACGAATTGAGGTAGGTTAAATTCTACATCTAAAACTTCTAGTAGACTTTCGCCCCAAAATCTAAAACGATTGTAAGTTTGACTAATGTTTTTGGTTGTTCCTTCAACACCTTCTTTAAAGTCGTTATTTGATGAACATAATTTTTTTAAAGCTTCTTGAACTTTGTCTTGATTTCTTTCAGCAGATTGTCTGATAATTTCATCTGAAAAATAAAATACCATCACATCTAAAATTGCTCTATTAAAGCGTCTTCTATATTTTTTATCATTGCTTAACCACATACGAAAAAAGTTTTTGTCTCCAAATATATTAATAGTTGTTTGTACTGCTTCCTCAAATTGGTTAACTACATTTTCAATATCATTATGTTTGTTATTCCAATCTTTATTAAGTTCTGTGCAGGTCATGTCAAGAAATGATTTAAGGTTTCCACTATATTTAGATAGAAAATAATGAAATCCTACATAACGTAACAATAATTCGACATCTCTCATCCGAAAATCAGGATGTGGTGATTTGAATATTTTTTTAAGAGCTTGACTTTTAATTGATTGATCATCTAAAAAATTGATAAATGAACCATGATGTAATGCTTGTCGAAGTTCTTGTGCTGATAATGGTGTACTTTGTACATTCAAACGTAGAAAAATTTTATAAAGGAAATTTTCGTCTTTTATATTCCGCAGAAGCATAGTGCGAATAGTTTGATTATCAAGATTATCAGTATCTCTACTCAAAAATAAATCACTTCTTATGTCTTCATATTTTTTGCCAATTAAATCACGTCTAAATTCTAGATTTCTTAAAGCAAAGGCATTATTTGGTATGTTTTCATCACTCCTGCCATAAAATTGCAGAATTGTTAACAAGCGTTGCTTACCATCAAGAACAATAAATTTACCTTGTTCTTGACTAGTTGCTAATACTATTTGTGGTACTGGAAACCCAAGTATAAGTGATTCGATAAATCTACTTTTGAGTGTTATATCCCAAGCGTCTCGTCTTTGAAATCTTGGAGTTAATTGGATATTATTGCGAAGAAGCTGATCAAGTATTGTTGCTGTTGTCCAGTCACTACCAGAAACAACAATTTCTCGAATTTGCTTTAATTCAGGAATTAACTCACTCAGCGGTTGAGACTCAATTTCTTGATCTTCCTCTTCCTCAAAAAATATTTCTTCTTCGTTAGTCATAGTTTCGGTCTGCATAAAGATTTGAATTTAAATACAATATATCATATTATTTCTTTATATTCTATACTTTATCAATTTTACCTAAAGTCCTAAACACTTCCTTTTCCCCCAAAAATGCTCAACCAAAACCAAACCCCCCTGATAGATGCCTTAAAAGCCTGTACAACCCGTCCTCACGCCCCATTTTACACCCCAGGACATAAACACGGTGCGGGCATTTCCCCACTTTTAACCGATTTAATTGGAAAAGATGTCTTTCGTGCTGACTTAACAGAATTAGCAGAATTAGATAATTTATTCACACCCCAAAGCGTAATTCTCGCAGCACAAGAACTAGCAGCAGAGGCTTTTGGTGCAGAGAAAACATGGTTTTTAGTTAATGGTTCTACCTGCGGAATTGAAGCTGCAATTCTCGCTACTTGTAGAACAGGAGAAAAAATTATTCTGCCGCGAAATGTCCACTCTTCTGTGATTTCTGGGTTAATTCTTTCTGGGGCAATTCCTATTTTTATAAATCCTGCATACAACTCAGATTTAGATATTTCTTACAGTATTACACCGGAAACATTAAAAGCAGCATTAGCAAAACATCCAGATACAAAAGTAGTGCTGATAGTTTATCCTAATTATTATGGTGTTTGTGGGAATTTGCCAGCATTGGTAAACCTTACCCACCAATATAATATTCCCTTAATTGTAGACGAAGCCCATGGCGCACATTTTCATTTTCACCCAGAATTACCAACATCTGCTTTATCCGCAGGGGCAGATTTAACAGTACAATCAATTCATAAAACATTGGGAGCAATGACACAAGCATCAATGTTACATATTCAAGGTCAAAGAATTGATATTGATAGAGTGAATAAAGCTTTGCAATTAGTTCAATCTACCAGTCCTAGTTTTATCCTTTTAGCTTCTCTAGATGCCGCACGTCAGCAAATGGCAATACATGGAGAAAAGCTGATGTTTGAAACTTTGGAATTAGCCAAAGAAGCAATTGATAAAATCAACAAAATTCCTAGTTTATCGGTTTTACAAATAGCTCAAAACCATATAAAAAATAACGGCTTTATAGATTTAGATAAAACCCGGTTAACCGTTAATGTTTCTCAGTTAGGTTTAACAGGTTTTACTGCTGAAGATATTATTAATGCCAATGGAGTAACCCCAGAATTTTCATCTTTACAAAATCTCACATTTATTATTAGCCTAGGAAACACAAAAACTGATATTGAAACATTAGTACAAACCTTAAATAATCTTACCCAAATTCCCCACTTGACAAATCGGGAAAAAATCTGTAAATATAAAAAAGATACTATAATCGCCCCTTCTATGTGCATTTCTCCCCGTGAGGCATTTTTTGCTGATAGTGAGATCTTACCTTTCGAGAAAACCCTAGAACGGATTTGTGCAGAAATTATTTGTCCTTATCCTCCAGGAATTCCCGTATTAATGCCAGGAGAACTAATTACAAAATCAGCTTTAGAATATTTGCAAGAAATTCAAAAAATGGGTGGTTTTATTACTGGTTGTGCAGATGAAACTTTGCAAACTTTAAAAGTTGTGAAAGGATAGATTTATCTCAACAGATATTTTAAAAGTAAAGAAAACATAAATCATTAGATATACCTATAATAATCATCAGAATATTTTAGTGTCAAGATTAACTTAGCACTAGAAATTCGTGCTTATATTAAATCAGCACTTTATCATGAAATTAAATAACTCCCGTGTTAGAAGCGTGCGTACTGATAACAATATTGTGTGGTTTTTTTGGCATCATCCTCAAAAAAAACCTGGTAATGAAAATTGTCTCTATGGATGTGATGAGTACAGGTGTGATTGCCTTTTATGTACTAATTGCATCACGACAAGGCTTATTTACTCCCATTATTTCCGATGTAAAAAACATTGCTTATGCCGATCCAGTTCCCCAAGCAGTGATATTAACAGCGATAGTTATCGGGTTTTCCATTCAGGCTTTGATGCTGGTTGGTGTGATGAAATTAGCACGGGATAACCCCACATTGGAAAGCAACGAGATTGAAAAAAATAATACACCATGAATACCATTACACTAGCTTGGATTGCTACCCCATTTTTTCTAGGGTTCATGATTTTTCTAGTCCCCAAACTGAACCGACATTTGACATTGTGGGGGACTATTGCTTCTGCTGCTTATGGGTTGCAGCTATTTATCGAACCATCACCCATCACAATGAATTTACTGGATAGTTTCGGTATTACCTTAGTAGCCGACGAGTTAAGTGGTTATTTTATTTTCACAAATGCCCTGGTAACGGCTGCTGTTGCCCTCTACTGCTGGCGCAGTGATAAAACGGCTTTTTTCTATGCCCAGATGATTATTGTGCATGGTAGCCTCAATGCTGCCTTTATCTGTGCCGATTTCATTAGTTTATATGTGGCTTTAGAGGTCAGCGGTATTGCGGCTTTTCTGTTGATTGCTTATCCCCGTAGCGATCGCTCAATTTGGGTAGGTTTACGGTATCTCTTTGTTAGCAATACTGCAATGTTATTTTATTTAGTAGGTGCAGTATTAGTTTATCAAACACATCATTCCTTTAATTTTGCCGGGTTAAAAGGATCACCCCCGGAAGCACTAGCACTAATTTTTCTGGGATTATTCATCAAAGCTGGAATTTTTGTCTCCGGTTTATGGCTACCTTTAACTCATTCTGAATCAGAAACCCCAGTTTCCGCATTGATGTCAGGAATTGTCGTTAAAGCCAGTGTTTTGCCTTTATTACGTTGTGCATTAGTTTCCGAAGAAATTGATATTATAGTCAGAATTTTTGGTGTGGGAACAGCTTTAATGGGTGTATCCTATGCTGTCTTTGAAAAGGATACCAAGCGCCTGTTAGCATTTAGCACTATTTCCCAGTTAGGCTGGATTCTCGCTGCACCGGCTGTAGGTGGATTTTATGCCCTCACCCATGGATTAGTCAAATCGTCTTTATTTTTGATTGCGGGTTCTTTACCCAGTCGCAATTTTAAAGAACTGCAAAATAAACCCATTCATACAACAATTTGGATACCTTTAGTTATTGCTAGTTTATCAATTTCTGGTTTGCCTTTGTTGTCAGGGTTTGCAGCAAAGGTATTAACGATAAAAAATGTAGAATCTTGGCAATTTATAGTGATGAATATTGCCGCAGTTGGTACAGCCATATCTTTTGCTAAATTTATTTTTCTCCCCCATATAAAAGCAGAAGAAGAAGAACAGAAAACAAAATCCGGTTTTTGGATATCAGTAATCTTTTTAATTACTGGATTATTTGTGGCAAATATTGTCTATCTTCCAGCTTATGAAATCACCAATATCACAAAAGCACTTTTAACTATTGCTGCGGGCTGGTTAGGATATCATTTCATTTTCAAGAAATTATCCATATCTCTACCTCGTGTATTTGAAGAATTTGAGCATTTAGTTGGTGTCATGAGTTTAACTTTAATCCTATTATTTTGGATGGCTTTACCATGATTGGACATCTCATATTCAGACTGTCAATTTGGTTATTACTCACAGCTAATGTGAGTTTAACAAATATTATCATCGGTGTAATTATTGCCTTACTTTTACCACGTGGTAAGTCATCACCAGAAAAATTAAAATCTTGGTTAAAGGTAATAATTAAAATCTTTGTTGCTATTCCGGTTGCTTTTATGGAGGCATTTGAAATTATCTTCCGTCCCCATAATCAAGAAGAAATTATCATGGAAAGAGTCAAACTCAACAGATCACCTTTATTGATTTTTCTTGATATATTTCTAATTACCTTTACACCCAAAACCATCGTCATGAAATACCACGAAGAAGGATGGTATGAAGTCCACCACATTAAACCCAAGAGAAAACAATCATGAAACTAGAAATAGTCTTAACGGCAATGATTTTAGCACTACTCATTCCCATTTATGAAGCTTGGAGAAGTGATGATACCTGGCAGAAAATGTTAGCTTTTGGCAGCATTTCTAGTAAAGTAGCCATCATGATTCTCGTAATTTCCGTTTTACGAGATGATTGGATGATTGGTGTAGTCGCAGCGATTATTTTGACGGTAGGAAATGCCGCATTAATGTTATTAGCACATATTCTCAGAAGATTAGGTGAAGTATGATTAAAACTAACAATAAGATCCCCGACTTCTGATCTTAATTAATAATTTATTTACTAGATACTAAAAGAAGTCGGGGATCTGACAACTAGCAACTTTTACAATTCAAATAGGACTACTAAATGATCAACATTCTTAGTTATACCTGCATAGGTATCGGCATAGTTTTCTGGTTTTGGGGAACTTCTCATTTAGTCAGCAACAGATCAGTATTATTCAAATTACATGGACTTTCTGTTGCTGATACGTTAGGTTCAATGATGATTATTGTCGGACTATTATTGAAAATACCCAGTGAATGGCCATTACTTATTCTTGGCATTATCTCCTTAGCAATTTGGAATACTATGCTGGGTTATGTATTAGCATATTGTTCAACAGCAGAGGAAAAACATGAATGATACTTATCTCTATTTAATCATTGCTTTATTACCCTTAACTGCGGGGATGTTAGTAACTCAAACTAACCCCTATCATGCCTTAATCATTCGTGGGGTACTCGGTGCAGTTGCGGCAATGGTAGATGCAGTTTTAGGTGCAGCAGATGTGGCTTTAACAGAAGCATTAATGGGAACAATGCTATCAATTACCCTCTATGCGATCGCAGTTCGTTCATCCTTAGTATTACGTCTTGGTGTCATGGAAAATCAGTCAATAGAAAAAAATCAGGATAGCAATTTTCAACAACTGATAAACGATTTTCGCAGCATTTTTAATGAACATTATTTACGTCTAGAACTCGTACCTTATCCTACTAAAGAAACCTTACAACAGGCATTAATAGAAAAAGAAATTCATGCTAGTTGTGTGCAATTAGAAAAAAGTGAGCAAGCACAGGAAACATACCAAACTGTAATTAGAGTGGAACGCATCTATAAGATTATGCAAAGTAAACTTTCATCACCAAAAACAACTTTACAATATTTCAATATTTTAGATTCAGGAGCGCAAAATTTATGAAATTAGTTTACATTTTAGCCGGAATAGCTTTATTTGTGAAAATGCTGATTATGCCTAATTCCGAACTAAATTTACCAGATATTTCCATTGTGGAAACAGTGGTTAAAGAAAGTGGTGTTCCCAATGCAGTATCAGGGATTATTTTCAGAAATCGGCTATATGATACAATCTTTGAAGTTATTGTTTTTACTATAGCCATTCTCGGAGCTAATTTTTTATTAGCTAATGAAAAACCATCTTGCAGCATCTATCAATTTAAAGATCAACCATCAATAATATTAGCTCGTCTAGGGGCGACAATTGCGGCATTAGTGGGCATTGAATTAGCAATTAGGGGGCATTTGAGTCCGGGAGGTGGTTTTGCGGCTGGGGTGGCTGGAGGAACAGCAATCGGACTCATAGCAATTACCTCATCATACCAATGGATGCAGGATATTTACCAACAGTGGCACGCGGCTATGTGGGAAAAGATTTCGGTGTTAGTCTTTATTGTTTTATCAGTGATAACTTTGTCGGGATTTGAGTTACCACACGGTGAGTTAGGAATGCTTTTTAGTGGCGGAATTTTGCCAATATTAAATATCTTAGTTGCTGTTAAAGTGGCATTAGGTTCTTGGGCTGTGATTTTGATTTTTATTCGTTATCGGGGTTTGTTATAAAAAGTGGGAGTTTAAAGAATTAGCGATCGCACTTAAGTAGGTGAACACAATAAAACCAAACTGTGTAAAGAAATGTAAAATCGCCTAAACCCTCTTCACTCTTGCCTCTTGCCTTTTGCTTTGCCATAACGACAATTTTCAACGCCAACCTACTTAGGGACTTCCAAGAAATAAATTATCCTGATTAACGAACCACAGAGGCGCAGAGGACACAGAGGAATAAGGGTTTGAGAGATTTTTGCGTTAGGTGGTTGAGTATTTTTTTATTTGGAAGTCCCTTAGCTTGTGTTAACCTATCGCTTAACCTAATCTAGAAATCAATGCTAAAGTGCAATAATAGCTGGTACTTCTTCTTCAACTTCATAACCATTTGCTAATCTTTCTATCGCACCATCAATTAAATCTAAACCTTGTTGGACAGTTTCCATTAAACTTAACTTACCCCGTAAATCAGCCGCACCCATAAAGCCTTTTGCATACCAAGTCATGTGTTTACGAGCTTGACGGACTCCCCTATCTCCCTTGTATTCCCACAAAGCAAAAAGATGTTCTCTGGCACATTCTAAGCGTTGAATTGGGTTAGGTGGTGTTAATAATTCTCCAGTTTTTAAGAAATGATCAACCTCACCAACTAAAAACGGATAACCTAAAGTTCCACGAGAACACATTACCCCATCTGCACCAGTTTGTTCTAAACATTTTACCGCAGCTTCCACAGAGAAAATATCCCCATTACCAATTACAGGAATTGATAAAATTTCCTTGACTTTTTTGATCCATTCCCACCGCGCATTACCATTGTAACCTTGAGCGCGAGTCCGTCCATGCACAGTAATCATTTTTGCTCCCGCGTCTTCCATTCTTTTCGCAAAATCAAGAATAGTAATTTCATGATCATTCCAACCAATGCGGGTTTTCACCGTCACGGGAACATCTACAGCTTTGACAACTTCTCGGACAATTGCTTCCGCAATTTCTGGTTGACGTAATAAAGAAGAACCACCACCATTTTTAGTAATTTTATTAACAGGACATCCCATATTAATATCAATCGTATCCGCACCTTCAGCCACTGCTTTTATGGCTGCTTCCGCGAGAAAATCCGGACGACAATCAAATAATTGAATACTAATTGGACGTTCATTAGGATCTACTTCCATAATGATTGGTAACTGCTTAACGTAATGCAAACCCGTAGCATTTACCATTTCTGTATACACCATAGATTCTGGTGCATAACGACGCACTAAACGCCGAAACACCATATCTGTCACCCCGGACAAAGGAGACTGTAAAACCCGGCTTTTAACCTCAAATGAGCCAATTTTTAAAGGAGTGGAAAGTCTAGCTTGAAGTTCGGGAGAAAGGTAAATCATGGTTAGAATTAAAAATACAATCGTTAATTGGGGAATCGAAGGCTGACAAGGGGTATTTAATTGAAGTGTGGACTCTTAAACCAGTAAATCCTAAATGGACATAAAATAAAATGAGCATAAAAAATAACGAAAATAAAGACCGGATTCTTGTCTCTTACCTTTTATGTGGGGCTGGTTTTTTGGGAATAAACGGTTTACATCGGTTATATAATGGCAAAACCGCTACTGGTTTATTATGGCTATTTACCTGCGGTTTATTTTACATGGGGCAAATCTATGATTTATTAATCATACCGAATATGGTTGACGAATATGAGCAGAATTTGCGGTTAAAAGCAGGTTTATCACCTCTGGGTATACCCATGAATGAACGGATATTTATTTCCCAAGTCCAGAAACCAACTGATAAACCACTGATTGTTAAACTGATAGAAGCCGCAGAGGCTAATGGTGGTAGTTTAACTGTAATTCAAGGTGTTAGGGCTACCGGATCTGGTATTGTGGAAGTGGAAACTATACTCAGAGAAATGCTGCAATCAGATCATCTCAGAATAGGTAACGACCCCATTTCTGGAGTCGTTACTTATTATTTCGATGAATTGTAAAGTTCTAATTTCTACCTAGCCACTTTTGTCCATTTAAGCGATATACTAGCCGAGATACCAACAATTCTAGGGTAGTTTTGCGCTCATCAATTAGAAATGACTCCAAGGTACTGGGTTTTTTACCTTCATTACAGGAAAATCCCTTTTTACCTTGAATATTTTCTTCAGGAAAATATACGTTAAACTGGCGTTGTCCCCCTTGCCAAGAACCAATAACTTGCCAACATTCTTCCGCTGAATTAAAACCAATAATAGAATATTTCTGCTTGGCAAAAGTCAGCTTTACATCTGGCACACCTTCTTTAGTAATTGCCTCTTGCAACGCTGGGAGGTAATGCTGCTGCATAAACTCTTCAAAAGGCTTATCTTCCAATGCTGGGGGTTTTTCCTTTTTGGCAGCTTTAGTCTCTGCTGGGGGCTTTTCTGGGGCGGTTGCAGCAGGATTAGAAGCTACATCTCCCGCTTGATTTTGATTAGTTTCTTCTGCCATTGCTCATTTTGGGGTAGTCAGTTATTTTTATTTTGACATACCAGAGCATAGCTACAGCTATTTAGATATAAAATAAGATTTCAAGAGTAATTAACCGCAGATTAACGCAGATTAGCGCAGATAAAGACGGATGAATTAATAAGTTTCATGATTCTGTGCAGCTTGGACTATCATTCGGATAAAATCGTTTAAATAGTAACTTTTCAAGAAGTATGTTGGATAAAATGGGTAATGGGTAATGGGTAATTTGGGACTTTTAAAATCCCATACCCTCCAGCGATATTTCAACCACCTGCAACAGCGGGAACAATACTCACTTCATCTTTATCCTCAAGTGGTGTTTCTGTATTTTGTAAAAATCGAATATCTTCGCTGTTGACATAGAAATTTAAGAACCGTAAAGGCTCTCCGTTTGGCTTCCGCAAACGCCCCTTAATAGCAGGATAGCTTGTTTCTAAGTAATCAAACAATTCAGAAATATTACTACCACTACATTCTAAGACAGCTTGATCTTCTGTAAACTTTTGTAGAACTGTGGGAACTAAAACTTTGACAGCCATTGTTTAAACGTTAATTGTTAGTGAGTGATTTGGTTGGTAGGGGTTTAGCAGTGCTAAACCCCTACAATTAATTGTTAGTGACAGGATTAAACTGTAACTTCTTGCCATTCTAAGCGGTCAAGTGTGCGGGATCTTTCTAAAGCCCGTTCAAAACTGTCTAGTTTGGCATCAATTGTTAAAGGTTCACCAATGTAGCCTTGAATTGCTTCCTGGGTTTTCAAACCATTGCCAGTGATATAAACCACTGTAGTTTCATCTGGATCAATTTTGCCAGCTTCTACTAATTTTTTAAGAACAGCAACGGTTGTACCACCTGCGGTTTCGGTAAAGATACCTTCGGTTTCTGCCAATAGTTTGATACCTTCGATAATTTCGGCATCATTAACTGATTCAATATTACCGTTGGTTTTGTTTGCTATTTCTACAGCATATACGCCGTCTGCGGGATTGCCAATCGCAATGGATTTAGCAATTGTGTTAGGTTTAACTGGTTGAATAAAGTCTCTACCTTCTTTAAAAGCTTTCGCAATGGGGGAACAACCTTCCGCTTGAGCGCCACTAAAGCGAACATCTTTACCTTCTACCAAACCAACTTCGACAAATTCTTGGAAACCTTTATAAATTTTGGTAAACAGAGAACCAGAAGCCAAAGGGGCAACTATATGATCTGGTAATTGCCAACCTAGTTGTTCTGCAACTTCAAAGGCTAATGTCTTAGAACCTTCAGAGTAGTAAGGACGCAGGTTAATATTCACAAAACCCCAACCGTGGGTATTGGCAACTTCTGAGCAAAGACGATTAACTTGATCATAGTTGCCTTTGACTGACATCAGGGTAGGACTATAAATCAAGCTACCGATGACTTTACCAGCTTCTAAGTCAGAAGGGATAAATACACAGCAATCTAAACCAGCGTAGGCGGCGATCGCTGCGGTAGAATTTGCTAAATTACCTGTACTAGCACAAGAAACAGTCGTAAAACCCAATTCTCTTGCTCTACTGAGGGCAACTGACACCACCCGATCCTTAAAGCTCAGGGTGGGCATATTGACGGCATCATTTTTAATATAAAGTTTATTTAGACCCAGGCGACGGGCAAGACGGTGGGAACGCACCAAGGGAGTCATTCCTGTTCCCACATCTATATAATCATCTGTAGCAACTGGCAAAAAGTGACGATAGCGCCAGATAGAATTGGGACCAGCTTCAATAGTTTCTCGACTAACTAAACTCCGCAGCACATTGTAATCATATTTGACTTCCAACGGTCCAAAACACAATTCACATACATGAGTGGCTTTAAGTTCGTATTCTGCTCCACATTCTTTACACTTCAAAGCCTTGAGAATAGAAGTGTTCGCTTGGTTGAGGTTTGTAATCGCCTGAGTCATAATTTTGCGTTCCCTGGGTATCCGTCAACTTTGGAATGATACTAGCACAAGGCAAAATCCACGTCAAACATACCCGACCATTTTTATCGGGTTTGGTTACTCAAGAGTTAGTTAAGTTCTCATTAATAATTAAATCCCATATTCCGCACTTCATTTTGTAATATGCGAATATTTCCTTAATTTTATTTTTTATTGTCTTTAAAAATACATATTTTATCAAATACTTTAAGCTTTAATACGTAAGATTTTGAACCTTATTAAGAATAATTCTTGAAAAGGGTCATACTAGATTATGAGTGCGGAATGTCGGTTAAAAAATAATCCCTTTGTCAAAGTGAGTTGTAATTTTTCAAGGGGGCAGGTAGATGAGAAAATTTATCAAGAATTAGAATATGATTCCTGAACTTCAGCCAGAACGACTACAAAACTTGAGTCAAGAATTACAATTTGCTATTAATACTAATAATATCTCCTCCATGGAGGATCACAGTCAAAAAACCAGAAGAGAAATTCGCAATTTACCTGATGAAGTCCAGTTAGTACAAGGTTGTATTCTCGCTATCCAACAAGCCAAAGCCGTTGCCCCTACTGAAGCTAATGCCATGTCTGACAAACTCTCTCGGATGTTAAATGCAGCCATCAGTAGTGATAGTAATGAGGTAGATCATTTATAGCGGGAATTAAAAGAATGCAGAATTTAGAATTTAGAATTTAGAATTACGTTTTGCAACGGGGATTTTACCCCGACGCAAAACCCGCTGCTTGTAGAAGCAGGGGACTTTAACCCCCAAAGGTAAGTTAAAACCAGATGTGCAACATTGGTTAAATCAAGAATTACCCAGTCATAGTATTATCACGGGACTTAAGCGATGAACACCAAAACTAAAGTTGATTGTCCTGTTTGCGGGTATCAAGGAATTGAGGGCAACATTTGTCCTAATTGTGATACTGATGTTTCTCTAATTCGCTCATTGGCAGAATTACCCCAGCAGCCAAAATCCTGGACAACAGGCATCGCTATCTTAATGCTGATGATTGGTATTACTATCGGTGTAGGAGGTAGTTTTTTTGCCCTGCAAACAGCTATATATACCGCAACAGTTCCTAAACCTACAGTTACTACTACTCCTAATCTCAGTCCCCAGGTAATTACCCCTGTCATTCCTAAACCAGCGTCACCACTAGCCACTTATACCGTAAAATCAGGAGATACTCTTAGTAGTATTGCTGGCAAGTTTTGTAGTAAACCTACTGATTGGCAATTAATCGTTGCCGCTAACGCCGAATTACAAAAACGGGAAAATAAATTAGATATAGATCAGGAGTTGAAAATTCCTAGTAGCTGTAAAAGGAAAAACCCATGATGATAGTTGACAACTTCAAACAAGCTAGTCAGAAAGCTGAAAATTTTGCCCAAAAAAAACAACTGCGGGCAGCGGTAATTACTGCGGAAACGCTTTTGAGTAATCATCCTCATTCCCAAATTAACACTTGGGCTAACAAAATTCTAACTGTGCTATCTAAAGAGATTTCCCGTGCCTGACTTATCCCCAAACTATCTAATTAGCTTAGAATTACGAGAATTACTCGTCCAAAAACTCGGCATTCTGCAAAAAGATAATGTAGTATTACAGCAGTCTTTGAGAGAACAGCAAACCCGAACTACAGCCCAAACAGAAGATTTATTCTTGGAACTTTTAGAAGTTGCTGATGCCTTAGAAGCTTTATTAGACTATCTAGAAAACAATCCCAATCCTAGTCCAGAATTTATCGAACGCTTACCCAGATCCATAGGTGCAGTTAATCGCAAGTTTCTCGGTGTTTTAGGAAAGCGCCAACTTTTACCTATAGAATTACAAGAAGGCACAGAACCAGATTTTAACTTATGTCGCGTCATTGATCGGGAAGAAAGAACGGATATCCCAGACCAAACAATCACTAAAATTGTCCGTCGCGGATTTCATTTAGGTGAAAAAGTCCTCCGTCCCGCAGAAGTCATTACCGCTAAATCAGATAATGGTCATTAGTCAGTTGTCCGTTGTCCGTTGTCCGTTGTCAGTAGGGGCGAAGCATTTGGAAGATAAATTATCGGTCATTGCCAAAAATAGTTCTCCAAATGCTTCGCCCGTACAGTTGTCCGTTGTCCGTTGTCATTGGGAAAATTCTTTCCCCCCCCAACTCCCCCAACTCCCCCAACTCCCCCAACTCCCCCAACTTCCCCAACTCCCCCTGCCCTTCTATCCCCCTTACACTGTTAACTATGACTCCTCACGAAAGTGATATAAAAGATGCTTCTTCACAAACAAAAATCTGGAGTGGTTGGCAGGAAAATTTAGTTTTAATAACTATTGCCCTGTGTTTAGCTCTGCTAATTCGGACATTTATCGCTGAACCACGCCTGATTCCATCAGAATCAATGTACCCTACTTTACACACAGGCGATCGCTTGGTCATAGAAAAAGTATCATACCGGATTCATCCTCCTAAAATCGGCGATATCGTCGTTTTTAACTCACCACCAGAATTACAAAG
Organism: Dolichospermum sp. UHCC 0406; assembly: GCF_009712025.1. Taxonomy (NCBI): domain Bacteria; kingdom Bacillati; phylum Cyanobacteriota; class Cyanophyceae; order Nostocales; family Aphanizomenonaceae; genus Dolichospermum; species Dolichospermum sp. UHCC 0406. Next base: position 202,426 of record NZ_VILA01000019.1, read on the forward strand.
ACGCGGATATTCTCAAAACCAAGCCTTTATCAAACGGGTAATTGGTGAACCAGGAGCAGTAATTAGCATCGCTCAAAGCAAAGTTTACCTCAACGGTACAGCCTTAACAGAAGACTACATTGCTGAACCACCAAATAGCCCATTTCCAGAAATCAAAGTCCCGGAAGGCGCATTTTTCGTCATGGGAGACAACCGCAATGATAGTAATGACTCTCGCTATTGGGGTTTTGTCCCCCGTCAAAACGTCATCGGTCGTGCTACATTTCGCTTCTGGCCTCTTGACCGTATCGGCTTAATCTAGTCCACTGACAACTGACAAATGACAACTGTACGGGCGAAGCATTTGGAGAACTATTTTTGGCAATGACCGATAATTTATCTTCCAAATGCTTCGCCCCTACTGACAAATGACAACTGTACGGGCGAAGCATTTGGAGAACTATTTTTAGTAATGACCGATAATTTATCTTCCAAATGCTTCGCCCCTACTGACAAATGACAACTGTACGGGCGAAGCATTTGGAGAACTATTTTTAGTAATGACCGATAATTTATCTTCCAAATGCTTCGCCCCTACTGACCACTGACAACTGTACGGGCGAAGCATTTGGAGAACTATTTTTAGTAATGACCGATAATTTATCTTCCAAATGCTTCGCCCCTACTGACCACTGACTAAAACCGCAAATAATACATCAACTGAGCGATCGCATCCCCAGATAATTCTAAACGTTGTTGAAAATCTGCTAAACTCCGGTAAGAACCAGCAGCCAGACGGTTTTCCACAACTGTCTGTGCTAGGGATAAATCTATAAAAGGGATTTTGGCAAGACTTTCTACCGAAGCAGTATTAGGGTTAACTTGCTGGGGTTTATCGAGGGAATTTTGATCATAATAATTAAAATTCAGCAAAGACTTGAGCGGTTCTAATCGTTGTACTGGCAAACCCAAAGCCGCAGCCACATCTTCGATACAATAGAATATCACACCAGCGCGAGAAAGTTCCACAAGCGATCGCCCTTGGTGAATTGACAACCCAGGTAAACGCAGCCAATCATCCACAGTTGCTTGATTAGCATCAATACCCAAACCCAATTCAGCGGCCATTTGTACCTCTTCCCCCGACTGTAAACGATAATAAGGATCATTCAGCAGCTTGGCGCGAAGCTTTTGCAATTTCAGATTTAAAGGTAGCCACTTATTCATTCTTAACCTGATCCTTTTACCAATTACCAATTACCAATTACCAATTACCAATTACCAATTACTAATTACCAATTACCAATTACCTAAATTTGATCTAACATTTGCCGACGTTTTTGCTCAAACTCGTATTCAGAAATTAATCCATCTTGACGGAGTGCTTCTAACTCACGCAAAGCATTAGCAACTGATTCTACTTGATTCCCAACTTGGGTTGATACCTTCATTACTGATTCACCCAAATTAAAATACCGATCAAAAGTTTCTTCATCTTGAGTTAAATACCAAACCCCTTCAATAGCACAAGCTACCTTGGGAATCGGTGTCCAAGACAATAGAACATACAGTATTCCCCAAAGTGGCTGTCCCACGTAGAATTTATGTAAACCCGAAATCGTTAATGTGCCAGAAAAGGCTAAAATAGCAGCAATAGTCCGGCTTTTTCGTTTAGTTAAGATCATTTTATCTATAGCCATTCTACTTGATTCATGAACTGATTAATTCTTCAGAGGGAACAGGGAACGGGCAACAGAGAACAGAGAAAACTCATGTTTAAAAACATGAGATTGAAATAATGAAACTGTTTTTTTCGGGCTACGCATATTTTAAAAACATCTTTTTTTTGACTCAAGTTCTGAACTAGTGAAACTTTAGTTTCTTATCTGTTCCCTCTTCCCTCTTCCCTCTTCCCTCTTTTTGTAATAATATAGAATTATTGCTTGCTTGACAGTCATGCTCAAAATACCGAATGGAACTTTAAGATAAAATTCAGTAATAGTCAAGATTAATTTGTAAATAATGATATGATGCCACTCAATTCCCTATCAACAGAATGGTTAAACCTGCTTTTTGATCCCTACGCTGTGCTAGGGGTGTCAGTGAATGCTGATGAACGTCAAATCAGTAAACGGTATTATATTCTAGCAAAGTTGCTACATCCTGATAACTATATCAAGCATAACCAACCAGATCAGGAATTAGCTCAAGCAGTATTTACACAATTGATTAATCCAGCTTATGAACAACTCAATCAGACGAAAAAACGCTTAAATGTAATAAATTTACTACGCTCAGAAGCAGAAGTTTTAGATCCACAGAAAGTCCGTGCTATCAAAGTTTCTACCATTCAGGCAATATCAACAATGTCTGCTGAAGAAGCAGAATTATTTTATGAAGACGTAGTTACATCCTATGGGTATGAGCAATATCATTCATTACCTCAGTCATGTCACATAACACAGCAATTAAGTACGTTAAATATAGTCTATCTATCACACCAAAAACCAAACAGTCCACTGGCTAATCAATCTAAATCTATCATCCCCCAGGAAGAAAACCAGAGACCTCCAGACACCTCATCTTCAACAACAATTCTCAAACCAGAGCCAATAAGCTATGCTCAAGTTTACTATGAGAGAGCCGTAGAATATTATAATCAGGAAAACTGGAACTTAGCAGTAAAAGAACTGCGAGATGCTATTAAATTAGACCTAAATAACAGTGATTACTACGCACTACTGGGAGTAGTCCATTTTCACCAGAAATTTATAGGCATGAGTAAAGTCTACATCGGTCAAGCATTAAAAATTAATCCTCAACAACCACTAGCCTTAAAATACGCTGCCCTTTTGCCAATTCAAGTCAATGAAACAGTTAAGCCTCAATCAATGTCCAAAGCCTTGAGTATTGCTTCTTTCTTAGGTAAGTTTTTATCAACCAAACTTCATTAACATCCCCCCTAACTCTATCCACTTGAAGTCAAGTAGTGAAATTTCGGTAAAAACTCCTACTTGAACCGAAGTAGTTTCCCTAGATGAATCTTCTACACTAAAATGGGAACAGAGACAAAATTTGAAGCTACTGAAGTCATAGCACTCAGTTAAAGAAAAGCAAAATGGGATTCTTCGACTCGGAAATAGTCCAGCACGAAGCCAAGCAATTGTTTGAAGATTATCAAGCACTGATTCAGCTTGGCAACAGCTACGGCAAATTTGACCGCGAGGGCAAAAAGCTGTTTATTGAGCAAATGGAATCCATGATGGACAGATATCGCGTCTTTATGAAGCGTTTCGAGCTATCAGAGGATTTCATGGCGCAAATGACCATACAGCAACTAAAAACTCAACTAGGTCAGTTTGGCGTAACTCCACAGCAAATGTTTGATCAGTGCGATTCGTTGTTAGCTGAATCACGGTAATCAGTCCGTACATAAGCTAACCAACCCAATCCAATCCAATCATGGAAAAAGGTTGAACTCTCGGTCTGATATGGGTGAAAGTCCCATCTACCAGACTCAGGTATGACTCCCTATCTGCCCACGATGACCCGACTCGGTATCGGGAGGTCGAAGCTGGGAACAGGGCATAATCAGACATCCGTTGTGGGGTGACACTGGTGCTAATGGGGAGTTCCTACGGTGAAACACCAGCCTAGAAAAGCAACCGAACATTGAGCAGGACACAACAGCAAAATCCTGACTTCACTGGAGCATAATTCCCGCCGCATATTGGTCAGATAGCGGTAAGAGTCTAGGGAATCCAGTGGTTGAATTGGCTACACCTAACGGAACTATCAATCAACCGAGGGAACGAATAAAAACGGATTGAGGGTCTAAGGGCGGTCGAACCCTAAGTAGGCTGGACGAGCAGCGGAAATCCCTCAATCCGGGTAGGACAGGCCGTAATTGGTCTGAGGTGTTCAGAATACACAAATGGTCGCAGAGCATGATTAGACACAGAGGCAACTCTAGTGAATCCTGGAAGACGTTGCCTTGGAAGAAATTCCGCCGTAACTTATTCCGCCTACAAAAACGCGTGTATAAAGCTGTTCTTGTTGGAGACAAGCGCAAAGCGAAGTCCTTACAAAAGCTGATTCTGAAATCAACCTCCGCAAGATTACTGGCTATTCGTCAAGTAACACAGCTAAATGCTGGGCAAAAGACAGCGGGAATTGACGGTAAAACCGCGCTCTCTTTTGAGCAAAGGTTTCAACTGAGCGAAAAACTCTCAAGCGAATGTAACGACTGGAAACACCAGGGATTACGTGAAATACCTATCCCCAAAAAGGATGGCAAAACCCGAATTCTCAAAGTCCCCACTATTGCAGATAGGGCGTATCAATGCCTTGTTAAATACGCATTAGATCCAGCACACGAAGCAACTTTCCATGACAGGAGCTACGGGTTTAGAACGAGACGCTCGGCACACGATGCCCAGAAATTCCTGTTCAATAACCTAAATTCTCGCGTCAACGGAATAGATAAACGAGTTATAGAACTCGACATCGAAAAATGCTTTGATAGGATAAACCACACCGCCATTATGGACAGACTCATTGCTCCCAAGAGCATAAGACAAGGAATTTTCCGATGTCTCAAAGCCGGAGTTAATCCAGAGTTTCCCGAACAAGGAACACCTCAAGGTGGTATGGTAAGCCCACTATTAGCTAACATCGCCTTAAATGGGATTGAAAGTATTCACAGATATCACAGGACATCCAACTGTAGAATCACAGACAAAACCTCCAAGGAATATATTATTGAGCCATCAGTCCGCTACGCAGATGACATGGTAATAATACTCCGTCCCCAAGACGATGCTACCGTTATACTTGATAAAATCAGTCAGTTTTTAGCAGAGCGGGGAATGAAAGTCAGTGAGCAAAAGACAAAGCTAACCGCCGCGACAGATGGGTTTGATTTCCTCGGCTGGAACTTTAAAATCCAGAAAAACGGAAAGTTTAGATGTACCCCCTCAGTGGATAACTACAAAGCTTTTCGCAAGAAAGTAAAACACATCATCAACAACTCGAATTATGGTGCTACCACAAAGGCTGAGAAATTAGCCCCAGTAGTTAGAGGTTGGAGGAATTACCACCGCTTCTGCAAGATGGATGGGTCGAAGTTTTCCTTATGGCACATCAATCACAGAGCATTCAGGGTATTCAACAAGGAAACTAAGCAGAATCGCCATACCTGCCACGAGCTAATCAAGAAAGCATTCCCAGCAGTTCCTTACTCCGAAAACAAACACATCAATGTCAAAGGTGAGAAATCACCCTACGATGGAGATTTAAGTTACTGGAGCGAGCGCAACAGCAAGCTCTATAACAGCGATACCTCTAAAGCCCTTAAACGGCAAAACCATAAATGTGGTCATTGTGGATTGAAAATGATTGGGGATGAGAAGGTACATTTGCATCATTGTTGATGGAAACCATAACAATTGGAAACCTAAAAACCTTCTAGCCATTCACTTTCATCTGCCACGATTATATACATATCAGCAAAAGCGGAAGCTAAGAACATCGGGAGCCGGGTGCGGTGAAAGTCGCACGCCCGGATCTAACTGAGAGGGGCGAGGAATAATATCCTCCCTCGACTCAACCAATGAACGTGACATTAGAAAGGATGAAAGCGGAATTGGAACAAACAAAATAACTGGGAACAGGGGAGGCAGTGGGAAAATTCTTTCTCCCACTGACAACGGACAACGGACAACGGACAACTGTACGGGCGAAGTATTTGGAGAACTATTTTTGGCAATGACCGATAATTTATCTTCCAAATGCTTCGCCCCTACTGACAACTGACAACTGACCAATTAGTTTGATTTGGGACGGGGAAACTGAGAAGGAGGCTTAAACTTTTCTACGGGTACGCCCTTAAGTGCTTTTGTCATAAAATCTCGCCAAATGGGGGCTACAGTACCACCACCAGTTGCTCCACTAGCTAACTGTTTGCTGTCGTCCCGTCCTACCCAGACAGCAGTAGTTAGTTGGGGTACAGTACCTACAAACCAAATATCCTTTTCTGAGGATGTAGTTCCTGTTTTACCCGCACTGGGGCGATTTATAGCAGCACCTTTTCCCGTACCTTCTGTCATTACTGAAGTCATGATATCAATAGTCGCTGCTGATGCCCAAGGGTCAAGAACTTGTTTAGGTTTGGGTGTATTATCGAGAATCACGTTACCAGCACTATCTGTAATTCTCACAATTACAGTAGATGGTGACTGCCAGCCATAATTAGCAAAGGTAGCATAGGCACTGGCCATTTCTAGGGGAGTGACACCAATAGCACCCAAAGGTAAAGAGGTAACAGGTTCCATGGGACTCATAATTCCTAATGTCCGGCAGGTTTCAATCACCTTATTCATCCCCACCGATTTACCAAGTTTAATCACTGGGATGTTTCGAGATTGAGCGAGGGCTTTGCGAATTGACATCGCTCCGGCAAAGCCACCATCATAGTTTCTTGGGAAGTACCTATTATTACCATCTTGGTAGCTGACTGGAGCATCTATCACTGTGCTATCTGGTGCATATTTGCCAGTAGCAAAGGCGGTATAGTAAACAAATGGTTTAAATGAAGAGCCTGGTTGTCGTTGAGCTTGTGTAGCTCGGTTAAATTCACTGGCTTTGTAATCTACACCACCGACAAGGGCTTTCACAAAATGGGTGCGGGGATCAATTGACACTAAGGCCATTTGATTCTTATTCAACCCTTGAGACTGAAGCTTTTCATGCCAATCTCTAACGGTTTCTTCGGCCATTGCTTGGAATTTAGCATCAACCGTAGTTTGGACGCGCATTCCCCCTTTGAGCAGAGAATCACGTCCAAATTTTTTCGCCAACTCTTGGGCTACAGTATTGGTAATATAAGGTGAGGCACTACCTTGAAAAGACCTGATTTTACCCAGTTTAATTGGTTGTTTCAGGGCATCATCATATTCTTTTTGGGTAATCCAATTCAATTCGATCATTCGCCCCAGAACTTCTTTTTGTTTCTGTTTGGCCAATTTCATGCTTGCAAAAGGGCTAAACTCTTCTGGTGCTTGGATTAAACCCGCCATCATAGCTGATTCACCCAAAGTTAAATATTCTGCTGATTTATTAAAATAACTGCGGGCTGCTGTTTGCACACCGTAGTTATTATGACCCCAATAAACTTGATTGAGGTACATTTCTAGAATTTCCTCTTTGCTGAGGATTTGCTCTAACCGAATTGCTAGGACAGCCTCGGCTAACTTCCGCGTAAATGCCCGTTTTTGAGACAAAAATAAGTTTTTTACTAACTGCATGGTGATGGTAGAACCACCTTCTTTTACGCCACCTGCTACCATGTTGACTATGACGGCACGGCCAACACCAGTGGGATTAATCCCGTGATGATCGTAGAAGTGACCATCTTCACTGGCTAGGACGGCGCGTTTGAGGTTGGGGGAAACTTTATTGAGGGGTACTACTTCTCGGTTAGCTTCTCCGTGAATACTGGTTAAAAGTTTGCCTTTTATATCGTATATGTAAGTTGTTTCCGAGGGGAAAAAGTTTTTTATTTGTCTAACATCTGGTAAATTACGGAAACTAATGGCTAAACCTACCAGTGTTCCCGCAACAATAGAGCTTGTTAGGAGTGTTATGGATAGCAAAGTACCGCCAGTTATCTGACCTACTCCCTTAAAAAACTCAAATCCAGATGAATCCTTCTCTTGTGGTTGTTTGTTTGCAAAAGTCCTAGACGACACGGCGATCTCACTTCCTCACTTGTAAATTTAAATGTAATTCATTAAATGGAAAAAGGCAGTTAATTTTTTGTAATTATAGTAATCTGGCCGGAGAAAGGACAGATAATTGGTTTGTGAACATAACAGACTTAACTTTTAGAGTGGAAAGTATAGTTAATAGCGAATTTCTTAGTATGACGCAAAGTTTCTCTTGGTTGCATCGTGGTGTGGCAGAAATTTTTCCCCATAATGGTGATAATGATCCGGAAAGTTTGGAAAAGCGGTTACTCAATTCTGACTGTCCGTTAAGGATTAAACTGGGTATTGACCCGACTGGGGCAGATATTCATTTGGGTCATAGTATACCTGTACGGAAATTACGGGCTTTTCAAGATGCTGGTCATACAGCGGTACTGATTATTGGTGATTTTACTGCCCGAATTGGTGATCCTACTGGTAAATCTGAGGTGCGTCGTCAACTTACGGAAGCTGATGTGGCACAAAATGCCCAAACTTATCTTGACCAAGTCCGTCCTATTTTAGATTTTGATACTCCCGGTAGGTTAGAAGTCCGTTATAACTCAGAATGGCTTTCCCGTCTAGATTTGGGGAAAACTTTGGAGTTACTTTCCACAATGACGGTCGGACAAATGTTGGCTAAGGAAGGTTTTGCGGAACGTTATAAACAAGAGAGTCCTATTTTTCTCCATGAGTTCCTGTATCCACTGATGCAAGGTTATGATTCTGTGGCTGTGGAAGCTGATGTGGAATTGGGAGGGACTGATCAAAAATTTAACATCGCTGTGGGACGAGATCTACAACGTCATTTTGGTCTAAAACCTCAATTTGGACTGTTATTACCAATTTTAATTGGGACTGATGGTGTCCAAAAAATGTCTAAGTCTTTGGGTAATTATGTGGGGTTGGGTGAACATCCTTCCCAAAAGTATCAAAAACTTCAAGGTATACCAGATAATTTACTGTCACAGTATTTTGAACTGCTCACAGATTTATCTTTGGATGGTCTGCCAGAAAACCCGCGCCACGCCCAAGAATTTTTAGCCTGGGAAATTGTCCGTCAGTATCACGGTGAACAAGCGGCTAATGAGGCGAAGGAGGCGGCAAAAAGTGGTGGGAAGGAGGGAGCATTACCAGAATTTTCTCTGGCTGCTGTTCCTCAATTTCCGGCGAAATTAGCGTTTATTTTAGGTGCTACCGGTTTATGTAAAAGTACAGCCGAAGGTAAACGGAAAATTCAGGAGGGTGGAGTGAGGATAAATAGTGATAAGATTGCTGATGCGGATTTAAGTTTTTCTACACCTGATGATTTATATGATAAGGTGTTACAGGTGGGTAAGAAGAATTTTGTGCGGTTGGTAAAGTAGCTGTCAGCTATCAGCACTCCAGAGTCAGTCAGGGAATCTATTCCCTGTCTAAAAATAAGAATGACTTTGATGTTTTTATTTATCTTATTTAAAATTTTTATCGTTAGCATGATTTTAATATCTTTGCTGATTCCGTCATCATAAACTGTCTATTTTGTCAACCCACCCTTGACGTTGCTTTACAAAACTACATCAAGGTATTTCTAAATTTGTCCAAAAAATTCTCTATCACTCCTGAATATTTTCCCCGTCCTCACTTTCCCTATTTCTCAAATACCTATAAATAAAGGATTTCCAGATTGTACTTCCTACAATTTTAGAAAATTGATATACTACGCCTAAATTATGAAATTTTACCAAATCGCTGAAACTATTGCAAGATCGTTGATAAATAGAAATTATTCTCAATAAAATATTAAGAAAATATAAATATGAAGTTATATTAATTTTTCTAAAATAGAAATATTTAAACTATTTTCCAAATATTCATAATTTACACTTATAAATTAGGGAAATAACAGGGTTAAGAGCAAAATTTTTGTTGTGGTCTATTACACAGTATTTATATATTATTAAACACTTATAGGCTTTAATTAAGTAAATCTAATTGTTAAACTACTCAAAAGTAGTCATATTAAACATCGCTATTAAAGTATAATAAATTGGATAATATGTAATAAGTAATAACCAGAATTATGAATGATGAAAAAATTATTGTACCTTTAGATGTACCAGATTTAGACAGTGCGATCGCTCTTGTTGATAAACTTCCCCAAGTCACTTTCTGGAAAGTTGGTTTGGAGTTGTTTACTAGCACTGGTCCCAAGATTCTGGAAATCCTCAAATCTCAAGAAAAGCGAATTTTCCTAGATTTGAAATTTCACGATATCCCCAATACTGTCGCCGGTGCTTGTCGCGCTGCGGCTGGTTATGGGGTGGATTTATTGACAATTCACGCAACTTGTGGTAATGATGCTTTAAAAGCTGCGGCGGAAGCGGTGCAAATTGGGGCGGAAAAAGCCGGGACAAAACCACCTCAGTTAATCGCTATTACGTTGTTAACCAGTATTTCGGCGCGACAATTGGCGGTTGATTTAAAAATACCTTTAGAATTGCCAGAATTTGCTTTAGAAATGGCACTGTTGGCACAGAATTCTGGTTTAAATGGGGCTGTTTGTTCTCCCCAAGAGGTGCAACAATTAAGAGCAAGTTGTGAAAAAGACTTTTTGCTGGTTTGTCCAGGGGTGCGGCCAACATGGGCCGAGAAGGGAGATCAAAAGCGATCGCTCACTCCCTCTCAAGCTATCACAGCGGGTGCAGACTATCTCGTTATCGGTCGTCCCATTACTGCGGCGGCTGTTCCTGAGTTAGCTTGGAATCAGATTTTAGAGGAGTTGAAGATATAATCTGATTATCAAGATAGTTCTTCCTCGTCATTTCTATCATAACAAATTCAAAATCAATTGTCAACCCTCTTAATACTATTTTTTTGCCTTTGTTGGGGGTAAGTTATTAAATCAAATCGGTTTTACGTTTTACGTTAATTAGACACCAATTGTAGCAAAAATGAGCAATGCTAAACCCTGACTGTAGTTTAGGAATTCCAGAGGAAAAAAGCAAAAGGAAGAAGAAAGTAAATTTCTCTCCTGCTTTTTGGTGCTTATATTTGATAGCCTGTAATTGCTGGCTGTTTATTTCTCCTGGATTTCATTACTCCGCTGATGCTAAAAATATTCCTCCCAAACCTGTAAATCCCAAAATTAGTAATTCTTGTTCTGAGCAAAGTTTAGAAACTTTAACAACTCAGCTAATATTAGATATACCTAGCTATACTAATCGTGTTATCCAGCGTGCGCGTATTCTGAACAGGAGTGTTGATACTTTTTCCTATATATTAGTTGCTGGTAAACCAGAATTTGAACCTTTACCATTAAATCCAAGTATTGATAATGGGGATAAGTATAACGCCAAAGGAGTAAAACAGGTTTTCTTTACTACCCTAGAACGGACATATATCCACAAAAAACCTGTGGAATTACAAGAATTTCACAGGCTATTTTTGACAAAAACGAACATTGGTTGGACTGTGGTAATGATGTTTACCCAAGACGGTAGTTATCCAGTCAAACCACCTATCGCACCACCGAGAAATAGTAGTAACGGGGCGATCGCTCAAGGTGTTAAACTATGGTTACGGGATTGTCAAGCTGGCAGTGTTCGATAATCATATCATTGTTTTTGTTTCGCGCAGAGGCGCAGAGAAGCAAAGGCGCAAAGGAAAAAATACATGATTACCCTTGGGGAATTTGATTTAATTCTGCTGTGAGTTTTTCTTGATTACGTCTGCGGATTTTGGCGTAAAGTTGAATACTCACAGCCATGAAAATCACTAAACCAAAAATTAACCAAGCTGTAATATCCGTTGGTAAGTTATTCTTAAATGTCGCCAACATCACAATTACAACTAATAAAAGTGTTGGTGCTTCATTTAATGCGCGTAAACTTTGACCAGTCCACTTACATTCATTTGCTGCTAACTGCTTCATTAATCTTCCACAGTAGTAATGATAGCCAATTAATATACCTACAAACCCTAATTTGAAATGTAACCAGGGTTCTTGTAGCAGTTCCATGTTTGTAGATAAGATTCCAATGGCCATTGCTACCGTTACGCACATACCTGGAGTGGTAATAATATCGTAAAGACGCTTTTCCATGATTTGATACTGGTTTTTCAGTATCGTTCTTGCTGGTTCTGGTTCAAGGTTCGCTTCAACGTGGTAGATAAACAACCGCACTAGGTAAAATAACCCCGCAAACCAAACCACAAAGCCAATAATATGAAATGCTTTAAACCACGAATAAGCCATGAATCCTAACCTACCTTCATCAATTTACAAATGATTGCATCTACTCTCATTATCAGGTTATGGTGATTTTACAGCAAGGATGCAGGTAGGTTAAGAAGTGTAAATCTTATATTTATCATCATCATATTTCATCCTCAACTACTTCTTCTTCCATATTGAACTCAACTCGACTTTGTAAAACTATTTCTTCAATTACTTGAATACCCCTTTGAAAATCTAAGACTTTATTAAAACGAAGTATTAACTCTGGAATATTTATCACTTCCTCTATACATTCCATATATTTCTTAATAATAGCTTTGATTTGATATCTTATCCTGGCTTGTTCCTCAATATTTTTGAGTAAATATTCAACTTCATCCTCAGTTTTGATTACAAAAGTAACTGGATATTTTTGTACCTTATCAATATCTAAAAAATATTTTCCCGTATCTAAAGTTTCTGTAACTTGAAAAAACCTTCCCAGAGGCTTCATAACAAAATCTATCCCACCATCATTTGCATTTGTGCGTCCAGTCTTATACAAAATCAAATGATCAACATTTAATTCATATTGTGACCAACCCCAGTATATTTTTTGCTCTGCATAATACTGTTTTAAAATCGCATAACTCACAATTTCAAATACTCTAGCATCTACATTTGGCTTTAATAGACTTCTAATAAATTCAATTGCTGCTTCAGATGACTGATTTTGAATTTCCATCATTTTTTGACAATAAATCATGAATTCATTGAATGATTTCATTCTGGCTTGAATATAAGCATCAATGATATCTTTAACGGATTTAGAAATATTGATTAATTGCTCACCAATTTCGATTTTTAAAAGATTTTCATTAATCCAATATCTATTTGTTGTTGAATCTCTCCATCTCCAGGAAAATATTTATTAAGAATATTAATTATTGTTTTCGTGAAATCATGCTGTAGTATTTGCATCAAAGATACTCCCTTGGATAAAATCTAAATCTACTTTTTTACCATTTTTATTTTTGACATTATGGTTTTTCTGTGGTGGTAAGAGTTTTTCTCCTTTATATTCTGCCATTTTTAAAACCCTTCTTAACCCAATTTTTAGATATTCTTCTTGTAGTTCAATACTGATAGATTCCCTACCTAAAACTTTAGCTACAGCAGCAGTTGTAAAAGTTCCAGCAAAAGGATCAAGTATTAAGCTTCCTTCATGGCTACTTGCTAAAATAATTCTTTCTAATAATGACGCTGGTTTTTGTGAAGGATGGTTTTCGTATTCTTCCATGCGATATCTAACACGGGGAAAATACCAAGCATTACCAGGTACTTTTTCTGTATTATAGGGAGTAGGAACTGATTTCCTGTAATCAATTAATTTACGTTGTGCGCCTGTTTTTGCTTCAACTTTGATATCATCTGCATTAAAAATATAATTATTTTTATTTTTGACACAATGAAGAATAGGTTCATACATTGAACCAAAGTATTTTGTAGCTTGAACTCCAGAACTATCATAATGCCATATTATGCGACTGAGAATAGTTAATTTTTTTCTCAAGTAAATATCAAAATAAGGCATTGCTTGGGTACTTGTCATCACATAAATTGTACCATTTTGTTTGAGAATGCGAATACATTCATCAAGCCATTGATATGACCAATTTATATATTCTGCTTCTGATTCCCATTTATCATGGAAATTACCAAATTTCTTACCTATATTATAGGGAGGATCGATAAAAATTAAATCTACTGATTCTGAAGGAATATGATTTGATAAAACGCTAATAGCATCACCATGAAAGATGGTATGTTGTTGATTTTTATATTGTTCAATCATTATTTTAAATAGGTAGAAAAGATTTTGAATGTGCAGATCAAAAACTGATATAGTATTTCCTCGTCTAAAGAAGTACAAAAACATCTGCGTTTGTCTGCGTTTATCTGCGTTTAATTATTACTTCTTTTACCTCACTTGAATAGGAATTGCTATAAAGTAATATATCATGTGACTTTACTATCCTTCTTCTCAGAAATACATAAAAGAGGGATAGCAGAGAACAAGAAACACAGGTTTATAACTAATTCGATTGGGAACGCCGGACAAATGGGAGTAAATCCTGTAAAATCACTTCATGATAATGTTCTTGGGGATAATGTCCCACATTATTAAGTTTAATTATTTCACCATTGGCGACAGATTTAACGAAAGTTTCCGCCATATCTACAGATAACCAAGGATCAATTATCCCCCATTGGACTAAAATAGGTTGTGGCCATTCTTTAAACCCATTTTCTATTTCTATCATCGCTTTTTCTAGTTGAAAATTGCGAATTGTGGTGAGGAGACTTCTCCCAGAAGCAGAACTTTTCAAAAATGGTTTTCTATAAATATCTAAATCTTCATCTTCAATGCGGTAACGACTACCCCCTTCCAATGTTCTATCAACCAACAAAGGATCTTGGGTAATGATATCTCCAGCTAATGGTAAACCCATTTGTTTGATTTTCCAAGGAATTTTGGCAGAAGTAGAAATTGGTGTATTTAAAATCGCTATATTAGCAATCTTTTCAGGATGACGTAAGGCATATTGTAACCCAACTGAACCTAAAAATCCTTGGACAACTAAGGAAAATCTTTCTAGTTCTAAAGCTTTAACAAATCCATCCAAAGCTGTGATAAATGCGTCCGGAGTATAAGCAAAATCCTGTTTTTCGGGTTTACCAGAAAATCCGTAACCAATCCAGTCCGGTGCGATCGCTCTATTTCCCTGTGCTGCTAAACTGGGAATAACATTTCTCCAACTATAACTTTGAGAAACTAACCCGTGTAAGCATAACACAGGGATTAAATCAGTTCTCCCAATCGGTTCAGCTTCCCGATAAAACCATTCTAAAGAATCTACCGTAATTTTATGTTCTTGAATTGACACGCTATTTTCCTATTTGGGAATGCAATAACACTGTACAAGTGCTACATTATCATCCTACAAATAGGTAACAGGTGAGCAAATTCAACCTTTGCGCCTTTGCGCGTGCATCTTTCAGAGTAACTTCGTTAACGCGCAGCGTGCCGTAGGCATAACATAATTCCCAAAAAAAGAAAAAAATTTCGCATTTTATAGATAAAGGGGGTTGACTTGCGGCTGGGAATCTGATATAGTTGAAACTGACGAGGAAGAACTATCTTGCCATAAAAATTAATTAAACTCCAATACCTTTTCCTTCTTCTCGCCATAACTGATTTAACCTGTTAGCGGGCATGGTTAAATACAAAACATCTCCAGGGGCGAGAATCGTTTCTAATAAATCCCAGCCTTGTACAGTTTCGTGGTTGATTTCCACATACAAAGGCACAAAATCCGCCAACTTGGCCACATCTTTCACCCACTCATCACAGAAAGGGTGTATTGGTGTAATTGTGGTGGCAAAAGCTACCCATAAATTATCAGCAATAATGCCATTACCAATAATCCTACCACCTAGGGCAGCAGCAGCGAAGGCAGGGGCAGCTAGTTCAGCGGGACTGAGTACAGCTTCAAAGTCAAATACCTGTTGTGCTATACCAGCAAAATCGGGATCAGCATAGTTGACAATCACAGGAATATTCGGTGCTAAAGCCTTAGCTTTGAGAGCAATTTCCAAATTAGTAGCATCATTGCTAGTGACAGCTAAAACTGCGGTAGCTGTGTTGATATTACTTGACTGTAGAGTAGCGCGAAAACTGGCATCAGCAAGGATGACAGGAATACTCATACCTCTAGCAGTAGTCACATATCTATTATTAGCGTCTGTTTCAATTACTACTACTTCATGGCCACTCAGATGTAATTGTTGAACAATTCTAATGCCGATACCACTTAAACCGCAAACAATATAATGATTATGTTGGGGAATTCTCGCTGCGTCTAAAAATTGTTTTAAGCGACTACCCAGGATAAAATCTGTCAGCGTAGCGTACCAAAGCCCAATTACCACAGCCCCAATTAGCATAATGATAACGGTAAATAATTTGATGCTATCAGGTGCATTTTCTACGACTTTATCATTACCACCAGCCCCTGTAATCATGCCGACAGCAAAATATAAAGCATCAACAAAAGAGAGATTATGCTTACTGGCAACATAGGTAAATGTAGAGAGTAAAATAATTACTAATAAAGCTATTGCCATGCCGACAACTGATTGGGCGTGTTTCTGAAATTCCCTAATATTAGCAAAAGCTTTGATTAATTTTCTAATAAATGATTTACGTTGTGGACGAATGCGGGGTTGAGTGCCAATAATTAAGCGATCACCTACTTTCAATTGTTGATCTAATAACACTGCTGAAACTACATTCATTTTCCCTTGGATAGGGACATAATAAATCAGCATTCGCGTTGGATCTTCCCATAAACAGCTAATTTTTCTACCCTTCCAAGCATGATTTTCGTGAATATATTCTTCTTGAATTGGCCAAGTTTGCTCAAGTAATTTAATTTGGCCAATGGCTTTGTTTCCTAAAGCGGCAAAGGTAAATACTGGTGCGGCTAAACCCACAACACTCAAACTTAAATGATTTGACAAAGTTTGATCAAGACGTTCACCTAAATTCGTATTATAAAAACGGTTAATAATCCGAATTTGGGGATTAAGTACCCGTGCTTGCATCATGATTGATAAATTTAGGGCATCATCAGAAGTCGCAATTACTAAAGTATGTGCTTCGGTAATTCCCGCTGCTTGCAAAGTGGCAACTGCCTGTAACTCACCAACAATTACATTAGCAGCAGTTTCACCAGCAACGGGTTTGCGATGAATACCTACTACTAAAGCCCCATGTTCTCTCAGTAACCGAAATATTTTATATCCGGTACGCCCTAAGCCGCAAACAATAATTCGAGGTTTCATAAAACCGCAGCATAAAATTTATATAAATGGCTACATAGGGGGTGCTGAAAAAGTTGTCTGTGAGGGCTAGGAGTCAGGAGTCAGGAGTCAGGAGTCAGGAGCGATGCCCTGAGCTTGTCGAAGGGTCAGGAGGAAGAATTAGAAGAAGAGAAGAATAGTTTTGAATCTGGTCAAGTGATAGGTTTTTGCTGATTTCAACCCTTATTCCTTGCACCTGATTCACCTTTTTTACCTTCAAACTCTTGATATATCTCAGTTCTAGGTTTATTCAGCAGCCCCTACATATCAATTATCAAAAAAGAATTCAGGAGTTGGAATTGAATTCAATAATCTCTATTCTTGCTTAACTAACGGGATAATAACTGTAACTGAACACACTATAGGGATAAGATCCCCGACTTCTTAGAAAAGTCGGGGATCTGACTCTTGCAGAAAATTAAAAATAATTAGAAAATGCACATAATAATCCGACAACCCTCTAACTAATGTGGGAAAGCATAAGTTAAGAGGGGATGTCGAAAACGAACAAATTATGTGACTAAATCGGCATTGGCAGAAGTGCGTTTCAACATGAATACAGCCACAATAATTCCCACAATGGCTAATCCCGCAGTTGGATAAAAGAAATTAGTGTAACTGCCGAAAATGTCTCTAATTTTGCCAGCTAATAAAGTTCCACCCAAAGCCCCCATACCGTAAGCAGTGAAGACAATACCGTAATTTTTGGCATAGTCTTGGGATTGAAACATGATTAAAGTAGAAGTGGGAGCGATCGCTAACCAACCCCCCAAAGCCAAGTAAAATAGCGAAAAAGCGACTATATAAGTGAGTACACTGCCCTTACCCGCACTCAGCATCATAATCGAACCAATCAAAATTAAAACAAAGGAAACAATTGCCCCCAACTTTGGCGTAAATTTGTCCGTAAACCACCCAAAAAACAACCGTCCCGCACCATTAAAGACAGCAAACAGAGAAACTGTATTTGCGGCTGTGGCTGCATCTAATTTAATAATTTCCTGTGCTAGAGGACTAGAAATACCAATAGCTGCCAGTCCCGCAAAAGAACCAATGGTGTAGCACAACCACAAGCCATAAAAACTGGAAGTCTGAAGAATTGATCCTGAAGTTGTCGTGTGAGAATTTGTTTGCACAGATCCGGGTGGAGTCCATCCTTCTGGTTGCCAACCTGGAGGAGGAGTTGTGAGGACAGTAGAAATAGCGGTAATAATAACTGCAAAAGCAATACCTAAAATTACAAAAGTTTGCTGAACTCCAAAAGCATCTATCAGAAACTTGGCCAAAGGTGCAGTAATTAAAGGTGACAAACCAAATCCAATCACAGTAGCGCCCACAGCCAAACCTTTTTTATCAGGAAACCACTTAGCCACCACAGCCAATGGTACACCGTAAGTGATACCCACACCCATACCAGCAATCACACCATAGGTAATAGTTAATGTAGGAATATTGCCACCCAAACTAGAGAGGATATAACCTACTGCCGTAATTAACCCACCAACACCTGTAATCAGACGAGTATCAAAACGATTGATATAAAAGCCAGTGATTGGCATTAAAATTGCGAATACAACCAGCAGCACCGTAAATGGTAATAGGCTATCAGTTGCACCCACACTAAGAAGTTTTTCCAAAGGTTTTCTAAAAATACTCCAAGAATAAACTGTACCCAAGCACAGTAAAACAGTGATACTTAGAGGTATCAGTAGCCATCGCCCTTTCTCCGCAGGCATACCAAATAATTGTAGTTTTTCCATTTGTTGTTATGTGAGGTGAATATATAATTTTTTTGCAGTATCTCACTTTTTGGCTAAATTGGCATAAATGTTTTTTATATCGAGGTGAGTACGTAGGATAGCGTGAAAAATTAGCTAAGATATTTCTGTTAATTCTTCTGGATAAACTGCTGTAAAGTAATCCTGGAAAGAATTAATCAGGGTTATTATGGCACTTTATTTAGATTCAGCTATTGCCGCAGAAGCCGAAATTGTTAAACATTGGGGTTGGGTAAAAGGTATCACCACCAACCCCACATTGTTAGCACAAGCCAACACCCCACCAGAAACCACCCTCAAAACCTTAGTTTCCTTAACTTCAGGTCCGGTATATTATCAACTCCTCGTTTCAGACAAAGAGAAAATGATAGCCCAAGGGAGAAAAGCTTTTGAAATTATTGGTTCTCAAACCATCTTAAAAATTCCTGCCACACCCCTAGGATTTGAGGTAGTAGCCACCCTTTCCTCAGAAATCACCTGTTCCGTCACCGGCATTTACAGCCCCGCACAAGCCGCAGTAGCCAAGGAAGCGGGGGCAAAAATCGCCATAGCCTATGTCAATCGGGCTGAACGCTTGTTAGGAGACGGTATTGCTTTGGTACGAGATATGGCCAGTATTCTCAAAGGCAGTAATGTGGAAATTTTAGCAGCTAGTATCAAGTCACCAGCAGAAGCAGCCGCGTCTCTCCAAGCCGGTGCTAATCATCTCACCTTACCATTGGCAATGTTGCAAGCCATAGCAAGCCATGAATTTTCCAATCAAACCGTGATTGATTTTGCGGCTGGAGGAATCGGCTTAACAATTTAAATTAATAGCCTCTAGTATATACTCCAACACCATTAGTGAATAAATGAAGGGTTTCACCCCTCATCCTTAAAACCTTGATTTTCCATAATCAAAATATTTTAAAATTGGTTTTATGGTCCTAGACAAAATGGCTTAAAAACCAGTGAAATCAATCTATATCGGGGATGATGGGTGTGACCCCCTATTAATTATTCCCGGAAAATATAGATTACAAACTGTTGGCAATGAACAAATAAAAAATTTAAAAATAAATGCCAAATTGGCAACCATCATGAAACGAACCAGGCTAAATTATATGAGTCGAGCAAAAACAAGGGATTCGTTAAGAGACTGAATCAATTAGCAAAAAGCTCTTGTTAAGATTGCTTAAAAAATAAATAGAATTAGTATTTGCTGCCTAGGAATACCTGCTAAGTATAGACGTTATCGTTAACCTGCAAATTACCCCCCTAATTAACGGTTCTCGTCTGTATGAATAAAGTTCCTAATCGCTTCAGCAGCAAATGATAGAGTGGGAGAGAAAGGCGCTTGGTAATGCCTCCTCCCACTCTCTTTTTTTGGGTACTTTTTATAAGTCGTGCAGCTTTTAATCTGTTGATTCTGACTGATAAATTCTGTGTTGAAAAAGTCTTTTTTGCACCAGTTGAATTGATTCTACAATTGCTTCTAATTTGACAGGCTTAGGAATAAAATCATCCATACCAACAGATAAACATTCATCTCTGTTTGACTGCATTGCATTGGCAGTCATAGCAATAATATAAGGACGATTAGTTTTACCCCATTCTTGATAAATTGCTTCTGTTGTTTCTATCCCATCTAATTCTGGCATTTGTATATCCATGAAAATAACATCATATATCTGTTGTTTTAATGCGGTTAATACCTCAACCCCATTATTGACAATATCTACTTGATATCCTAGTTTCTGAAATAATTTCTCAGCAATTTTCTGATTAACAATATTATCTTCAGCAATCAATATTTGTAAAGGAAATTTCTGGGAGAAATGGGTATCAAATTTAATGACTGGTTTTTGGATATCTTGATTTTTGGGGGTGAGAAAATCTAGCTCTACACTAAATAGACTACCTTGGGATAATTTACTAATGACTTTAATTTCACTACCCATTATTTGAGCTATTTTTTGACTAATTGCTAAACCTAATCCTGTGCCTTGAGATTTAAGTTTACTTTCTCCTACTTGCTCAAATGGTAAGAATATTTTGGCTAATTTTTCAGAGCTAATTCCCACACCAGTATCTGTGACTTGGAAGTTTATTTTAGTTAAATAAAATAACTCATTTTTTGGTTCTTGACTAATAAAATTAACAATCAAAGTTACTTTACCTGTATCCGTAAATTTAATAGCGTTTCCTAATAGATTTAGCAAAATCTGTTTTAAGCGTTTTTCATCGGTATGAATAATAATAGGTATTTTTTGGTCAAATTGATAGATAAAATCAATATTTTTTTCCATTGTAGAATAACGACAAATTTCGACTATCCCTTTCAAAAAATCAGGAAAGTTAAAATTTTGCAGTTCTAGTGCCATTTTTCCAGCTTCTATTTTAGAAATATCTAAAATATCATTAATTAATGATAATAAATGGACACCTGATTGATAAATGATTTGAATATCTTCTTTCTCTGATGTTGTTAATGTTGGTGAATCTTGAAAAATTTGAGAAATTCCTAAAATACCATTTAATGGTATCCGCAGTTCGTGACTCATGTTGGTGAGAAATTGACTTTTGTAACGGTTAGCATCTACATAATTTTGTTTTGCTAATTCTAATTCTAAATTTTGCTGAATAAGCTGTTCTTTTTGTTGCTCTAATATTTCTGCTATTTGCTGAAGTTCTAGCGATTTATCAAATAATTCCATTTGCGAATTTTTTAGGATTAATGTTGCTGTTTTTCTTTCACTAATCACAGCATTTAATACAAGTGTTGTTAAGACAATTACCCCAATAAAGCATTGTAGTAATAAAAGAGATTCATTTAAGTTAGAACGATTAAATGCTCCTAGTCCTCTAACTGTTCCTAAAATAGCCATTACAGCTACAAGTACAATTAAGTTTGTAGCAGCTAGTTTCCCAAACCGAAAAACTGCCCAAACTAAACAAGGAATAATCATGTATTCTATAAAGTAGTTACTAAAAAAAGCATTTTCACATATAATAATAACAATTGTTAATAAGAGTAAAATTTCGATAATTCCCCAAAAAGTTCTTGATTTTAGGTTAATTGCAAATTCTTGTTTGTGCGTTAAGAAATATTCCTTAAATAACTCTCCCCAAGTTAGTAATGCTGGAGTAAAAATAAAGATTCCAGCTACGTTAGATATCCACCAAGTTACCCATAAATTGGTAAAGTCAATAATAGATATTTTTCCTCCTAATGTTAATGCTGTTACTCCCGCAGTCGCATTCACAATTGGTCCAATCATCCCTGTGAATACTAAAAATTTCCTCACGTCGCTTAGTCGTTCTAGAGGAGAGGGTGTAGCAACTAATTTGCGAAATAGGAAACAACCCAGTAATATCCCAGAAGTTGTACCAATAGCAATTCCTAAAACCTGTAAAATTGAAGAAATGAGCGTAATGATATTGGTTGGATTAATAAATGCCCAAATATTTGCTAAGAATGACCCAATTAATACTCCTGGCCAAATCCAATACCCAAAAAGTAATATAGCAGCAGTAGCAAAACCATCAGGTGGCCAAACTGGTGTAACATTTTGGGGCGTAGAAGCGAGAATTCGAGAAAATTGTGCAGTTTCGTAGTATACTAAAGCTAAAACTGCTATCCATGTAGAACGGACTGATATAAATCCTAAGTTGAATTTCATTAATTTATAAGACCTCGCGGTAAGCGGGAAACTCAGTCACTTTAGTGCTGAGAGGGAAGCGACACGGGCGGTTTTAACCGCCGTAATAATTAGACTTGTTGATCTTAGAATCAACTTAACTTTTTTAACAGTGCATTGTCCTAATCTTTTCCAATTAGCGTCACTAACAGAGACTGCTTTTTCAGTATCTCCGCTAACCCAACCAAAGAAAGTTTTACTTCCTTGAGTGGCTTCCACAAAGTCACCTTTTCTAAAGCCATGACGAGTTGTAGTGCCTCCATATTTCCGACGATTACCACCTTCACTAAAAGTCATTAAATGGAGTTGTCTACGACTAATTGGAGGACGACGCACAATGGTGAATTGAGACTCTGTGATATCAACCCCTCCTATCCAAGATGCGCCATGATTTTTAGCACCTTCCCACGTCTGGTATTTAACAAATTCAGAACTTGCTAAGGCAACCGCATCAACTGCGTGTGTTTCTGGTATTTGCAAAGATTTATCGGATTTTTCTTTATGCAATCCCAGGTACTTACGAAGGTTTGAGGTTTCCCAGCCCTTCTTTAAAACGACATTTATAAGTTTTGATAGTCGGCTAATTTGGTATCTCTGTCCAACCATGACGGGACTAAAGCCTTTGTTACCTCGTGCTTCAACCTCTTCAATAACAACTGTTTTTATTGGGTAAAGTTGGAGGAGTAAACTAATTACTCGATATTCCAAGTCTTTGTTTGCTCTAATACTTGGAGGCAACTTTGAGCCACGACGATTATCAAATCTTGCTTGACGATGATTGCGTTTGTTGAAAGATAGCTTTCTATTAATTCGCCTTCCTCGCCTATTACGCCGCATCATTGATCGTTGATCCATTCGGTCTTTGACCGTTTTGAAAGGCAAAACTAAATGCAACATTTGCAAGGTGAACTTTTTGGACTGAACCGCTATACCTGAAAAGAGTTTACCAGGGTCTAAACCAAGAACTATTTCTTGCGTTTCAGTATTACTTGATTCGGCTAATAACTGGACATAGAAAATGCCAAGTTTATCGAATTTGCCGATTGCTTTACCGCATTTGATCCATCGTCTTGCTCGACTAGGTTTAGTTGGCATTAATGGCGTATTGTCTACTGAAATTACGGGTACTCGCATAAAGAGATAATCCTTCGAGTAAAGTTTAATGTCCCTTCGCTCAACGCAATCAAGATGTCTTGGCTTTAACCAACGCTATTACAAGATAGCTTGAAGATAATCCGAACTAGAGAAGTATTCGGAAGTTCGTACCAAATTGCGTCTCAATGAGCTAGTCAAACACGTAAGTCTTGATTTCTTACAAGCTCAGTCCCTTTAAGGCTGAGTTATTGACAATTGTATTTGACAGTAATATACAATAGGCATCTCCGGTAATTAAATGTGCGTGGTTTGAAACCCTTGTAGAGACGTTCTATAGAACGTCTCTACATTCATTTTCACCAGAGGTCTAATTGTTCAACTCTCTGTTAGTGTGATATCCATAACTGTAATCACTATTGTTACTTTTGATCAACAAAAACAAGCTGATACCCAGTCAGAAAAAAACTGAAGAATATGGACATCAGAGGAGCAACTGAATAATACAGGATATTTTTCTGATTTTTAGCAGCATTTCTCTAGTTAACCCAGGAAATCCCCCTTTCTATATTTTATAGTTGATCAGAAAAGAGGGATACAAGGATTTACGGTTTTGGAGATAATTGCTTATTCTACTTCTGCTTTGCTCCAGCTTTAGCAGCTTTAGCAGCTTTAGCGGCTTTTTTAGCAGCTTTTTCGGCTTCTGCTGCTGCTAATTCTGCTTGTTCTTTCTCTTCGGCTTTCTTATCGAGATAGTAGTGATAATCTCCTAAATAAACGCGAAATTCACCATCACGAATTTCGACGATTTTGTTAGCTACTTGGGAGATAAAATAACGGTCGTGGGAAACTACCAGGGCTGTACCATCATAGTTTTGCAAAGCCTCTTCCATCATCTCCTTTGCCGGAATATCTAAGTGGTTGGTAGGCTCATCCAGAATGATTAAGTTCGCTGGACGTAAAAGCATTTTTGCCAATGCTAACCGAGCTTTTTCACCTCCACTCAATGCCCCAACTTTCTTAAATACGGTATCACCAGTAAATAAGAATCTTCCTAACAGTGTGCGGACTTCTTCGTTTGTCCAGTTGGGAACTTCATCATGAATTGTTTCCATGACGGTTTTATTTAAATCCAACGCTTCCGCTTGGTTTTGCTCAAAGTAACCCGGAATAACGTTGTGATCACCTAATTTCACAATCCCTTCTGTGGGAGGTTCAACACCCATCATAATTTTTAATAGTGTGGATTTACCCGCACCATTGGGACCGAGAAACGCAATTCTGTCTCCTCTTTCCACTAGCAGATTTGCCGACAAAAACAGAATTTTATCCCCATAAACATGAGTTAAATCCTTAATCTCTACCACTTCTCTACCGCTACGACTAGCATCAGGAAAACGGAAATGCAGAGTTCTTACTCCGCCTGTGGGAGCTTCGATGCGTTCAATTTTATCTAGTTGCTTTTCTCTACTTTTCGCTTGGGTACTGCGGGTAGCACTGGCGCGGAATTTATCTACAAATGCTTGTTGTTTTTCTAATTCTTTTTGCTGACGTTCGTAAGCGTTAAGTTGTGCGTATTGATTTTCCGCTTTTTGTTGTAGGTAGGATGAGTAATTACCCAGGTAAGAACTGGAAACACCCCGTTCAGTTTCCACGATTTGGTTACACAGACGATCTAAAAATTCCCGGTCATGGGAAACTATCACCATGGGGGTAATTAAACCGCGCAGGTAATTTTCTAACCACTCAATGGTTTCTAAATCTAAGTGGTTTGTCGGTTCGTCCAGTAGTAACAAGTCGGGTTTTTGCAGGAGAATTTTCCCTAAACTCATCCGCATTTGCCAACCACCGGAGAAGGCACTAACTAGGCGATCGCCATCTTCTAGTTGAAATCCCATCTCTGGTAAGATCTTACCAATCCGCGAGTCTAAGTTATATCCGTCTAAAGCCTCAAATTGACGCTGTAACCTATCTAACTGATGAATTAGTTCATCTAACTCTTCTGGATTAGCAGTTTCCATCTCATGGGGAATATGAGCTAAAGCCATCTGCACTGCGTTGGCTTCTTTAAATACAGTCCAAAATTCTTCTCTGACTGTACGAGTGGGGTCAACCTCAAATTCTTGGTTAAGATAAGCTATATGTAGACTGGAAGGGCGAATAATTTCCCCAGCGGTGGGTTCAATCTCCCCAGAGATGATTTTCAATTGGGTGGATTTTCCCGCACCGTTAACACCAACTAAACCAATCCGATCTCCTGGTTTGACTTCCCAGTTGACATCTTTAAGAACTTCGCCTGTAGGATAAATTTTACTGATATGTTCTAATCGCAGCATGAAGCGTCTCGTAGGTAGGGGACAGGGGGCAAAGCTAACGCCGTATATAATCTTAACAAAATTTAACGCCTTATGTACAATTTTTTGGCTAATTCTTTCCTAGAGTCAGGAGGTAGGGGCGCAGGCTCTGCGCCCTTTGTCAGCAGAAAGAAGAGAGAAGAAGAAAAACGGGGTTTACCAGCAAGTGTTGTACATGACAACTGAGACCTTTTTGCAACTTTTAGTTATAGTATTGTTTGACAATTTCTGGGTTATTATTGCCTTTTTTGAGGAAATAATTTATTGATCAAAGGTTCTGATCACTTTATTCTCTTGTTCTAGGTTTTATGCTTGCTAATTCTCAATTTTATTCGCGGTTTAACAATAAATTAATACTGATTTTTTGAGGCAATTAAGATAGTAAATTAACAATAATTAACATCTTAAATTAATAAAAATAGCCGAAAATATATCTAATTAGGTTGACAATTTACACTCTTGTAAATAATTATCATAGTGAACCCGGATAATCGTTAATGAGGAAAATATGCACACAGTTGTTCTCGTTCTAGTTCAGGTGTTAATTGTAATTGGACTCTCCCGACTTGTGGGACTGGGATTCAAAGTAATTAAACAACCATTGGTAATTGGTGAGATCTTCGCTGGTATCATGCTTGGTCCATCATTATTTGGTTTAATTGCTCCCGGTTTAGCACATAGCCTGTTTCCCCCAGAAACAATGCCTTATTTGAATGTTTTATCGCAAATAGGGCTAATATTTTTTATGTTTCTGATTGGGTTGGAATTAAATCCTAAATATCTGAGTGGTAACTTAAAAACTGCCATTCTCATTTCTAATCTCAGCATTATTGTTCCCTTTGCTTCGGCTTTTGGATTATCTTTCCTCCTTTATCCTTTAGTTTCTGGCAACAATGTAAATTTTGCCCCTTTTGCCTTGTTTTTAGGGGCAGCCATGTCAATTACCGCCTTTCCTGTATTGGCGAGAATTATTACCGAAAATAACTTACAGGGAACTCGGTTAGGGACATTAGCCTTAACTTGTGCGGCGGTGGATGATGTGACAGCTTGGTGTATTTTAGCAGTAGCGATCGCTGTCGCTCGTCACGGTAGTATTGATCAACAAGCTATTTTCACCATTGTTGAAAGCATTGTTTATATTGGCTTCATGTTCACAGTTGGACGGTGGTTTCTCAAACGGTTAAGCAAACATCATCGTCGGGCTGGACGTTTGAGTCAATTCGTTCTCGCTGTAATTTATATGGGAGTTGTGTCCTCTGCCTTAATTACTGAATTTATTGGCATTCACCTAATTTTTGGGGCATTCTTATTAGGCGCAGTCATGCCCAAAGATGAGGGATTAGTCAGAGAATTAGCCATCAAAACTGAAGATTTTGTTCTCATCTTTCTCTTACCAATCTTCTTTGCCTACAGTGGTTTAAAAACACAAATTGGTTTACTTAACAGTCCTCATTTATGGCTATTGTCTGCTTTGATTTTATTAGTAGCAATTGGCGGTAAGTTTACTGGTGCTTATATAGCTGCTCGAATTAGTGGCATTGACAAACGAGAAGCATCAGCCCTCGGTTGGTTAATGAATACTCGCGGTTTAACCGAGTTAATTGTCTTGAACATTGGTTTAGAGTTAGGCGTAATTACCCCCTTACTTTTCACCATGTTAGTAATTATGGCTTTGGTGACAACATTCATGACTTCACCATTACTGGAATGGACTTATCCTAAGCGCCTAATCAGATTAGATATAGTTGAACCAGAAGCAGAAATTCCCTCAGAAGCTGTACCAGCCCCCAGCGAACCTTACCTCATCCCATATCGGATTTTAGTCCCAGTTGCCAATCCCAATGCCCAAAAAGGTTTGTTACAGTTAGCAACAGCGATCGCAGTCAACAACCGACAACCTGCTATTGTTTATCCCCTCAGTTTTATTGAACTCGAAGAAGACTATGGCTTTGAAAGTACCCCCACCGAAGCCGACAGACTGATTGCCGAGCGTCGCCAAAAATTAGAAGAATTAATCGCCACCCTAGAACCACCACTAACACGTTCCTGTATCCATCCCATAGTTCGCATATCTAGCAATGTTGCTAGAGAAACAGCACAAATAGCCAAAATTGAACAACCCGATTTAGTTCTCGTCGGTTGGCATCGTCCAGCTTTTAGTAACAATCGGTTAGGGGGAAGAGTCGGACAAATCCTGGGGACTACACCAGTAGATGTCGCCGTATTTGTAGATAAAGGTGGCGAACGGTTAGAAAGTTTATTAGTTCCCTACTCTGCCAACATTCATGACGATTTAGCATTAATTATCGCCCTCAGAATGCTGATTAATCGTGATACTTGTATGTTACAAGTTTTACAAGTCTTTAAAGGCAATCATGTCCAAGACGAATTAAGTTATGAACTCAACACCATGATTGAGCAGTTACCCAAAAGTGTCCGCGATCGCATTGAAATTAAAACTGTTACATCCCCAGAACCAATCCAAGCGGTAATTACTGCCTCAGAAAATGTTGATTTAACCATTGCTGGTACTAGCCGTCTGTGGGGAATAGAACGTCAAACCCTGGGAAGATACACAGATCAACTCGCCATCCAATGTCGTTCTTCATTACTCATTACCCGTCGTTACAGTCAAGTTACCTCACACCTCACCGCCCTTTTACCAGCAGTTAATACCCAAGAAATAATTCGTAATTCTTAATTTTTGCCAACCAGGTACTATATTGAATCACCACCAAATTATGAAAACAATAACTAATAAAATTCTTCCATCTATCGGGGTAAGTTTATGTGGTTTAATCACCCTTACCCCCAATATCAGTATTGCCCAACCAATCGCACAACTTAATAATTGGGAATTTAACCCCAAATCCCAGCAATTAGAAATTAATATCTCCGCAACTGCAACACCCCAATATTTCTACCTAATTCAACCACCACGTCTGGTTCTCGATTTACCTAATACCAAACTCGGTAAAGTCCTCACCCAAAAAGAATATGCCGGTGCAATTCAGAAAATTCGTATTTCTCAACTTAACGCCAATATTACCCGCATAGTTCTTGACCTAGCACCAGGAACCAAATTCCAACCCAACCAAGTACAACTTCAACCTCTTTCTCGACAAAAACCCACGCGCTGGGTATTCAATCCTCATCTTAGCTTTTCTCCCGCTAAGAGTCTCTTACCCACACCCGACACTACTCTACCACCATCCACAAATCTCACAAGTAACTCCCAACAACCCTTAATCACCGTACCACCTCTAAATTCTCAAAACCCCCCAGTAATTACCAATTCACCCCTACCTGCCGCTATGTTGACCCCACCTTCAGAAAACAAAAATAGTTCTCCAAATAAACTCAAAGAAATTCCCATAATTGAATTTGGGCAACCTTTACCTAAGAATCTATAAAATAGTAAAAATATAAAAAGTACCGCCTTGTTAAACGCCATTCATCTCACTCCCAATCTCTGACTGGGACAGAAACTTCATCCTGTACATCCTTAAATCCTGGATATCCTGATTCAGACATTTTTTAATCCACTTTGTCAAGGCAAGAGCGTTTTGACTCCCGTTCTAAAGTTGCCACCACAAAATCAAAAGTGTGAGTTTTAACAATTTCAATAGTAGCAACTTCAAAATCACAGGTTTTTAATTCTGGTTCTTTTGTTGTATCTCCTGGAGAAGTACCTGCTTGAATTTGGGAAGATATGGAATCTGCTAAATCAGCATATTCACCCCCAAGATTGCGGAATACATCTACAGCTATTTGTGCAAAGGGTAGAACTTTCTCTTTATCGGTTTCAATTTCAGGTAATAAATCTATAAGTGCGGTAAAACTATTAACTGATAAACCAATTCTGTCACCAATATATTTAGAAACAGCATCTAAAACATTGATTGTTTCATTAGTGGCCATTGCCGGATTGAGTACCTTTCGCACACCAGGCAAAAAATCATAAACTCTAGCTTTTCCGGCTTTATCTTCCTTAGTAACATGAAGTAATCCCCCCATATATACTTCTGCCACATGAACAGGTTGGGCTGTTTTTAAACAGGTTTTTCTAATCAGATTAACCACAGAAATATCCACAGGTGCAGCAGCCATCATTCCTGCTAATCTTTGGGCTGTGAGTGATGCTGTATTTAGGAATTGTTTAACAATTATTTTCGCTTGTTCTTCTTGACCTAACCCCCCGTCCCCCTTCCCTGCGAGGGAAGGGGGGGAATTTGTTCCCTCTCCTTTTTGGGGAGGGTTAGGGAGAGGTGAAGAGAGGTATTCTAAATCAAATAAATAAGTAGAAATTCTAGTATTTCCAAAACCGGCAATTACTCGCCCCCAAAGTTTTAATATTTGTGGGTCTAAATTGAGAACAGGTAAAATTAAAGTTTTATGCCAATTAATATTTAACCAAAAAGGTAAATCATCTAAAATTAATTTATTATTAGCAATACCAGGATTTAAGGCTTTAGCAAAAAGTTTACGTCCTAAAGATAATTGGGTACTATCCCATAATCGTTCAGGAAAGAATTGGACAACAGCAGTAGGTTGAGATTCCGACCAATCTTTTAACCATTGATGAAAAGTGGGATTTTGCCAAAGGGGAGATACACAATCACTAATAAGTAAAGTTAAACCCCGTTTATTTGGATGAATCAATTCCCGGTGCTGATGTTGACGTTGTTCTAATTTACCTCCTTTTTTACGACGAATGAGCATTAAATTATTATTTTGAGATTTAATAGTCAAAACTCGAATACGCCGAAATGCCCCTTGATTTTCGAGAATTTGTTGAAATTCATCTATCAATTCTTGCCAAATAAAAGCAGAACGGGATTCTTCAACTACTAATTCTAAATTTAGCCATCTTTCTGGTTCTGGTTTGGTAACAGGTAGCCATATATCACGTTCAATAATGCGGTTAATTGTTGCTTCTTCATTTAAAATAAATCTGCTTGTAGAAGGTACTTTGCGCTTGAGGGGACGCATTGCCCGACCAATTTCTAAGGAATTTTGAATAGTCCGGGCTGCGGGAACTTGAAACGGAAATCCTGATGTTGTGTTTTTTGTTCCTGATGTTTGATTATTTGGTTTTTTTTCTGGTGATTTCGTATAAACATTAATAACTGAATCTTGTACAGAAGTATCTTGAGAAGGTTCTATTTTTCCATCATCAATTATTTTGGTTTCTGGTGCTTTTGGTTCAGCAATAACTCCCATTTGCAAAGCCAACCAAATACTATCAGCAATATCTTCATCATCCAATGACAAACTGTGCAGTAATCCAGCCTGATCTAATCGGCTGATTAAGCGTTTAATCATAGCATGAGAAGATAATTTATTCATTTTCTTCTTCAGCCTCTAAGTCTTCAACTGCACCTAAATCTGTAAGCAGTTTCTCAATCAACTTACTTTTACTATCAATACGTCCTTTTGTCACCATAAAAATAGCATTTAATAATTGGTCTGTTGCTAGTGTTTCTTCTTTTTGTCTCCCATGAAAATCCTGAATTAGTGTATTTATATCTGGAATTTTAGCAGTTTCTGCATCTAAATGAGCCGTAACAATGTTAATTAAATCATCTATTGACAGTTTTGTTCTTCGTTGCCCAAAATGTGGCATCAAAAGGTAACAAAGCCCTAGCTTTACCCCTATTGGGTATTTACAGTCTCTTATCTGGATATACCTTGAGTGGCTTGGTATTTGTAGCTTTGAGAACCCAAGGGGTAGGTATTCAAGGTATTGCTATTGCTGCTTTAAGTTGTGGCATTACCTTCATTGTTGCCCGAAAAATCGGTTCTAACCTTTCGGAAGCAGACGGTATGGCGTTGACAAAAACCGTTAGTTTGGGCATTGTGGCCTTATTGGTGGTTTGTCTTCTCCAATTTGTCTTTACCTTGTTTGGTGTTTACACACCCAGTTGGTTAGAAATTGGTATCTCTGGTATAGGTGTATTTCTCTTCGCAGGAGCATCAGTAGTTGATTTTTACATCTTACCCCGCACTTACCGCAATGATGAATATTTACCAGCAGCTTTGTCAATGTATCTCACCTACATCAATTTATTTGTCTTTATCTTACGCTTGCTGATTGCTATCAATGGTCGTGATTAAGTATCTGTAAGCATAGAAAACTAAAACTTATCAGGAAAGAAGAAAAGTGAAAGAAAAATCTTCTTCCTTCTTCTTCTTTCTTCTTCCTTCTCCTGACTCCTGACTCCCATATTTAAAATCTTTCCGTATCTTGTGGACTTCCCACAGCACCAGGTTGAGATAAAAAGAAATTTTGAGCCGATTCATTTTGATAAATACATCTAATATCTGGCTTTTCACTATTTAAGTCCCCTGTAAAGCCAAAGGTATTAAGACGATTTTTACATTCTCGTACCTGATCTGATGTTACAAGTTTTTTATTTTCCAAAATTGCCCAGTTATTTTGACGAATTACACATCCAGGGCGGATATTTGGCTGGGCAACAAAGACATTAAAGGGATTAAGAGTGACAAAGAGTCTGGCATCCATCACCATGGCACTAGATCCAAACTGCACACAAATCTCAGGATTTGGCGCTCTAGTGTCAATGAACTCACGGGAAGCTACGTTTGATGAACTTAATGTAGTTGTCGAACTAAACGCAATCCCAATCCCAATTCCCAAAATCATCACTCCTCCTAAAAGGGCAATGGTGGCGAAGTTAAACACCGGGGATTGGAAAATAGAGGGTTTAGGGTTATTTGTTGGTCTAGTATTAGCAGATTTACGTCTCATTTTCGCTTTATTACCTTCGTCCCAAGAGTGGTTTTTTAATTTCTCCCTTATTCAGTATGCCGATCCTTGAAGATAATTATCCCCTATTTTCAATTTTAAGGAAAATATAAAATAAAAAAAGCCCGCATTAGCGGACTTCCTAGCTTTAAAAAATTTACCGATTACTTGACATTCTGACTCTTAGAAGTGTAGTAAACCTTACTACCTGTATCGGGAACAAAATGACAACCAATAGCAGAATTCCACAAAGACTTCCAAACTGGTTCTTTTGATTCGTGGAAATACTCACCCATAATTGGTTTAATTGCCTCAGTCGCTTTCAACAAATTGTAATGAGGCATATTCAAGAAAATGTGGTGAGCAACATGAGTACCGATATCATGATGAATGTGGTTAAAAATTCCATAATTTCGGTCAACACTAGAAATTGCCCCTTTCAGGAAAGTCCATTCTTCCCCACGATACCAAGGAATTCCCGGTTCAGTATGGTGTAAGAAAGTCACCAAATCCAACCAAATAATAAAGACAATGTAAGGTCCAGCGTAGTATTTTAACAACGCCATCCAACCAAATTGATAGGTGAATAAACCTAACAAAACTACCATACTAATCCAAAGTGTGGTGCTGGTGATAATGTCCCATTTTTCGGAAGGCTTAAACAGTGGGCTACTAGGTGAAAAGTGAGAACCTTCTTTACCAGGAGAACGCTTGAATAAATAAACCGGATAAGCCAATAAGAACAGATAAAAACGCCCTATTCTTTGCGATAAAGGCATTTCATCATACTCAGATTCAGAAACAGGATACCAGCTTTCATCATTTTCCAAACTGCCTGTATTCTTGTGGTGAGTTCTGTGGCTAATTCTCCAACCATGATAAGGAACAAGAATGAAAGTATGGGTAATATGACCAACTAAATCATTCAACCATTTATGCTTAGAAAAAGATTGATGTCCGCAGTCATGACCAACAACAAATAAAGCCCAAAACATAGTTCCTTGCATGACCCAAAAAACTGGCCAAAAATACCAAGAATCCAGATAATTAGCCGCTGCATACAGCAGTCCCACAATCAGAACATCACGGAAGAAATAATAAAGTGATTTCGTTACACTTGGCTGAAAACATTCAGCGGGAATTGCAGCTTTTAAATCCTGAAGAGTAAACGGTAATTTTTCTTGACCTTCAGTAGATGCAGAACTAGGGTTTTGATTAAACTCGATTGTATCTAATTGCACTGGATTATTTAATTGATTGTAAATTAGAAATTAACAGTGAGGTAATATTTAATGACCTCTAAAATACAAACTTGAGATGTTGGCAATTGACCTAAACCGGGTTAAATTTGGTTAATTGCCAAATCAAAAGAATTGGTGCTAAAAGTAGAAAGAATTACTACTTCACCGTTGATAATTTTTCTTCACGATATTCGTCAAAAGTTATATAACCAATATCAGTTTTATAAAGTTGACATTGATTAGTAATGTCCTTCATTAAACCCCAAGAGAATTTATATTCATCATGGAGATAAGCACCCCAATTTTCTTTGATGCTGCTGTAAGCCAACCGCAAATTATAGGAAGGAATAGCAGTAGAAATATGATGGGGAACATGAACATTAATATCGTGACAAAGAATTTCTACCCAACGAGGATAATCACAATGAACTGTTCCAAATAACTGTGCTAAAGCCTCATTCCATTTATTAGCAGTTGCAAAAGGAACATCTGGAAGAGTGTGGTGAACAATGGTGAAGGTACTCATCCAGAAATGGTAAACCATCCAGGGAATAACCCAGAATTTAATAAAACCCCAAACACCAGTTGTAATAATCAAAGTTGGGAAAACAATCGCTGCAAAAACAGCCACTACAGCCACAGAAAATTTAACACTATCTTGTTCTTTTTTCGGAAAATTGCGCCAATCAAAATGCACAACCGCCCAATGGCCAATAGAACCTACCCACCAGAGACGTTTACTGATAAACAACTCAAAGACAGACTGTCTACTTTTAGACCAACTTGCAAAAGTTTCTGTTCTAATAGGATGCCAAGCGTTGTCTTCGTCTAGCTTGTTGGTATGTTTATGGTGATGATTATGTTTAATGCGCCAGCTATGAAAAGGGTAAATTAAGAACATCATAAAGAAATGTCCCACTAAATCATTTACCCAGCGACGGTTTGCAAATGAACGATGAGCGCAATCATGTCCAATAACGAAAAAACCTGTTAAAGCAGTTCCTGTAAAAATCCACGCTATGGGTAGAAGAAACCAAGGGGAAATTGCTATAAAATAATAGCCTAATGCAGCCATAGATAGACTGATAAGCACAGTTGTCCATGCTTTGCGGCTATTTTTCTGAAAACATTCCTTGGGTAGACTTTTGATAATATGTTTTAGTTTTATTTGGTCTTTACCAAGGTCTGTGGAGACCGCTATTTCCTGACTTTTGATGATTGATGTAGTCATGAATACCTGAAAAACAACAGACAGCTAGACAAGGTTACTAAAAAAAGTAACTTGCTGCAAAGTTTTGTAACATTAATTTCTGAGATTATAGCAACCTTAGAACAACTTAGGATAGATATTGAGCAATTAAAAATTTCAAATTAAAAATTGCTTTATTTACACACAAAAAGTCAATAGTTTCCAGCCAAAAAATGACTACAAAACTATTGACTTTGAGCAGAAAATCTGCTTATGCCTTTTTCTCTGCCAGCTTTACGTTTGTCGCTAGACCTAGTAATTGTAATAACTGAATTGTCATCCAAGTCAGATCAATTTCCCACCATTCCAAACCATGACGGGCAGAGTATTGAAACGCATGGTGGTTATTGTGCCAGCCTTCACCAAAAACGAGAATGGCAACCCACCAACAATTAGTTGACTGGTCACCAGAATCATAAGTGCGGTATCCGAATTTATGAGTAGCACTATTTACCAACCAAGTACAGTGATAAACCCAAATAATCCGCGCAAAAATTCCCCAAACTACCATTGGCCAGCCACCTAAGAAATATAGGATTATGCCCAAGGCAACTTGTAATAAAATGAAATTTTTCTGTAAAAACTGATAAACTGGGTCATCAATAATGTCTTTAGTGAAGCGAGGAACTTGACTGTGAGCAGGAGCAAAATGAATCATCCAACCCATGTGACTCCACCAGAAACCTTGATTTGAATCATGGGGATCAGATTCAGTATCAGAATGTAAGTGGTGAATTCGATGTGTACCTACCCATTCAATTGGACCACCTTCACAAGATAGTGTCCCAAAGATTACCAAGACATACTCTAGCCATTTAGGCGTTTGAAAACTACGGTGAGTGACAAGACGGTGATATCCCAAAGTAATACCTAAACCTCCAGTCACCCAGTAAAGCAATAAAGCAACACCAATTGCCTTCCAGCTAAAATTGCTCGGAATTAAGGCAAATAGAGCGCCGACGTGCAATGAAACGAAAAATAGGGTATTAACCCAGTTAATGGGAGGTTTAGAAGTAGCAATTGTCATGCAGTAACCTGAATAGAAATTGTTCAGCCTAATCTGCGAGATCCTAAAATCCGCATATCTATTTTATGTTTTTGAATGAGGAAATGATGAACAGCTTTGAACGGCTGCGGGAAGCAGAACAGGCACTATTAGAAATTTTTTCTGGTATTGACGCTCAGGTCAAGCATAATCTTAAAAGAGTATTAGATGCCTTTCGTCATCACCGAGTAGGCGCACATCATTTTGCAGGCGTAAGTGGCTACGGACACGATGATTTAGGACGAGAAACCTTAGATAAAGTTTTTGCCGAAATAATGGGTGCTGAAGCTGCTGTGGTGCGAGTGCAGTTTGTTTCGGGAACTCATGCGATCGCTTGTGCGCTGTATGGTGTACTTCGTCCTGGGGATGAAATGTTAGCAGTAGTCGGTTCTCCCTACGATACTCTCGAAGAAGTAATTGGCTTGAGAGGACAAGGCCAAGGTTCTCTAATTGATTTTGGCATAAAATACCGCCAATTGGAACTAACTGATCAAGGAAAAATAGATTGGCAAAACTTAAACACTAGCATTACCGACAACACAAAGTTAGTATTGATTCAACGTTCCTGCGGATATTCATGGAGGCCAAGCCTCTCCATAGCCGACATAGAAAAAATTGTTCACATCGTTAAACAGCAAAACCCGAACACCGTTTGTTTTGTAGACAACTGCTACGGCGAATTCATCGAAACCCAAGAACCAACCCATATTGGTGCTGACCTCATAGCCGGATCATTGATCAAAAATCCTGGAGGTACAGTCGTGAGTGCAGGTGGTTATATAGCCGGACGCGCCGACCTAGTAGAAGCAGCCGCTTGTAGACTCACAGCCCCCGGTATTGGTAGCGAAGGAGGAGCAACCTTTGATCAAAACCGCCTGTTATTCCAAGGATTATTTTTAGCCCCACAGATGGTAGGGGAAGCAATGAAAGGAACATACCTGACAGGTTATATATTTGACAGACTCGGATATCCAGTCAACCCCCCACCATTAGCACCCAGAGGAGACGTGATTCAAGCGATTAAACTCGGTTCAGCCAAAAAACTGATCGCCTTCTGCAAAGCCATACAGCAGCATTCACCCATAGGATCTTATCTAGAACCCATACCCGACGATATGCCCGGCTACGAAAGCCAAGTGGTGATGGCTGGGGGGACATTTATCGAGGGGAGTACCTTAGAATTATCGGCAGATGGACCATTGCGTGAGCCTTATGTGGTTTATTGCCAAGGGGGGACTCATTGGACTCATGTATCTATTGCTTTACAAGCGGCTATTGAGGCTGTGGGGGAGAATTAAGAATAGTTTCGCGCAAAGTCGCTAAGGAGCAAAGGCGCAAAGGAAGAGGGGGAAGAGAAGGAAGAGGTTAAAGTTTGTTGGCTATGCGTTTAATGCCGTCTTTGATGAGGACTTCACCAAAGTTGATGAGTAGTCCAAGGCGTATATTGGCAAGAGTTAGATAGGTGATAAGTTGTTTTTTGTGTACAGGGTGGAGGGTTTCTAGGGATTTGATTTCAATGATGACTTTGTTTTCAACTATGATGTCTGCCCGAAACCCTTCCTGTAAATGAACACTTTCGTAAACTACAGGTATTGCTTGTTGTCTTGCTACCTGTAAACCTCTACTCTCCAATTCATAAGCCAAAACAGTCTCATACACAGATTCAAACAACCCTGGTCCTAATCTGGTATGAATCTTATAAGCAGCATCAACAATCTGAGTCGCAATTTCATTCTCAGTCATATAAACCTCCTTCTTAATACCTTACCTCCTTCTTCTTCCCTTTGCGCCTTTGCTCCTCTGCGCCTTTGCGCGAAATCTTATTCCGGTAACTTATACTGCCCCACTATCCGCTTCGCAAACTCCGGTACATGAGCTTCTAATTTTTCTCCATGATTCCGCTTCACATATAAGTAATTTCTCGCAAAGTGGGAATCTATGGAAAATCTCGCATATTCTAGTCCTTTGGGGCCAATTTTATCTATGACTACTCCCATTAATTTCGCTGCCCACATGGGTAAGGTGACGGCTTGATCATAAGCTGGTATGCTTTGCTGTACTGCTGGTTTGCGGTTTCCTTGGGACGTGACTGGCTGGGTGTGGAGTTGGTCTTTGACGAGTTCGAGCATTTCTTTGCCTGTATCGTTTCTGACTACTATCCATTGCCATTGGTAAGGTGCGCCCATATACCCGACGACGATATCAGCGAGGGAGTTGACGTAATCGAAGCAACTCATACATGATGGGGCGAAGATGTCTTTGAGGACGTTGGTTTTTAAGCCGAAGAAGGGGACTGTTTCTTCTGAACCGTCTTCGTGTTTGAAGTGGACTCGGAAGTCTTGCATGAATTCGTAGCTGACTACTGTTTGGGGGGAACGGCTGGTGGTTTCTAGGAATTTTTGCAGTCCGGCGCGGGTAACGTTATCTACGCATGGTGTTCCCAGTACGTAGAGTTTTTCTAAGCCGAGTTTTTTCTCTACGGCTCGTAATGCTTGGATTTGACAACCTACTCCGATGACTAATAACCTCTTCATTCCTGATTTTTCTATCTGTTCTAATACGGATAGGTTGGGGGATAGGGTAGGTTTATTGACTTTGGCTGCTAGTATTTCTTCGGGTGTGCGGGCGATGATGGGCATGGGTTGAAAGCGGTCTTCTTTGCTGTTTTGCACACAAACTACGCCTTCAACTAAGCCACGATTTAGCATTTCTATGGCTATGCTGCTTACTATTCCTGTCCATTGTGCGCCTTCTATGGGTTGTTGTTTTCTGGCGGACATCATTTCTTGATGAACTCCAAAGTAAAGTTCGTTTTCGTCTTCTAGGTTGCGGGGACGGTTATGGGTGGTGGTTTCTAGTTCGTCTATTCTTTGGGTAATGAAGGCGCAGGCTTCTTTGACGTAGTGGATGTAGTAGGTGTCGCATAGTCCGCATTCGCTACATAGTTCTTTTGCGGGGCGCACGCTTCCGGGTTTGAGGGCTTTGGCTTTTTTGTGGGATTCTATGGATGTCATCTATTTTGTTTATTTTTACTAAATATGGCTTTTATTACCTTACCGTTTGGGGATGTGAACTTAAAGATAGAAATTGAAATAGAGGAAGACTGGTGTTTGATTGCTGACGTGATTGATATTCCTTTACTCTATAATGAGTAAACAAATTAATACACCAAGAAATTTAAATGCTGCGTATATTCCAAAATTCCAAAAGCGTAATATCAGTGTGTCTAGCTACATTGCTGATTTTAGTAAGCACTATAACTATTTTTCCATCTACAGCTAGTGCAGCAGTTATAGAGATAAATGTTGTTAAATGTGAATCTGGTAGCAACTGCTCAAATATCGCCTCGTTTGCAGCGGGAGCAACCACCGGAATCGTTGCTGGTAGTGCAGTAACACTCGCTGCTACTGGAAACACAGCTACCATTGTAGCGGTTGGAGCAGCTATGGGACAAGCAGCAATAACAAGTTTAGCTCCATTAGTTGCAGATGCTGGAACTATCAGTGCATCGCCAGTTTTAGTTCCTGTAGGAATAGCAGCCGCAGGAGGGTATGCTGCATATCAGTTATGGCATAATTTCAGCGATAATCAAAGTCAAAATGCAAATTAGCAGTTTCTTGTTTGCTGTAGTTTGTACAATTTTGTAAGTCACTAATTTTTTCAGTAATCTGATTATTTCAATAAGCCTTAGGTTAATTTATCGAGGGTTTTTTGCTGTTAATATACATCTTCCATTATCCCACAAAACCGCCTGAGAATTAATTCTCAGTCTCATAGCGAAAGTCTGTTAAAACAGACTGAATAAATATCAATCTTCATTCAGCTTTAGCTGGATTTTGCTATTAGCGTAATTTCTTGGCGGTGGTGATATCATTTAAAAAATGTATTAAAATAAAAGAAACAACATGAAATGGCCTCAGTATTTTCCTGAAAATTGCCCTCCTGAAGCTGCTCAACCAATTTCAGGAACTATTTACCGTCTGGTAGATAATAACCCTCCTACATCTGATGATTTTAGATCATGGCGTAAACAAAATATAGATCAACCTTGCCCTAAAAACATCACAGAATGTCAAACTTGTGGACTCTCTGTTTTTACCTCAGCAGCAGGAGTTTGTAATGCTCGTAATAAAGTTCCTGCACTTCGCAAAAAACAAGTAGCATTAGGATATGGAAATTCTGATTTAGGAGTAATGTTAAATACACCTTCCAGAAAAACAGGTAATCATCATCATACTTGGTGGTTTCCAGCTAATCAAGAACCTTGGAAAAATTTTGAAATTGTTAATATTACTTCTCCTGACTAAACATGAGGTTTATCTATGAAATTACTACCACAATACCCACCGCTAGTAAACCTAGAAATTATTGAAATCTATGAATATTATGATTTTCCCTGTTTATTTAGCTGTCAAAATGCTTCAGGACAGATTTTTTTAGCTGTTTGGATAGATGAAACACCAGATCATAAAACTTGGCTTTATTCTCCCATGTCGAAAAGCAGATTAAAAAATATTCGTTCTGGTAATATTGATTTATATGATGCTTTTAAAAAATCAGAAGATGGTTTTATTTATCAAGCTATAATTTCTGAAAATGATAATTTGGATGTTGTAGAAATTATATTTTGTGAATATCTCAATGATGAATATTTACCCATGGCTGGCGAAACTATTGATTTTTCCGATGCAGTTTTTCCTCTGGAAAATAAGGAAAAAATCAGGATTTAATTGTAAATTAGGGAAGATTTTAGATAAAAGAGCGATCGCTCACCCAAAATACTCTAAATTGATTTATATACCCAACTTATTTAATAAATTGGGTATTTCCGAGTTCACAAATTATTTAAACTGGCTATAAATCAAATAGGAAACTGATAGATAAGCACCTTACCTTGCCAATTTTCTTCGACAAATACGAGATATTCATCATTAGCACGACGGAAAGCACGGATACCATAGGGAATATCAACCCAACCACTTTCTTTCCCAACTTCTGCACCTGGAGTCATCTTTTTCACGAGTTCTCCCGTAGCAGTTTTGTAAACATATACCTCTGCGGTTTTGACACCCACTGCAAATACATAATCACCTGCTACACTCATGGCTGCGGTGGCAATTTCTCCTTTACCTGTGGTGTCGTAGGGAACGACGGTTCGCCATTTGGGAGTGCGATTTCCTTTACTCCAATTATCGAAGCGAGCAATTTCTGATCCTATGACTTTGGCATCATCAGCAAATGCCGGATGTTCAATAGTAAAACCTGATAAATACATAGTATCTGTTTCGGGAAAATATTCAATCCGTCGCAAGTCTTTAAAGGTGCTAGGAGTCCTGATTTTTTTCATCGAACTATAGGTATAAATGGGGTTTCCTTTACTATCTAATCCCTGTAAAGGATAATGACGAATGCCATCTTCTGTTCGCAAAGTTTTCCAAATATCTCCTTTGCTATCTACCCACCAACCTCCGATATAGGGATAGTCTTGACTGCTATCATATTCATTTTTTTCAAATGCACCATTGCCATTACTATCACGCCAAATCCATTCTCCGTTTGCGGGTTGATTGGGTGGCCAATTGCCATTAATAGATTGTTTATTCTGATCATTAGTACCCACAAACATCCCGGCAGGAATTGCAATTTTACCATCTGTTTTTGGTTCAAAACGATAAATTTGCAAAAAGCTGTTGAACATATTTGTGAGGAATAGAAAAGGTTTTCCTTGAATTCGGCGGACAAAAGTTCCATCTGGTGATGTATGCAGCCGTGGATCTTGAGCATATTTAAAGGGATTAACTGTGTAGGCTTTATATGTCCACTGTTTACCAGCAGGCTTGCTATAATCCATGACATATTGTTCTTGTTTGGTGAATATATTTACACCATCTGTTTTTGGATCTGTATCTGCATTATCTACAAATATTAATCCTAGTAATTGCCATTGTATTTTTCCTGCTGGCGAAAATTTTCTTAAATCTGTTCCTGATTTATTGAAGCCATTACTATTTACATAAATATTACCTTTTGCATCTGTACCAACTCCTGTAATGCCGTAGAGTTTGGATGTTTTTATTTCTCCAGGTACACCACCAAAAATACCTTTTTTATCCCCAAAAGTATCTACACGAACCGGCTGATTATTAATATTGTAAATTACCAATTGTTGATTAATCCCATTTTCTGCTACTAACAGTCTGCCGAGATTATCAATGGCTAATGCTGATGGTTTATCAACATCTATTATTTCTTTTGGTAATTTTTTTCCGTCTTGAGAATAATTGACAATTTTTCCAAATTTAGCACCTTTTTGATTTTGAATAATCCACAAACTACCTTTTTTATCAATGGTAATTTTTTCGGGACTATTAACCTTAAATTTGTTTATTTCTGCCATTGTTTCGGTATTATAAACCCGAACAATATTCTCCCCAGCATTGCTAACAAATAGGTGATTATTTATTGTTGCTATTCCTGTGACTTCATGACTTTTGCTGGTAATTAACATACTTTTATCCCAGCCATTCCCTTTCTCAAAAGGTGCAGGTTTTCCTGTTAAGTCATAACGTCTGACGCAGTACCAAGTTTGTCCTTGGGGAGGATAATCTTCTTTAGTTTGATCTACTCCACCTTGAGTCATAGAAATATAAATATATTTGCTATTTACTGTTATTGCTTTACCCCCTAAACGATTCCAACCATGTGTATCTTGGAGGATAAAAATTGGTTTACCATCTTTATATATTCCTGCTTCACTACCAGCTTCATCCCAAGCACTATTTGTGTAAATTGTCCCATCATCTTTGACATACATTCCTTCTATGTTATTTTGTACTCGCAATTTACCATTACCAATGGTATTTCCTAACCAAGAAGTAATATATGTAATTTCAGGAGTTTTGACTGCTTTGGATTTTTTAGTTGTGGCTAAATCCATTGTCATTCCGGCAAATGTTATAAGTAGTCCACAGGTTAAACCAAGTAAAATATTGAAAGTTATTTTTTTTCGCCAATATCTCCTCGAAAATAAGTTATGAAGATATTGATAAAGTTTGTAGCAAGTTTTACTAATCTGCATAAATAATTCGGTTGCTGTAATATGCTTTTTGAATTTTTAATTTATCCCTGTGGGATAGGCTTTTAAATTCTTACTCATAAATTAACAAATAAATTTTATCTTGCAGTTAATTTCATCAAAACTTTATCAACAATATATATTTTCAAAATAAATAAATAAATTATACTTGATACTGTTGATATTTTTACGAGTATCTATTATTTGTTATGTAAATATATTTTTTTGATGTATTTTGTTTGTGGAAATAGAATAATTTTTATATTTAAACCGATTTTGATTCTCAGCGTCGTATTAAAAGATTATGCTGAAAATAAATTATCTTGGCATTGACAAAATAAATAAAAGCATAAATCAAAATAACTCATCTCAATTTATCTATCAAAAGGGAGATAAGTAAGTGGCAGGTAAAGATATAGAATTAAGTTCAGCATCGGCATCTATTCTAACTTTAGGTACGGGTTGGTTTCCTAACAATCCTGGAGGCTTAGAACGGTATATTTATGAACTAATTCATAAATTAGCAGCATCTCAAGACCAAGTAGAATTATGTGGAGTGGGTTTACCTCTAGATGCTAAAAATACACAGATTAAGTTGACTAATTTAGCTTGTCCAGATAGTAAAATTAGTTCTCGGTTATGGTCAATTCGTGATAATTTTCAGAAAACAAGATTAGGTAAACCTGATGCAATTAATCTCCATTTTGCATTATATAGTTTTCCAATTTTAGATATTTTACCTAAGGGAGTACCGGTTACTTTTAACTTTCATGGTCCTTGGGCTTCGGAAAGTCAGGAGGAAGTTGTTAATAAAAAGTTGAGTGTTTGGCTAAAGGAAAAAATAATAGAACAAAGCACTTATAATCGGTGCGATCGCTTTATTGTCCTTAGTAAAGCTTTTGGTCAGATTCTCCATCAAAAATACCAAGTTCCCTGGCAGAAAATTCACATCATTCCTGGTGGAGTTGATATTAATCATTTTCAGAATAATCTCTCGCGTCAAGAGGCTAGAATAAAACTAGGTTGGCCAACTAATCGGCCGATATTATTTACTTCCCGTCGCTTAGTTCACCGCATGGGAATTGATAAGTTATTGCAAGCTATAGCTATGATTAAAGTGGGAATTCCTGATATTTGGTTAGCTATAGCTGGTCGTGGTCATATTCAAGCTTTACTTCAACAACAAGCTAGAGAATTAGGTTTAGAAAATAATGTGCAATTCTTAGGTTTTGTACCTGAAAATGATTTACCTGTGGCTTATCAAGCGGCTGATTTAACTGTGATGCCAAGTCAATCTTTTGAAGGTTTTGGATTAGCTATTTTGGAATCTCTAGCCTGTGGTACTCCTGTTTTATGTACTCCTGTGGGGGGAATGCCAGAAATTTTGCAGAAATTTTCTCCAGATTTAATTACTGAGGCGATTACTGTTGAAAGTATTGCTGATAAATTAGCACAAGTTATGTTAGGAAAACTGCCTTTACCTTCTAGGGAAGAATGTCGTAATTACACAATTAAAAATTATGATTGGACTAATATTGCTCAACAAGTTCGGCAAGTTCTCCTAGCTTAAATTGATGATAGAGATTGTATGAAAATTCTATTCTTAGACCAAAGTGGTAAACCTGGTGGGGCTGAATTATGTTTAGTTGATATTGCTAAACCTTATGGTCAAAATTCCCTGGTTGGTTTATTCGCAGATGGTGATTTTCGTAAGTTACTCGAAGAAAACCAAATTCCTGTGGAGGTTTTGACAACTCAAG
Organism: Dolichospermum sp. UHCC 0406; assembly: GCF_009712025.1. Lineage (NCBI taxonomy): Bacteria > Bacillati > Cyanobacteriota > Cyanophyceae > Nostocales > Aphanizomenonaceae > Dolichospermum > Dolichospermum sp. UHCC 0406. Next base: position 247,317 of record NZ_VILA01000019.1, read on the forward strand.
CCATTAAAGTTGGTAAACAAAGTGGTTTATTTCCAGCATTAGCTAGTTTAGGGCAAATAATTCCTTTAATTAATCAGGTTATGCAACGGGCAAAGAAATATGATTTAATTTATGCTAATACTCAAAAGGCTTTAGTTGTCGCGGCAATAGCTAGTTTTTTCGCTCGTCGTCCTCTCGTTTATCATTTACATGATATTCTTTCTCTAGAACATTTTAGTAAAACTAATTTGCGAGTTGCTGTTAATTTAATTAATCGTTGCGCTGCTTTGGTCATTGCTAATTCTCAAGCTAGTAAAACGGCATTTTTACAAGCTGGAGGAAAACCGGATATAGTTGAAGTTGTTTATAATGGTTTTGCTATAGAAAATTATCAAGTTGATGCATTAGAAGTTAGAAAAATCCGAGCTAATTTAGAATTAGAAGGTAAATTTGTTGTTGGACATTTTAGCCGGCTTTCTCCCTGGAAAGGACAGCATATTTTAATTGAGGCTCTTTCTCAATGTCCAGAAAATGTGGTAGTAATTTTAGTTGGTGATGCTTTATTTGGTGAACAGGAATATATTCAGGATTTACATCAAAAAGTTGCTGGATTGGGGTTAGAAAATCGAGTCAATTTTTTAGGTTTTCGCTCAGATATTCCCAAATTAATGGCAATGTGTGATTTAATTACTCATACTTCCACTGCACCTGAACCTTTTGGAAGAGTTATTGTTGAAGCTATGCTGTGTGGTAAACCTGTGATTGCGGCTCAAGCTGGTGGTGCAATAGAATTAGTGGAAGATGGGATTAATGGTTTTTTAGTCACACCTGGAGAACCTCAAGAATTAGCAAAGGTGATTCATAATTGTCTGCAAGAATCTGTAAAAACTGCGAATATTGCCAATAATGCCAGAATTAGTGCCGGTCAACGTTTTGATGTCAAAATTATTAATCAGCAGATTCAAGAATTGCTAGAATCAATAAGATCCCCGACTTCTTGAAGAAGTCGGGGATCTGGAAGTCAAGGATCTGGGTCTTGGGAAACAATGTATAATATGTAATGTATGGGTGGAGAAATCCCGCCTTTACAAATTAATAAATTTTAAAGTGAATTCTCGTGGCACAAGTTGTATTAGAAAATGTTTATAAAAGTTTTCCCTCTCGCGGTGGGGAAGGTGCAAAAACGCAACCAGACGGTACAGATGGTGTAAGTGTCTTGCGACGGATTAATTTAACCATTGCTGATGGTGAATTTATGGTGCTGGTGGGACCATCTGGCTGCGGTAAAAGTACCCTGCTGAGGTTAATCGCTGGGCTGGAGGTAATGACTGGTGGTAACATTTCGGTAGGAGATACCGCAGGGCTTCGCTTGATTAATGACTTACCTCCCAAGGACAGGGATATCGCTATGGTGTTTCAAAGTTATGCACTCTATCCCCACATGACTGTATATGACAACATTGCTTTTGGCTTACGTCGTCAGTTTCCAGATCAGGAAGTTGGCAAAAAAAGACTGACTCAATGGGGCGAAAATCTACTTGTAGGGTTAACAAAAAAGTTACCTAGTGGATTACGGTATATTTCTCCAAAAGAAAGAATTGTTAATGAACGAGTCCAAAAAGTTGCGGGTTTATTACAAATTGAAACTCTGTTAAATCGGTTACCGAAACAACTTTCCGGGGGACAAAGACAACGGGTAGCATTAGGACGAGCGATCGCCCGCAATCCCCAAGTATTCTTAATGGATGAACCATTATCTAATTTGGACGCTAAACTACGAGCTGAAACCCGCAGCCAAATTGTTAAATTACAACGTCAATTGGGAATAACGACGATTTATGTTACCCATGATCAAACTGAAGCGATGACAATGGGCGATCGCATTGCCATTATGTCAGAAGGTAAAATACAGCAAGTTGCAGCACCTTTAGAACTATATAATCGTCCTGCTAATCGCTTCGTCGCGGAATTTATCGGTTCTCCACCCATGAATTTTATCCCTGTGGAGTTTCACGCACCTTTATTAATTACCCATACTAACTTTCGCTTTACCCTTCCAGATGTGTGGGGAAGTGCGTTACAAAACTACGACGGACAAACTTTAATATTGGGTATTCGTCCAGAACATCTCAGTTTGGGTGTACCTGCTACTAAAAATTTACCAGTCAAAGTAGACTTAGTAGAAAACTTAGGAAATGACACTTTTTTAGCTGTAAAAATTTCTGATCCTGATTTACAAAATGTAGATGGACAAACTTTACAAGTTCGAGTTCCCCCAGATAGATTTATAAAGATAAATGACCAACTTTGGTTATCATTTGTGCCTGATAAACTGCATTTTTTTGACCCCAAAACCGAGTTAGCAATATTTCAACAATAAGGGAAGAGGTAAGAAGAAATATATTTTTATTTACCAATTCTCTATTCCCTGTTCCCTATTTTAATGATATAAAGCACTATGGGTTGACACTCCCCGGTCTAAAGACGCGGGGATTCTTTAATCAAAGACATGACTTGCTCAGACAGGATCTCTCCAGCCTGAGTAGAGGACTCATCTCCTAAAGCGTTGCTCATGTCTATCATGAAAGTTCCCGTATGCCCTACGGTACTCAATCCTCGACTAAGGATATTTCTAGCTGCATTCTGGTAGAGTCGAGGGGGAATATTATTTCCCGCCCCTCTCTGTTAAATCTGGGCGTGCAGCTTTCACCGCACCCAGCTTCCGATGTTCTTAGCTTTTGCTTTTGCTCTTATGGATATAATCGTGG
>NZ_VILA01000001.1:0-91179 GCF_009712025.1 Dolichospermum sp. UHCC 0406
AATAAAGTGGAGAATGAAAATATGACTAAGGATTCTAGCCGTAAAATTGAAATTGGTAATATTGGTGGAGATTTTAACGCCAGTGGACAAGCTTTGAATTTAGGTGAAATCAGTGGTACAGTCATAAATACTATTAATGAATTAGCAACAGCACCCGAACCCGATAAACCAGGAATTAAAGAATTATTGACACAATTAAAAACAGCAATTGAAACCGATACTGATTTAACAGCAAAAGACAAAGAAAAGGCCTTAAAACAAGTTAAATCTTTGGCAGAAGCCGCCCAAAATCCTCAAGAAAAACAGGATTTAGCAGATACAGCAATCACAATGTTAAAAGGAACAATTGCTAATTTACCAACGGCGGCCAAATTAGTTGAAGAATGTGGTAAGTTATTACCGTTAATTGCTGGTTTTTTAGGTTTAAGTTAGAAACCCATTTTTTAGCCTAAAAGATTGATTATATAGCGGCTATACAAACAAAGTCCTTCCAAGAGGAATTTAACCCACGAAGGTGGGTTTTGTCTGTGTAGACGCGGTTTCTAACCGCCTAGTTTGTATAATTCTAGCGGGCAAGATGCCCGCACCACAAAGTTCAAGTAAATTATGGTTATCAAATTTAGCTGCGTAACAGCTTATGATAAGAAAGAAATCTTTTAACCTGCGTAGGCAGATTTTGCCCGTGTAGACGCGGTTTCCAACCGCCCAAAAATGCCTTAAACCCCAGTCGTTGCTGAAATATCAATTAACCAGCGAACTGTTTGCGGGAAAATAATTACAATTAACAAGACAATAAACTGTAAAACCATAAAAGGAATCGCACTTTTATGAATATCCAATGTACTCACTTCTTTAGGGGCAACACTTTGTAAATAAAACAAAGAAAATCCCACAGGTGGAGAAATAAATGCGGTTTGTAAATTCACTGCCATAACCACACCAAACCACACCATATCAATATTTAAAGCTTGGGCTGCTGGTACTAATAAAGGCATAGCAATAAAGCAAATTTCAATAAATTCTAAAAAAGCTCCCAAAATAAAAATCACGATATTACTAACAATTAAAAACCCCCAATATCCTCCAGGTAAACCTACTAATAAATTAGTAATCAGAGTTTTGCCACCCAAAGCATCAAACACCAAACTAAACATCGAAGAACAGAATAAAATCATCACAACTAAAGCTGTAATTACTGCGGTAGAATGAGCAGCATCACGAATTAATTGTGGTGTGAGACGTTTATTAAAAGCGGCGAGAATAGAAGCCCCAACAGCACCTACAGCCCCCGCTTCTGTGGGAGTGGCTACACCAAAGAATATACTTCCTAACACTGCAAAAATTAAAATAATCGGCGGAACAACAGCTTTGAAAACTTGTTTAATTAATTGAGTCCCTTGAGGAATTACCACATCATCAGGAATCATTGGGACTTTTTCCGGTTGAAAAAAAGCTAGTCCTAAAATATAGAGAATATAAGCACCAGATAACATTAATCCGGGAATTAATGCCCCTAAAAATAAATCTCCCACAGAAACACCAATTTGATCACTGAGAATCACTAAAACTAAACTGGGAGGAATTAACTGGGCTAAAGTACCAGAAGCAATAATAACTCCTGAAGCTAATTTTTTATCATAGCCATAGCGTAACATTAACGGTAATGATAACATTCCCATGACAATTACTGTGGCGGCTACGACTCCAGTTGTGGCTGCTAAAACAGTTCCCACTAAAACAACTGCTAAAGCTAATCCTCCCCGGACACGACTTAAAATAATGCCGATAGTTTCTAATAATTCTTCTGCTAATCCTGACTTTTCTAGAACTGCACCCAGAAAGACAAAGAAGGGAATAGCAAGTAAGGTAAAGTTGGACATTGTGCCAAACCAACTATTAGGTAATAGGAGGAGACGCGCCGGATTAAAAGCCCCAACTGCTGTACCAATAAGTCCAAAAACAATGGCTGTGCCGGCAAAGGAAAAAGCGACAGGAAAGCCACTCATAAGAATAAAGAAAAAGCCGACAAACATTAAAATTGCTAACCATTCAAAACCCATATTTTCTCCTATTCAATATTGATATTTTCTGAAGTTTCTAAACGAATTTGTTCCGCTACTTGTTGATAGCCTAATAATACTGCTAAATACTTAATTGCTTGAGAAATACTTTGCAAAAGCAGCAGTAATAAGGCTATAGGAACCATAGTTTTGATTGGGGCGCGGGGTAAACCATTAGCGTCAGAAGATATTTCCCAAGTTCCCCAACTACCGTCACTTAATCTGCCCCAAGATTGTAAAACCGGATTGATTGTTACCCAAATACCAAGTAGACAAAAGGGAATTAAAAATAAAACTGTTCCCACAAAATCAACTAAGGCGCGTTTTTTTTCACTCATATTAGTATAGAGAAAATCAACGCGGACATTTTCCCCATGACGTAAAATATAAACAAAGCCGAATAAGAATGTGAGAGAGAATAAATACCATTGCAGTTCTAATAAGGCATTAGAAGACAATTGTACGCCAATGAAGCGACCCATATAACGGGCGACAACATTAAAAAAACCAACTCCAATTGTTAGTAAAACTAGCCAATTCGATAACCATCCCAATTTATCAGCACCATTGTCAATAAACTGCGAAAATTTTAAGAGTTTACGAATTAAAGAAAATCTGCTTGAGTCACGCATAGAACATAATAAATTAAAGGTAAGACTTGAGAATACAGTCAGCCAGTCAGCCAGGGAATAAATTCCCTGTCTAATAGCTCAAGTCTGTTAAAACAGACTCAGAAATTTTCCCAGTGTTTAGTCATCTAAAAATGACTTTTACCTCGTTTCCAGTCTCTGACTGGGAATGACTTAACGGAGGCTCTGCCTTTGCTGTTATTGAAGGCAGAGCCTTCTGGAATTCGTTCCCATACTCTGTATGGGAACGAGAAAAACTTTAGTGAATTTTTACTATTAATTCATCAATTGTTCCACCTCCAAAATATCTAAATTTGTCAATTGTGCCACTTGTTCTATAGACATTCCATTCTGTAACAAATTAATGGCAACTGCCCTTAATTGCAATTCAGCTTGTTCTGCCCTTTGTTGTGCAATTCCTACCATTTCTTGAGAAGTGGGAAATAATTCACCGTCCAAAGTTGCCCAGCGTAACCAAGTGGCATCAACGCCTCTATAATTACCTTCCCAACGTACCAAAGCTAAATCTAAAACTTTACTTATCAGTTGGTTTTTATCATTTAGAGCAATCTGTTGATATGCACCACTGTTAAGATCAAAACCTGCAAAATCATCTGGGTTAAACGGGTCATACCAAAAATATTCAGAAACGCGCATTTGATTTTGATAAATCAATTTTTTCTGATTTTTATCATTATTAGATGTGCTTTCTGAAAGTAATTCAATTACTACATCTGGGGGTTTTCCTTCTTCCCAAACTACCCAAGACAATCGTTCTGTTTTCGGTACACCCAAAACAGCAAAGAAATCTGGACCTCGAAAATCTTGATTTTTCAATTGTGCTAAACTGTAGTAGACAAACATATTGCCACCTACGTATCCATCAGTCCTTTGCTCTAACCAAGGCTGAATGGTATCAATTAAAATATCCATTTGGAATTTATGTCTTTGTGTCTCCATGGGGATACCATCATCACAAGGAAGTTCTGCCTGGGTGGGTGGCAGTTTAATGCTAGGTTCAGCTAAAACAGTTTCTAACATAGCCGTTAAATTTAGTTAGAAATTACTTAATATTTTTATACTAATCTGAAATGATCAGCAATTGGCAAAATTATAAGAAATAATAAGTTTTCAGTGTATTAACACAATCAAATCAAACATGATATTGTAGTGAAATCCTCCAGTTAGTCAATAATAGTAACTTTTATGAAACGCCGAGCTATTGTTAACAGATTATCTCAAAGTGCGATCGCTGCCACAGGAGTAGCAATTATTGGTGGTTGTCAAAAAGCTCAAAATAAAACAGCAACCGCTCAAACCGACACCAGTAATCTACCGACAATAAAATGGCAAATGGCGACAAGTTGGCCATTGTCCTTAGAAACTATATTTGGTGGAGCGCAGGTATTAGCAGAACGTGTCAAAGTTCTCACTAACGGTAAATTTATTATCGAACCCCGTGCGGCTGGAGAAATAGCCCCCGGTTTAGAAGTTCTGAATGTGGTTTCCCAAGGTGCTGTACAAGCTGGACATACTGCCGCTTATTACTATATTGGTAAAAGTCCTGCCCTCGCTTTTGGTACATCAGTACCATTTGGACTCAATGCCCAACAACAAAACGCTTGGTTATATGAAGGCGGAGGTTTAACCAAACTGCGAGAAATCTATGCCAGTAAATTTAATGTGATTCAATTTCCTGCGGGAAATACGGGGACACAAATGGGGGGATGGTTTCGCAACGAAGTGAAAACCCTCAATGATCTCAAAGGCCTAAAAATGCGAATTCCCGGTTTAGGAGGGCAAGTTATGGCTAAATTAGGCGTAACTGTGCAGACTCTTCCAGGGGGGGAAATCTTTCAAGCTTTACAAACAGGGGCTATTGATGCGGCAGAATGGGTAGGCCCCTATGATGATGAAAAACTGGGTTTAAATAAAGTCGCTAAATTTTACTATTATCCAGGTTGGTGGGAACCAGGTCCAACTTTAGAAGTACAAGTGAATTTAGACGAATGGAAAAAGCTACCACCGCAATACCAAGCAGCATTAGAAACTGCTGCATTTCAGTCGAATACAACAATGTTAGCTCGTTATGATGTCCGCAATAATGAGTCCTTAGAGAAACTATTAAAAACGGGTACTCAACTACGTGCTTATAGTCAGGAAATTTTGGAAGCTGCGGAAAAAGCCTCTTTTGCTTTATATGATGAGTTTGCAGCTAAAGACGCTGATTTTAAAGCCGTTTATGAACAGTGGAAACCCTTTAGAGATCGGATGTATGCGTGGAACAATCTCAATGAAGGCAGTTTTGTTCGTTATGCTTATGGAAAGATGAAAGCAGGGAATTGAGAATTTCCTAAATAATAATGTAGAGACGTTTCATGAAACGTCTCTATCGAAGTTGTGAAATACATATAAGTGACATTTTGTCAAAAAAATTAGATGCGTTTCCCCTGAGTATAGAGAAGTTGCTAAAAAATTATCTAAGCTGGGATGTGATGAAGGAGATAAAAATTATGATCATGTACAACAGCTTAATCTGTTTGAATAAAGTACGATAGCGAAGCGCAACCTAGAAATCACATATCTTATAGCTTAGGTTATCGTACTTTAGATATTGAATGCTATAATTAAACAAATGTAATTTATTTTTCCTATCAAAATATGGAAACAATTGCAATTCAAGTTGATACTGAAGTTGCCAAAGCTTATCAAAAAGCAGAACCGCAAAAACAGCAAAAAATTCGGAGTATTGTTAACGATTTTCTCAAATCAATTATTCAAGATAAATCCCTAGATGACATTATTCAAGAAATGCAAGAACAAGCTAAAGATAGAGGATTAACTCAAGAAATTTTAGATGAGATTCTTCAGAATGGATAAAATGCGGTTGTGATTGGATCATCCTTTAACTGAATTCATACCCTTTTGAGTATTACTTTAATTCCTAACTTTCAATGCCCTTTCCATTAAAAATTCGACTAGACGCATTAATCGCGTGTCAACGACAATGTTGTCTTTGCCATCAAAGAAAACACACCAGGATACAATGTCATCATATTATTCAGGAAGCGGACAACGGACCAAATTCCTTTGATAATTGTATTCCTATCTGCCCTGATTGCCATGCTGAGGTAATGGCTTTCAATATTAAACATCCATTTGGTGCTACTCCATACCATCCTTCAGAATTGAAACGTCGCAGAGATGATTGGTATGCTGTTGTGCAGCGAAAATCACAAGAGCTTGTAGTAAACTTACAACGCAGTCCATCAAGCTACCCACACAGCAAATCATTACAAGGTAAAGCAAGCTTTAACTATTCCAATCACGATGGATTTTACCGATTAGGTGAAGGTAATTTTGAATTTCTAACACACTGGAGTAAGGGAAGTGACACAACTATCCATTGCTATCGGGACTCTACTAATGTGGAAGTTGCTTTATCTCCAAAAAACATTCAACTACAAGATATTAGGGATGCTAGTTTACTGAATTTTAGTTCCAGAGTTCGCAGCCCTCAAATTGGTGAGTTTATTATCCTAGAAAACCATGCAGGTCGCTATGCGGCAATAAAAATTCTGAAAATTCAGGATGATACACGAGGACATCCAGAAGATATTCTTGTGTTTGATTACTGGATATTAGAAGATGGAAGCGATAATTTTTCTGATACTGCCTAACACAAATATTTTTGGCTCTCCTAGACTGGCTATGTAAAATTAATACTTAATTTCATCTGAAATCCTTAGATACAAAAGGTTTTAATATAATAAAACCATATTTTTATTAAATCTGTATTTTTGGATTAATAAAATCTTTACCTGGTAAAGATTTTAAGATTTTTTTATTATTAAATAACCATAACCAATCTGGGAGAGCCAGATTTTTTCGTTGTGTCTTACAAGCTATCTTGCCTGTGATTACAATAGATAAAACGATGATTATAATGGGCAAGCGATCGCTCATAGTTTACGTTCTCAATAAGCATTATCTTTCTCTTGCCAAATTGCTGCTCTTTCCGCTGCCAAACCCTGGAGTAAATCACCTAGTTCTAAACCTGCATCTTCTATCATTGCTGTAATTTTGTCGGCAATTTGTGGAACTTGCGGTTGTTTGGGAGTAAGTAAAACAACATCACCAATTTGTAATAATGTCAACGTATCACCTGTAACTAAGCTAAGATGCACCTTTAAATCTTCTGGAATAGTAATTTTTCCCTCATTTTCTATGCGAATAGGGAAAGCCTTAATTTCCATATTTTCTGATATATAAGTCATACTTAGTCGTTTGCATGGGTTTTTGTAAAGACATTTTCACCAAACGTCTCTAAATCTATTGTAAATGTTGCTGTACCGGAATACCTTGTAATCGCTAAAAATTCAATATCATTAAAACCGAAAATAAAACCAAAGTTTCGTAACTTAGGAGATATTGACTAAAACCTTCTTTTCTTCTTTGCGCCTTTGCTCCTTAGCGACTTTGCGCGAAACAATATTTAGTATTTTAGATAAATATGAATAATTTGATTAATGCAGGGTGAGATAACCCACCCTGCAAAGTATTTAATCCCTACTGTCGCGCCATAATAGTCCGCATTTCAGCTTCCCGATCTTGAATCAAATCACCACTAACATCCACCATCACACTATAAATCTTACCCGTAAACTTAAAAGGCGGTTCATAATCCGGTGTAACAGGCGCACCAGGGGCAATTCCACAGGTGACACCACTGGTTAGACCTAATGCTAAAGGAGTAGTTACAGGCACATCAATCTGCCCGACCAATTTCTCATCAATATACAATTGGCCGCGTCCTGGCGTTCCTTTCCCCTTGGCTAAATCTGGTTGTCCCGTGACTTTAAACTCAAAGCGCAACTGATGACGACCTACCGGCACAGATGACCCAGATTCTACATGATAGAGCGATCGCCCGACATAATTATGAACCCAGTGCAGTTTACCACTTTGGACATAGAAAGAATAGCCACTATCATTACCCCCATGAGCCAGTAATATCCCTTCCGCGCCACCTGTGGGAATCTCCACATCAGCAGTAATACTGTGGGGACGATTTAACACCCTCACCGCACTACCGGCGGGAATCGCTTGAGTATCAGGATAGTAAACATAGCGGCTACGATTGACAGCAATTTGCGGGCGCTCTTCCGCGAATCGTTGCACGCCACGTCCATCCACAGGCAACACATTATACTTGCCAGCCTCAATATACCAAGTGGCAATCATCTCAATCAACTTAGGACGATTATCAGCCGCAATATTGTGATTTTCCGCAAAATCTGAGGCGACATGATACAGTTCCCAATGGTGGGTATCCAAATCCGTCAGAGTTTCCGCCGAAATTGCCTCCCCAAAAAATTGCCCTGCTTCTGTAAATGAAGGCCCCGGCCAAGGACAAACCGCCCGCCAACCATCATAGTAAAGAGAACGATGTCCCATCATCTCGAAATACTGGGTAATATGCTTAGTAGGTGCGGTACTATGATTAAAAGTATGGGCAAAACTGACACCTTCAATGGGAGATTGAGTCACACCCTTAATCGTTGTCGGTGGTGCAATTTCCAGTAATTCTAGCACCGTCGGTACAAGGTCAATAGCATGAGCGTACTGAGTCCGAATTTCCCCTTTAGCCTCAATACCCTGACTCCAATGCACAATTAAAGGGTCGCTGATTCCCCCTCGATAGGTTTCCCGTTTCCACCGCCGGAAAGGTGTATTCCCTGCCCAAGTCCAGCCCCAAGCATAATGGTTAAAAGTTTCGGCACTGCCTAATTTATCCAATGCTTTGAGATTTTCCTCTAGGGATTCTGGCACATTGTTAAAAAAGAGGTTTTCATTTACTGAACCGGTTGGTCCCCCTTCGGAACTTGCACCATTGTCTGAAATCACCATAATGACGGTATTCTCGAACTCACCGATAGATTTAAGAAAATCGAGTAAACGACCGATATGATAGTCAGTATGGGTTAAAAAACCAGCATATACTTCCATCATCCGGGCATAAAGCCGTTTTTCTGCGGCTGAGAGAGTATCCCAGTGCGGGACATCGGGATCATGACGAGAAAGTTCGGCATCTGCGGGAACAATCCCCATTTCTTGCTGACGGGCAAAAACCTTTTTTCTGTAAGCTTCCCAACCATCATCAAATTGTCCAGCATAGGCATCAGCCCATTCTTTGGGGACATGATGGGGGGCGTGCATTGCCCCTGGACAAAAATACATGAAAAAAGGCTTATTTGGGGCAACCTGCTTGGCATCAGCGATAAAGCTAATGGCTTTGTCTGCTAAATCTTCTGTTAAATGGTAGCCTTCTGCGGGGGTCTTTTCTGGCTTAACGGTGTGGTTATCATAAACCAAGTCTGGATAATACTGGTGGGTTTCTCCGCCCAAAAAGCCATAAAAACGCTCAAATCCACGACCGAGAGGCCAGCGATCATAGGGGCCTGCGGCTGAAAGTTGGTCTGAGGGGGTTAAATGCCATTTTCCTAACGCATAGGTGTTATAACCCTTCTGGAGTAATATCTCTGAGAGAAACCCATTTTCAAAGGGAATATTCCCATTACCTCCGGGATAACCTGTAGAACCTTCTGTAATGCAGGACATGGCGTTAGAATGGTGATTGCGCCCAGTCAGAAGGCAAGAACGGGTGGGAGAACACAGTGCCGTTGTGTGTAAGTTGTTGTAGCGTAAACCATTGGCGGCTAGTGTGTCTAGGTTGGGTGTTTTGATGGGACTTCCGTAACTTCCAAATTGTCCAAAACCTGTATCATCAAAGACGATAAATAGGACGTTTGGTGTATTTTCTTTTGCCCGCAATGGTTCTGGCCAAGCTGGACTGGATTTATCAACTGTCCGACCGATGACTCCAGGGAAGGTAGTTCCGGGTTTGTATTCACGCAGAGACATAAATCTGACCTCTTGAGAATATTTAATTTTTAACAAAAGCCCCGAAATTCTATATCCTCTTTAGGAGGGGTTAATTGATAAATTTATGGACTGAATTACCATACCAAGAAAACTAATTAAGGGACTTCCAGTAAATAAATTATCCTATCCCAATAAATGAATGAATAAACGAACCACAGAGGCACAGAGAACACAGAGAGAGAAGAAATAGAGAGGGTTTTTGGCAAAAAGGGCTATTTAGTTATGAAAAACACGACTCAATTAACTCAGCTAGAATTTATTTTACTAAAATTAGTTGAGAAAGGAAAAGGTCAATGGAGTTGGTATGAATTAGCGAATGCGCTTTCCCGTCAAGATGTTCCGAGAGAACCTGACATGATGGAAGTTTTAAAAAATCTTGCCCATCGGGGATTAGTCAACCGTTCTGTAGAGCAAGATTCACCACGCGATCGCTGGGAATTAACGTTAGAAGGAATTGTCGTTTTAGAGGCGTGTAAACTAGGCAATATTAGCCATTAATCTGACTGCGGGTCTATCGGCACAAGTTGGCAAGCGAAAACAACTCATTGGCAATGTGACAATCGCCACAGTATTGCCAAGCATATCGAAAAACTCAACGCTGTAGCCTGTTTCTATTCCGGGAACATCATGTTGTTCAACTACTGTGCCAATATCTCCAGCATATACATTGTCTTCGGCAAGATCACGCAATAAGATTACATCTGAGTAAAGAGTGAAATTCATTGCAGCCTCCAATATTGCTTGCTAATCAGGAAATAAAGTGATCAATCGCGGAAAGTCTGTACCTGTATCTATTTGCCAGACTGTCTTAACAAGGAGTGGCCTGTTAATAGGGGTAAGCAGATTTGCGCTCACTTCATATCTTGTACCATAAGCAGTTTCTTTAATTAGATTAACATCTACAGTTAGATGAAACTTACGGATATCTGATTCTAGCTGCTGCCAGTTATCGGGAGAATAGCCAAATTGGAGTAGTAATTTCGCTTTTGTCCCACCACGTTTATGTTCAGTATTCAGTAAATACTCAGTCAGCTTGGATGGTTCGATTACTGCGCGATCGCTATTTGGGATTTTCATCGGAAGCATTCTCCTTAATTTTACTGGAGACTGCCCTTGAAGAGAGTTAACTGCAAAAGAAAAATTGAGAAGCGAATTTTGTAGATTTGCAACTCTGGTTTTTCGCGCATTACAACTCAATCACAAATTACCACCATAAAAATTGGTAAATCGTGACCAGCACTAAAAAACTGTATGTACTTACAATACAGTGATTGAGTGTTTCTTCAAGGCGCAGCCTTAAAGTTAGGTTGTGAATGCTACGAATTGACCATTGCTGCTGCTTCCTTAAAATCCTTTTGCAATCCTTACATTGCAAACTCCCCACCCTTTTTACATCTGTTTTACCTTTGTTTTACCTTTTTGGTGTGGAAGCACACGCAAAGAATTCGAGCGTCGAGCGTGAATGAAACTAGGGTGGGAAAAAAGGAGTAAGTTAAATATAACACAAATTTTTTGGCAATGTCTAACAATTCTCTAGCGGGGTTATCCTATTCCTAAACTCAATGGCAGAAAATAGCCAACACATTTTGGCCAAACGATGGTACTAATGACAAAATATCAGCCTGAAAAATTCTCATCCTTATATCGTAATAAGGAGAGAAAATAGAAGGGGAAGTAGTACCACCGTGAAATCAAAAGTCAAAAATTCATTGCCCGAATTACCACACCAATAAAACTAACTAAGCCAATTACAAGTAAAGCCACTCCGATAATTTCCGCACTGTGAGAAGTTTCGTAGGTATAGCGATTATTTTGAATTTGTTTAAGTAACTGACGGTGTTCTCTCAACCCTAAAACCATTCCCAACATTCCCGTCACAATAAAAGACAGTCCCACAATTACCGAAAATCTGACTGGGTTAAGATGATTACTCAGACGAGTATTTTCAATTGCTCTAACAATGGTGGGAATACCAAATCCAAAACCAATTAAGGAAAGACAGGTGCGTATCCACGCCATTAATGTGCGATCTGCTGCTGCTCGACTGCGGTATTTAGCTAGTTCTGTCCGATCTTCCGCTAAATCATTGTTAGACAATTGTTCAGGTGTTTCTGATTTGATAAGTGGCTGATTCATTGTGTTAGGATGTGCCTGTAAATTACCTCTGAATAATTACTTTTATTGTTGTTTATTGAGTTCTTGATTCAGAAAATAATTGAGGAAAGTTCTAATTAAGGCAACAATTCCTAGTTTTCCTAGAGACTCAAATGTTGAATGGTAGGTTGTAGACAGAATATCTGCTCCTAATTGAAATTCTAATGCCAGCACTAGCCAAATGCCAAAGTTGAGCCGGATTTGCAGAAATCGGTTTTGACTATGATGATGATTTAGAGAAATCGCTATTTTTCCGCTTTTTAATACACCCAATAAAATACAAAAAACAGAAATTAATTCTAGTAAGAATTTGAGCAAAGTCACAACAAATGATAACCCGCTCTCTAGCTGTTCAAATAATGCCATAATTTAGCTTTTTTCACGCTCCAGACATAGAGATTAATTACAATAGCCTTAGTAAATCAAAGTATTAAATTGGAAAATATCAAATCTCAAACTTTGCGTCTTTGCTCCTTTGTGTCTTTGCGCGAAACATAATTTATACCGCCATTATGTAACGGAAAAAACCGCATTTAGCTAGGTTGTTGATCTAATTTGCGTTTATTCCAAATTGAGTAAAAACTACCTAGAAATGCTCCTAAAATTACATAAGCTATGAGTGTGGGAATTACCTTTTGTTCCACGTTATTCAAAATAGCGATAAACAAGGCTAAACCAACATTACGAGCAATACAGGAAATTGCTAAAATCGGTCGTGTATCATCATTGTTACCTCCTAAACTGTGTCCTATTGCTAAGGAGGCAATTACCATGATGGTAATAACAACCATTGGTAATCCCCAAACTTTGAAAAATAGGGGAATCCCTAAAATACCAGCCAAAACAACCAGTACGAAAAAAAGACTATTAGCCATAAAATTTAAAGGTTGAGCGATATTTTCGACAAATTTAGGCACAAACTTTTGCAGCAACAGACCGATACTGACAGGCAATAACTGTACTATGATCACTTGTCGGGTAACTTCTAAAATTGTCACTTTTTCTGAAATATTCTCAAATAGGGTGACAAAAATTTCCAAGGTAATAGGAGTAACGCAGACTGCAAGTATAGCGAGGGTTAGCTGAAAACTCGCTGAGTAGGAAAATCTACATCCAGCCATTTGCGCTCGTTTTGTGGTCAGAGGCGCACCTGGAGAAGCCGCTAACAAGGCTAATCCTGTCATTACTTCTGGGGGTAAGTTAAACAGTTTTAGCAGGACAATAACCACTAGAGGAACTAGCACCACAACGGCTAAAAGCGCACGGAATAGTAAAGCAGGTTTTCGCCATAGGGAAAGCATTTCTTCAAAACAGAGATTGCTTCCTATGGCTAACATCAAAGAAAAAATCGTGATTTTAACGAAAATCAACAGTAAAGGATGGTGCATAGCTGGAAATTGAACCTCTTTCCTCTGCGTCCTCTGTGCCTCTGTGGTTCGATAAATTACTTCTTAAACCGCAGAGGAAAAAAAGATATTTTTCGGGTCACTTGTTAACTACTATTGAACAAATAATATCTCTTAACCCAACTTTGTATTACTATCCCTGGTCATAGATATCTCCGAAATATTTATTGTGATAATTTCTACTCAAGCGGATAAAAGAATTACATAAAAAATCCTTAATTTCTCATTGCTGAAGATAATAATCAAATCTAGTTCGCAATTGTTCTATTGTTAAATCTTGCGTCCAATATTCTATTAAAGCATGACCAAAAGCCCAAGCATTACGACCTGGTGTAGATGGGTTTTCTAACAACAATGGCCATAGAGATAATAAATCAAAGTTGCGGGATTTGGAATTGTCTATATTTAATAGGGGAAAAAGTTCATAAGCCATTTGTAATTTGCCAATTACTATGGGTAATTGTTCAATGGGTATTTGTTCTGCGAGTAAATGAGCAAGAGTAGGAGAACCTGTTGATAATGTGGAAATAAATTGCAAAACGGGACTTTTTAGTAATGCAGCAATTCCTTGGGTAGTTGTCATCTGAAATGTGTAATGCTCAATAATATTAGCTGCTGCTGTGGTGCGAGTTTCTAAATTCCGTAAAAAGCGAGTTAGTCGTAATTGTTTAGCCGGATCTATTGCTGCTAATAATCCTGAAGATAAGGCTTCTATATTCCAATCATTGCGATTAGTTTTTGGGTCATTTGTAACGACTGGTAAAACTAAATTAGCAAAATTTCCTAATAGGTGTTGGCGATATTTTGTCGCTTCTCGAATAGAAATATCTTTTGGTTTTTCTCCGTTTTCCCAATCATAAGGAGGTTGCCATTCACGGATAGGACGTAAACGATCTACTTGAGTTACAATGGTAATAATCGGTAAATCTGCCACTTCTGATTTGACATCTTGGAGAAAATCTACATCCATTTGTAAAGCTGGATCTAGTGCTGGAGTAACTAATAATAATAAATCAGCATTAATAGCATAATCAATGACTAAATCTCGCAAATCTTCCCGTTTTACCTGTTCATAACCGGGAGTATCCCAAAGGTTGAGAGTTTCCCCATTTTCTGTTTCCCAATGATAATTTTGAATTGTATCTGTACTGGGTAAAACATCAACCGCAGCCAATTCATTTTGAAAAAGAGTATTAATTAAACTACTTTTACCTGCACCTGTGCGCCCAATAATGAGAATATTTACGGGTTTTTGGGCAACGATTTCCGGGGGTTCAGCTTGGGTGAGAATGTCCCGCAGGGTTTGGGTTTTAACTTGGGGTAGGGTGGGGATAGGTAATTCAATTTTAGTTCCTGCATAGAGAGCGATAGCTTGTTTACATAAGTTCCGCAAAGCTGCTTCTCTTAATAGTTGACTCAAGTTTATTAATAATTCCTGAGAAGCGCGATTTCCCCTGCCTTCACTAGCTTTTTTTGCCACCGCAGTAAGAGGATTTAATACCCATTGCGCCCAATTCCAAACTTTCCATAATTTACGGGCAGATGGTTCTAATTTACGATAAACTTCATAGGTTTGATAAGCTTGGCCAACGGTAACTTGATTGAGAACAGGAGATAATTTTTGCATCCATTGATCCATATCATCTACTGTACCCCGAATTAAACCGTAAACTTGGGGAATATAAATATTTAAAAGCGGATATTTAACTTGAGGATTATAAATATGAGAAATTGCTACCACTAAATCTTGACATCTTCGCCAAAAAGTTTGCCAATCTTCCCAAATAGGTAAATCATTTGCGGCTGCGGTGAGAATATTTTCTAATGCGGTTTCTACTGCTTTAGTCCTATCTGTTTCGATGACTAAATTATTCTCTGTGGTAGTTTCTAATTCTTCTCGAACTTCTGCAAATACAGCTTCAATTTGATTTATTGCCGGTTTAGTCCAGCGTACCAGCAACCACCGCCAACCGACAAATACAAATGTAAATACAGCCCAAATCCAACTTAATCCCCAAGCGTGAATTTGTGTTCCTGCGGAAATGAGAAGGAAGGAGATAATTACCGCAATTGGTGAAACTAAGATTATCCATTGCCAGGGTTTTAAACGAATCATTGTTTGATAACTTTTTGGGTTGTGAATGTTGGATTAGTAATTTATTACTTATTTTACCAGGGAAATTTACCAGGAAAATAACACTCACGGTAGGTGATAAAAATTTAGGGGCAACTTCCCTCTGGTTGCTTTCCTTCATAGAAAACAATCATAAGGCTGTTACCCCTAGATATTGTGAAAAAAGTGAATATTTCTCAATTCATTATTCCGCAGTTACCAATTCAGTGCTACCTTTTGTCCGTTTCCGAGTCATGGCATTGTAAACCATGATGCCAATCGCTTTAATCAAATTACCTTCCAACTCTTGGAACATCTTCATGTTCACACCAAAAGCGGCATTTGCTTCTTCAGTAATGCGATCGCCTGTAGTATCATCAATAGGCATAGCATCTAAATTGGCTCTATACTTAGCCTTAAATGCCTTCTCATCGGTAATATCTGCAAACTCATAAAAAGCAGTTCCTTCACCTTCACCCAATTTCATCGCCGTTTGGGCAATATTTTTGAGGATTTGTCCCCCGGATAAATCACCTAGATAACGGGTATAGGAATGAGCAATTAATAATTCTGGTTCAGTCGCAGAAATTTCCCGAATCCGGTTTACATAAGCCGCACCCGCAGCAGATAATTTGATTTCCTCTCGCCAATTGTAACCATAGTAGTAAGTTAAGTCTTGCTCCAAGGTATGCTTGCGGTTAAGTTCAGGAAAGTAAATTTTGCTCAAAATTGGGTGATGCTTGTGTTTTTCCATTTCCTCTTCCATAGCGGAGTAAATGAAGTAAAAGTTAGCAACCAACTTGCGGTAGGAGTTTTTTTCCACAACTCCCTTCAAAAAACACTTGACAAAACCCACGTTTTCTGCCATTGTGTGTGCTTTCTTTGTACCCACGCGTAATTTGCTTGCTAAATTGCTGCTCATATTAAAATTCTCAACTGTAAAAAAATTAACTGTGAAAGTTTTCTGTCCATAATGGTGAAAAAACCCCATTAAAACGTAAGATTAAAACTATTTGATGAGAATTTATATTAAAAATAATTAAGCAATGAGTTCCTTTGGCATTTTATTAACGTCAAGAATGATGGAAGAAAGTGCTATTCTCCTGTGTGATTGTGTGGAGTTTTTAAATTTATGGTTTCATCAATGGCTCGAACTCAAGGCTGCATTTCCGAAGTTGAAAATAGTGGGATGTTCAATTCCATACCACTGCCAACCAACGCTTTATTTGGTACAGATGGCATTCGCGGCAAGGTGGGAGACTTACTGAATGCACCTTTGGCTTTACAAGTGGGTTTTTGGGCGGGAATTGTCCTCCGTAATTATGCCACTGATCTAGGACCAATTATCCTGGGACAAGACTCCAGAAACTCCAGTGATATGTTAGCCATGGCTTTGAGTGCTGGGTTAACCGCTGCTGGTTTAGAAGTGTGGTATTTGGGATTATGCCCCACGCCTTGTGTAGCCTATCTGGCCAGCATCACCAATGCCATTGGGGGAATCATGATTTCCGCCAGCCACAATCCCCCAGAAGACAATGGAATTAAGATCTTTGATGCCCAGGGTGGAAAGTTATCTAAAGCCCTACAAGGCGAAATTGAGGCGGGATTACGAGGTCAATTATCCCCCGATTTGAACATAAATAATTGCGGCAGACATTATTCACGAACAGAGTTAATTAAAACATATAGCCAGTCTATCCAAACACCTTTAGCATCTGGACTGACTCTCCAAGGCATGAAGATTGTTTTAGATTTAGCTTGGGGTGCAGCGGTGGGTTTAGCACCTGCGGTATTTACAGAAATGGGTGCGGAGGTCATTTGTTTACATAATGAAGCTGATGGCGATCGCATTAATGTCAATTGCGGTTCTACACATTTGGATATTCTCCAAGCCGCTGTAGTCGCCAATCAAGCCGATATGGGTTTTGCTTTTGACGGCGATGCAGATCGGGTTTTAGCTGTGGATAATACGGGCAGATCCGTTAATGGTGATTACATTCTTTACCTTTGGGGTCGCCATTTACAACAAAAACAACAACTCCCAGATAATCTAATAGTTTCCACTGTTATGGCTAATTTAGGCTTTGAAAGAGCTTGGGAACAAATAGGTGGTAAATTAATTCGTACCGCTGTTGGTGATCAATATGTGCAAGCGGAAATGCAGAAAACTGGGGGAATGTTGGGAGGAGAACAATCGGGACATATCCTGTGTAGTCATTATGCCATGACGGGGGATGGCTTATTAACAGCCTTGCATATTGCAGCGGTGGTGAAAGAGGCTAATCTTTCTTTGGGAGAAATGGTAGATCAAAGTTTCCAAACCTATCCCCAAATCTTACGGAATGTGCGAGTATTAGATCGGGAACGACGGTTAGGATGGGAAAGTTGTCAACCTGTCCAACAAGCGATCGCTATTGCCGAAGTAGCAATGGGTGATCATGGTAGAATCCTAGTTCGGGCTTCGGGAACAGAACCCGTAATTAGAGTTATGGTAGAGGCCGCTAATGCTGAACTTGTCCACCATTGGACAAATGAATTAGTTGCAAAAGTTGAACAACACCTGGCTTAAACTTAAAATTTTGTTGCAAACCGCGACAGCCCGATGGGGTAATCGGTCTTTTGTGTCATACTGTCACGGTAGAATATAGATGTTTTCTTAAAATACAGGGAATCTTACATGACTCTTCGTCTTGGTGATACAGTACCTAACTTTACTCAAGCCTCTACTCATGGGGAAATTGACTTTTACGCCTGGGCTGGTGATAGCTGGGTGGTACTATTTTCTCATCCTGCTGACTTTACACCAGTTTGCACCACCGAACTCGGCACAGTTGCCAAACTCAAACCAGAATTTGATAAACGCAATGTGAAAGCGATCGCTCTCAGCGTTGATGATGTAGAATCTCATAATGGCTGGGTTGGTGACATTGAAGAAACCCAAAGCACCACTCTCAATTACCCAATTTTGGCAGATCCAGATCGTAAGGTTTCTGAACTTTATGATATGATTCACCCCAACGCAGCGGCTACTGTCACTGTGCGTTCTGTGTTTGTCATTGACAATAACAAAAAACTGCGTCTTTCTTTCACCTATCCTCCCAGCACTGGCCGCAACTTTGATGAAATCTTGCGCGTCATTGATTCTCTGCAATTAACTGATAATTACAGTGTTGCTACTCCCGCAGACTGGAAAGATGGTGAAGATGTGGTGATTGTCCCTTCTTTGAAAGATCCTGAAGTCCTCAAAGCTAAGTTCCCTAAAGGTTATGCAGAAATTAAACCTTATTTGCGGATGACTCCTCAACCTAACAAATAGGTTTCCATAACAGTAAATATTTCATTGTCGGGTGGGTTAGCAACGGTGTAACCCACCATTACTTATTTTTTGTTTTACACTCTCGTTGCATTACTTATTTTTTGTTGAAGAGAAGTAATAATTTCATGAGTTAATTCTGCTTCTGGTTGTACTACTTCACGTTCAGCTAAAACTGATTTAATTTCACTTTCGGAAGCTTTTCCTAAACCTTGTAACAGTGTGTTAAAACTCTGTTTTTGCTCAATTATTTCTTTTTCTGGTGTTGCTTGAATAAACTCTGTGGATACAGCTTGGCGAGTTAAAGCATAAACTATATATTGATTCAAAGAAACACCTTCAGTTTCAGCTAACTTAATTAAATGTTGGTGTAGTGTTTCTGGTAATCTCAGTGTTAATCTACTCATAACTAAATTTCTCCAGAGGCTAATTTGATTACTAGCTGTGTAGGTGTCATAACTTGTAAACCTAAAGATTGTTTTGCATTTTGAAAGTCACGAATATTAGATGTAACAATTATTGCACCTGCATTCATAGCACAGTCAATCACAAGATCATCTCCTGGATCTGGTGAATTTGGTCGCCATGTGTAGTAAATTGTTGTGAAATGAGCATAACTGAGCAATGTCCCTAAAACGGGTTGCAGTTTGTACCAACGAGATTCTGAGAGTTTACGAGACAAAACATCTTCATATTCATAAGCTAAGGCATTAGAAACATGAACTACAAGTAAACCAGCTAACCATGTATCAACGACTAAACCGGCAGTGCATCCCTGTTTTGTTAATCCCTCGAATACAACGTTAGTATCTATAACAACGTGAAGCAATGGTGCGGTAGACATGACACTACTATAGCACCATTTATGGTGTCAGAACGATTTCGCCCAGACACTGATTATTAAACAGCATCCAGCAATTATTCTAATTAATTGAGATTAGTATTTGTCAAATAATGTAAATAAAACTATGAGTCTGGGGGTGAAGGATTCATTTTTACAAAGGCATCAATAGCAATATTACCGAGTTCTTCCAGTGCTATTCCTGCTTTATACTGAAGATCGTCATTTGGATCTTTCAATGCCTTGACAAGAGATTCTATTACATCAGGGTTATTTGTTCCGATATCACCTAATATGGTGGCAGCAGCAGAACGAACATTAACATGGTTACTAATATTTTCTAAAGCATTGATTAATACTGGAACAGCTTTTGAACCAATAGTTTTTAAACAATTAGTCGCATTTTTACTAAATTTAGAACTACTGATTAGACTCAGAAATACTGGGATTACTTTGTCAATTTCTATATTTCTTTTAGCGAGTGTACTAGCCGCATAGTACCGTACTGCTGATGTTTCATTGTCAGCTAGTTTTTGGACAAGAGTGTTAATAGTTTCTTCTGTTAAAGCCGTTGTTTCTAAATCTGGAGATGGTTGTACTTTTCCTCGTCTTTCAAGTAAATTTTCAAATTTGTCATTAAAATCAATACAATATTCTACTAACGCGTATGTAAAATCAAGAATGTCTTGAGTATCTTCCTTAGAAAATTTTTCAGAACTGTGTACGGCTTCATTACCAAAAGACTTTAAAACATTAGCCCATTCATAAAATTTATTATCAATAATTTCTTCATCTCGCATTTTCGCAAGCTTTCCATGCAAATTACCTGGCTGTTCAATTTTAAAATATAAACATAGCATTTCCATTGTTTTTCGACACATTACTACACTTGATGTGTACAGTTCACCTTGAAAACAAGTTCTAGCTTCTCTAAATGTATCTCTAATATCTTTTGCTTTAGGAGACATATCAGCAAACTCTTTTAACAGAGGATATAGATATATAGTTTCTGTCTTAGGTTCATAACACATCTCTACTTTGTAGGAATCACAATTTTCAACAAATTTAATAATATTAAAATCTTCACAATTAGGACATAATAAAGTTTGAATTTTATAATCTTCCCAACTTTTATAATATTCAATCTCTGAACCATCATCTATATATTTTCTATGCGTACCTTCACTAATAACTTCCATCAGAGTTTTATTCCCACAATGCCCACAACGAAACGTTTCTGTAGTATGTTTATGCTTTTGCTCAGTCATTAAACGACACCATAAAAAATCAAACTAATGCCATTAGATAATTATACACAAGAAGGTAAATACCAGCAATTGACATCTCTTCATAAACCTTTTTTGCTTCTTGTCCTCACATTGTCCCTAGTGGTAATAGAATAATAACGATATCCTTGTAAAGCCTACCAAGAGCAAAAGGTAAAGGTTAAGTAGCAGATTTGACAGAATTGGATCACCAAAACTCTGTATCCAGAAGACACTAGTAGCATTTTAGAAGTTCGTAAAATTTTTATGGTTTCCCAAATTCGTTTTTTGATGTGCGCTCCCGACCATTATGATGTGGATTATGTGATTAATCCTTGGATGGAAGGGAATATTCATAAGTCCTCACGCGATCGCGCCGTAGAGCAATGGAATAAATTATACAATGTCATTAAAAATCACGCCATTGTTGATTTAGTTGCCCCAGAGAAAGGTTGGCCTGATATGGTATTCAGTGCTAACGCGGGTTTAGTCCTTGGTGAAAACGTCGTTCTTAGCCGCTTTTTACATAAAGAACGTCAAGGTGAAGAACCGTATTTTCAACAGTGGTTTGAAAATAATGGTTTTAATGTTTACACTCTTCCCAAAGACCTCCCCTTTGAAGGTGCTGGTGACGCACTCCTAGACCGAGAAGGGCGTTGGTTATGGGCTGGTTATGGTTTTCGGTCAGAATTAGATTCTCACCCCTACCTGGCTAAATGGCTGGACATTGAGGTGATTTCTTTGCGGTTGATGGATGAGCGTTTTTATCATCTTGATACTTGTTTCTGTCCTTTGGCAAATGGTTATTTGCTGTATTATCCTGGCGCGTTTGATTCCTACTCTAACCGCGTGATTGAAATGCGCGTCGCACCGGAAAAGCGGATTGCTATTGAAGAAGCTGATGCTGTCAACTTTGCTTGTAATGCGGTGAATGTGGATAGCATCGTGATTATGAACAAAGCCAGTGAGAGTTTAAAATCACGATTGTCTGAAGTTGGTTTTCAAGTCATTGAAACGCCTTTAACAGAATTTCTCAAAGCCGGTGGTGCGGCTAAATGCTTGACTTTGCGGGTAACAGAACCTATTGGCGAGGAAATTCACGCTAATGCTTCTGTAGAAAGTCGTGTCATTCGCATGGAAGGACACTTGCTAGATGCAGGTTTAATTAACCGCGCTTTAGATTTAATTGTGGAAATGGGGGGAAGTTTCCAAGTTCTCAAATTCAACTTGGGAGAACAACGTCAAAGTACATCTGCGGCTGAGGTGAGGGTATCTGCACCATCTCACGAAGTGATGGAAGAAATCATCTCCCAGTTGATTGATTTGGGTGCGGTGGATTTACCCCAAGATGAGCGCGATTCTAAGTTAGAACCTGTGATTCAAGCGGGTGTTGCTCCTGATGATTTCTATGTCAGCACGATTTATCCCACTGAAATTCGTGTAAATGGAGAATGGCTGAAGGTGCAAAATCAACGCATGGATGGGGCGATCGCTATTTCCACAACTGCCAATGGTATAGTAGCAAAATGTAAACTTCTTCGTGATTTAGAAATCGGCGACAAAGTAGTTGTGGATGTTTTAGGTATTCGCACCGTTCGCAAAGCTGAATCACGCGAACAACGCAATTCCCAAGAGTTCAGCTTTATGTCTTCCGGTGTTTCCAGCGAAAGACGGGTGGAATTAGTCGTGGAACAGGTGGCTTGGGAATTACGTAAAATTAAGGATAGCGGCGGTAAAGTAGTTGTTACGGCAGGTCCTGTGGTGATTCACACAGGTGGGGGTGAACATCTCTGTCGCTTAGTGCGAGAAGGCTATGTACAGGGTCTTTTGGGTGGAAATGCGATCGCTGTTCATGATATGGAACAAAACCTGCTGGGAACATCCCTGGGTGTGGACATGAAGCGGGGTGTAGCTGTCCGGGGTGGACATAGGCATCATTTAAAAGTAATTAATACTATCCGCCGTTTTGGTAGCATTGCTAAAGCTGTGGAAGCGGGAGTGGTGAAAAGTGGGGTGATGTATGAATGTGTGAAAAATAACATCCCCTTTTCCCTCGCTGGTTCAATTCGGGATGATGGTCCGTTACCAGATACCCAAATGAACTTGATTTTAGCACAACAGGAGTATTCTAAAATCATTGAAGGTGCAGACATGATTTTGATGCTGTCTTCCATGCTGCATTCTATTGGGGTGGGAAATATGACTCCGGCTGGTGTGAAGATGGTTTGTGTGGACATTAACCCGGCTGTGGTGACAAAATTGAGCGATCGCGGTTCAATAGAATCTGTAGGTGTGGTGACAGATGTGGGTTTATTCCTCAGTCTGTTAACTCAGCAGTTGGATAAGTTGACGAGTCCTTATGTTGCTAATGTAGGTTAACAAACACAGCCTTTAAGATTCTCTATCTTGTGGTGCGGGCATCTTGCCCGCTTTTCCGCTTTCTTGTTTTGTATAAAAAATAATTAAATGAACCACAGAGGCACAGAGAACACAGAGGAATATAATATAAGCAGTTATAATATAAACAACGCTAACAAAGGAGATAATTCATTAGACATCTCCGGTAAAGATTGTAGAGACGTTCCATGGAACGTCTCTACAGAGGTTTCATGTCACGCATATTTAATTTTCGGAGAGTTTAACCAGTGAAACAGCCAGGAGAGAATTTTTAATTGCTCCTGTAATTATGGAACTAATTCACTATACCCATGCTAAAGTTAAAGTAGAGTATGGGTTGAATATCAATAATCAATTAAAAGGAGTTGTTGATTATTATATTAAAGCTGACAATCAATTATTAGTTATTGAAGCTAAAAATGCCGATTTAGAAAGAGGAATTGTCCAATTAGCTGTAGAATTAATTGCCTTTGATAATTGGTCTATTATTGATCATCCTATCCTCTATGGTGCAGTTTCTATTGGTAATATTTGGCAATTTGTAATTTTACATCGTGAATCAAAACAAATCACTCAAGATCTAAACCTTTATCGTGTACCCAATGATTTAGAAACTTTAATGAAAATTTTAGTAGCTTTAATGAAAAATTTGTAATTATCAAGTAGGTTGGGTTGCAAAACCCAACACCACAAATTATTAGTTCTGATGATCTTGTTGATTTAACCAAGTTACCAAATCAGCAACTTCAGAAATATTAAACAATGCAGCACCTAAATTTTCTAACTGTTCAACAGGTAAACCTTTGACTTTTTCAACTATTAAAGAATCAATTTCCCCAAACCGTTGATTAAGTAAACGTAGACAAAATTTAACTTCTCCTCTTTGTTCTCCAATTCTTTCTCCCTTCTGCAAAATATCCTGATAAATGACTGATTCTTGCATAATATCCTCACTTAACAATTGACGAATAAAGTCTTTCTCAAACCGCAAACCTGCTAAAATCTCTGTGTAAGCTGCAATATCCTGTTTAGTCTCCCTATCTGCAATTTTAGCAACATTATTGGCAATCTGGGATAATAGGCTTTGAGGTGAATTTGTCTGTGTTAATGGTGCTAATGGTAATAATGCCAGATTATTGAGAAATAAATCTGAATCTTGTTCCCACATTCTGATTACACGATAACGGTGTCTGGTTGTTTCGTTAACATATTCTTCAGTAAAAACAATTGGATCATTTGTTTCTTGCAAGAAAATCACGACTTGAGTAACAGGAACTTGATATGTACGGATTAATCTCAGAGGATGTTTGAAAAGTATCAGAATTAATCGAGATCCCCCCAACCCCCCTTACAAAGGGGGGCTAAATTCCTCAAAGTCCCCCTTTTTAAGGGGGATTTAGGGGGATCTGCGGGTGTCAGATCCCACACGAAAAAGTTTTCAAACATCCTCTCACTGAATAATCTAACTCTCTAAACGGAATTGGAGGTTTAGATTGTGGGTTGGTTTGAAATTCAATATGTAAAATCCGATTTTCTGTTTGTAAGAAGGTGACAAAATCAGCGCGAATTGGTTCTATACTCAATTCGGTTTTTAAGACTTTGATGGTTTTTGGTGCTTGGGGAAGCAACCATTTAGCAAAATCAAAGGGATATTTTTCTGCTAGTAGTTTACAAACGTTGTCAAAACTCATGAGATTATAAAATTAAATTGTCAGAATCAGGATATCCAGGATTTAAGGATTTCCAGGATGTTTGTTTGAGTTGTGTTTTTAGGGTTTAAGAGTTGGTTCTTCCGTACCTGTTATGCCAAATATGAGTTTATTTACCCCACAACCCATATAAATAAAGGATTTTATTGTTTTTGATACCAAATTTGTCAAAATAACCAATAAATTAATGTAAAATCCTTATATAACAAGGATCTTGGGATTTAAAAAAAATAATTTAGCATAACAAGTACCGAAGAGCCTAAGAGTTTATGATTAATGTTAATATATACGATTTTCAACATAAAATTTTCAAAATACAAATTATAAATACTTAATTCATTTAAACTAATTTAGGGATAGGAATATGGACATGACAAAAATCCTGATTCAGACAATATTCAGTTTCGCGCAAAGAAAGATGCAAAGCAGCAAAGACGCAAAGGAAAACCAGCAATTTATCAATAACATCCTGTAAATCCTCAAATCCTGGAAATCCTGATTCTGACAATATTGAATATTCATTTTCACGCAAAGACGCAAAGGAAAACCAGCAATTTATCAATAACATCCTGTAAATCCTCAAATCCTGGAAATCCTGATTCTGACAATTTAAAAAATGTGTGCTATCCTAAGCAAAGACACCACAATCGGCTTTATTGTCGAAAGAAAAAATTTTATTTTTCCGCCTAACGGCGGGGGTTAAGAAGGGAAAAGAGAAAGAAAAGAAAAGGGCAAAAGAGCAAGAGTGTAAAGTGGCACTAAGTCTTCATTGCACTAGCACAAGCAATCCGAAAACCAATACCGTTGTAACCGATGCTTGAGTTGTTACGATCTGCTGATCTACAGTTTTCCGAATGATAATTCCAAGAACCGCCACGCAGCAGCTTCCGTTTGCTTTGTCTTGTTAAAGCACGACCATCTTTGGGCGTACCATAATAATTGTCTATATAATCATCCAAACACCACTCCCATACATTACCGTGCATATCATACAAACCAAAAGCGTTAGGAGGAAAAGAACCTACATCTGTGGTTTGTTTACGGTACTGGCCTTTTGGTGCAGAAGCATAAGTATAATAACCATTATAGTTTACCAAGTCAGTGGTTATGCTTTCACCAAAATAAAATGGTGTGGTAGTTCCTGCCCTACAAGCGTACTCCCATTCAGCTTCACTGGGTAATCTGTAGTTTTTTCCTGTCTTTTGGCTTAACCGTTGACAAAAAGTAACTGCATCATTCCAACTAACGCCTTCAACAGGACGATTATCACCTTTGAAAGCAGAAGGGTTAGTGCCTATGATAGCTTGATACTGTGCCTGTGTCAATTGATATTTCCCCATACAGAAACTAGGAACAGTAACTTGGTGTTGGGGACTTTCATCTGAACCTCTTTGTGCTTCACTTTTCGGTGAACCCATCATAAATGTTCCCCCTGGTATTTCAACCATTTCCAATGTCACACCATTTCCTAAATCTTCTGTAAAGTATTTTGCTGACAAGTTGCGTCGCTTGATGATTTTCCCTGATGCGTTAGTGCTGACAACTTCAAAACTAAAGGTTTTCAAGTTATTTGAGGAAGTTGTATTTTCAGGAGTTGTTGTATTTTCAGGAGTTGTTGTATTTTCAGGAGTTGGTGTATTTTCAGGAGTTGGTATATTTTCAGGTGTTGGTGTATCTGAAATTGAAGTTTGATTTTGCTTCCCAGAAAATAAATTTTGTCCCACAAATGCGACAGTTACACCACCTAAAAATAATCCTCCATAGATAAAACCGCGACGATTGATTGTAGTTGGAGAATTTCCCAAAGATTGATTTTTATTTCCCCCTTGAGGTACATAAATAGTAGGAGGAACTTGTAAATCTTTAATAACTTCATCCGCAGATTGATAACGTTTTTGAATATCAACTTTCAACAACTTATCTAAAACTTTACCCAATTCCTGACTCACCGGACTAGGTAAATGTTGTCGCCAATTATTCACCCAACTAAAACCATTTATTGTCCATAAATTAAAAGGATGAACCCCTGTTAAAAGATGAAAACAATTTGCACCCAAAGCAAATAAATCACTGGCTGGATAAGCTTCACCAAGCTGAATTTGTTCCAATGGACTATACCCATAAGAACCTATTTGTGTTCCTATTTGGGTGTGAACTGTGGTAGTTAATTGTTTAGAAGCCCCAAAATCAATTAAAACCAACTTTCCATCACTGGCTCGGCGCATGATATTCTGTGGTTTAATATCCCGATGAATAACCTGGTGCTCATGAATAAACTTTAAAGATGGTAATAAATCTAGTAATAATTCCCGAATTTGGGTTTCCTTGTATTTTCCCTTTTGTGCTAATTCATCTAATAAATTTTCCCCTTTAATAAACTGTTGTACCAAATAGAGAAACCCATTATCTTCAAAATAAGCAAACAGCGTTGGTATTTGCGGGTGTTCTCCTAAATCTTGTAAACGGTTAGCTTCTTCAATAAATAATTCTGTGGCTTTTTTTAAAGCGTAAGTTCCTGACTGTTTAGGTGCAAGTTGCTTGATTACACAAGTTTCATTGAGTTTCTGGCTATCTTCCGCTAAATAGGTTCTCCCAAAACCACCTTCAGCAGAAAGCACCCGCAATACTCGAAAGCGATTGATTAATAATGGTATCAACGGGGTTCTGCAACTTTGACAGAACTTGTTATGATCAGGGTTGATAGGCTGGGAACAATCCGGGTTTAAGCAGCAGATCATAATCTGTGATAGATGACTGTATAACCTTTATAATACAATATTCAGTAATTCCGCGCTTCCTGTTCTCTGATATAATACTAAACTAACAACTGCAATCTTTTAAACAGTATGAGTGAAACCCTGGCTGATATTGCTATACCACCGCAGTTTCCTGATCATACTCAACTACCAGAGTCTGATGGTACTTTCGTGAAAAACTTTCAAGAACATCCTCAAAGTATAATTATCACAGATTCAATAATTCAAACTTTACAAATATTACATCCCGATGGACAATTTTGTATAGGTCAAGATTGTGGTATTTATTGGCGAGAAACAGAACCACCAGAAAAAGGTACAGTAGCACCAGATTGGTTTTATGTCCCTGATGTAGCACCTAGATTAGATGGTAAAATTCGTCGTTCTTATGTATTATGGCGGGAATATATTCCTCCATTAATTGTTATAGAATTAGCCAGTGGTAATGGTGACGAGGAACGAGATTCAACACCTCTAGCGGGTTTACAGGCAGGTGAAAAACCTGGTAAATTGTGGGTATATGAACGTATTATCCGTGTTCCCTATTATGCCATCTATGAAGTTAATCATGGCAAATTAGAGGTTTATCATTTGGTGGATTTGGCTTACCAAAAACTCCAGCCTAATGAACGTGGACATTATCCTATTGCGCCATTATGTGTAGAATTGGGACTATGGCAAGGAAGTTACTTAAATAATCCTGAACAACTTTGGCTGCGCTGGTGGGATTTAGATGGTAATTTGTTATTGGTAGGTCAAGAAGAAGCCCAATTACAAAAATTAAGGGCTGAAAAAGCAGAAGTTAAAGCTGCACAATTAGCAGCACGTTTACGGGCAATGGGGATAGATCCAGATGATGATTTATAATCATTTTGGGTGTTTTCTACCCTATAATACTAATTGCAGAAAACGAACCGCAGAGGCGCAGAGGACACAGAGAGAATATGGAAAGGGTAGTTTTGTTAAGAGGGTTACAAGTTAATTGGGTGAGTTTTTTTGCGGATTTCCTATTAGCTGGGATGGTTTTTGGTCCCCCTCTTGCTCCTTTTTTGGCTGCGTCTGGCGTGTTTTTGCTTCCGGGGATTGCGGATATTATTTACTTTATGGGTAATCATGTATGTCCCCAGCCTACTATGGGTTTGGAGTTATCTCCACCTTTTATTATGGCGGTTTGTATGCGCTGTTATGGAACGGTATCAGGTTTATTGATGACTCGGATTTTGTATGGTTTAACTAATGGCAAAGGCGTTTTTTGGTTAAGTCAATATGGTTGGACTGGTGCGGCTTTTGCTAGTGTATTAATGATGGCTTATCCGTTGGAGTTAGCAGCGCAGATTTTCGGTTTATGGGATTTTAATAATTATATTGTTACGCCTTTTGGTTTGATTACGGGTTTGGCTTGGGGTTTATTTGCTATGCCAATTTTGCATTTTCGCAGATAGGAAGAGGGAGATTTACTCCCTATTTATCAGTCGTATTCTTTGAGGAATTAGGGATCAATAAATTAAATGAAAATTTATCTAACCTACCAATTTTTGCCAAGTAATTGCCCCAATAATACCATCAGCAGTTAAACCGTTTTGTTGTTGAAATTTCTTGATTGCTGCTTCTGTTTGTGGACCATAGATACCATCAGGATCAGCACCGACACGATATTGTAAATATCTGATAATTACACCACTAGTATGAGTTCCTTGCACAACTCGTTTAGCTAATATTTGATTGATAGCATCCCAAGTAGTATTACCTGCTATTCCTGTGGGTAAAACTCCCACAATTCTCTGAAATTTTTCCGTTGCGGAAGATGTAGCTTGTCCCATGCTATTATCTTCGACTAGGGTCCGATTATTTTTATCAGTAATTTTCAGCCGATTTAAAGCTTTTTGTAGTCGGAGAATGCTCTTATCTTTATTCTGTTCTTCATCTATAACAGTATTTACAGAAGCATTAGGAACAGGAACAGCAATAGGAATAGACACACCAGGAACAGGATTTACAGGAGTATTTGCTACTTTACCTGTTAAGCCGGCAACTATGGCATTAGCCATTGTTTCACCATCATATAGTTGTATATCTTTGGCAGAATCAATGAAGCAACATTCTATAAGAATTCCTGGCATATTTGTTCTTCTGAGAACATACAAATGTGAGCCACTTTTAACACCACGATTAAAAAAGCCCAATTTGACAATTTCATCTAATACTTTTTGGGCAACTTTTTTGCCAGCGTCGCTAATAGCAAATACTTCTGTTCCATTAGCTTGTCCATTAAAAGCATTAAAATGAATAGATACAAAAATATCTACTCGGTTACTATTGGCTTTTTCGCACCGGCTACCTAAAGATTGATTTACTGTCCTGGCACTATTCGGTTTACAGGCAATTACTGTATGTCCTAAATTTTCTAATTTAGCTATAACCTTATTACCCACTTCCATTGTTAACTTATTTTCGGATTTAATTCCCTCTGCACCACTATCGGGAGGGCAATTGTGACCAATATCAATACCGAATTTCATTTGTATCTCCTTAATTGACTTTTTTACTATGCCAAGAGTCTGCTACTGGTTAATATAGTTCCAAAAAGCATAGACATTATTTTAATCTCTAGGTAGAGATTCCCCCATTAATCTCCAAAAATGTTTAAGATCAATGTAAAGAAATATTTCGTAGCAAAAGCATAATGAAACGCATTGTCTTGATTGCTGGGTTTGAATCGTTTAACGCGGACTTGTACCGAAAAGCGGCTGATTTGGCTAATTCCCGGTGTCCAGAGTTGGATATTCGAGTATTTAGCGATCGCAATATTACCACCAATAGCACGGAAGTAGCAGCGGCACTTAAAAACGCAGATGTATTCTTTGGTAGCTTACTCTTTGATTATGACCAAGTTGTATGGTTGCGGGAGCGTGTCGCTAACATCCCTATCCGGCTCATTTTCGAGTCAGCACTGGAATTAATGAGTTTAACCAAAATAGGAGCTTTTGCGATTGGTGACAAACCCGCAGGAATGCCCAAACCCATTAAATTCATCCTGGACAAATTCAGCAACGGTAAAGAAGAAGACAAACTTGCCGGTTATATCAGTTTCCTGAAAATCGGACCAAAGTTATTAAAATTCATCCCCGTCCAAAAAGTCCAAGACCTTCGTAACTGGTTAATTATCTATGGTTACTGGAACGCCGGCGGTTCAGAAAACGTCGCTTCCCTATTTTGGACAATTGCGGAAAAATACTTAGATTTAAAAGTTGGAGATATACCCCCACCCATGGAAACCCCCGATATGGGGTTATTACATCCTGATTATCAAGGATTTTTTACATCACCCAAAGCATACTTAGAATGGTATCAAAGAAGGAGTCAGGAGTCAGGAGTCAGGAGTCAGGAGAAAGAAAGGAATAAAATTACCCAGTCCCCAATCATCGGTATTTTACTTTACCGAAAGCACGTCATCACCAAATTGCCCTATATTCCCCAACTAATCCGCTATTTTGAAAAAGCGGGTTTGACTCCCTTACCCATCTTTATCAACGGTGTAGAGGGACACGTAGCCGTTAGAGATTGGATGACCAGCGACTACGAAACCCAAGAACGTCAAAGAGGTAAAATTGAAACCCTTTCCCTTTCCGCAGAATCGGTAAAAATTGATGCCATAGTTTCTACCATTGGTTTTCCCCTGGTTGGTGGTCCGGCTGGTTCAATGGAAGCCGGAAGACAGGTGGAAGTAGCTAAACGCATTCTCACAGCTAAAAATGTCCCGTATATCGTCGCTGCACCCTTATTAATTCAAGACATTCATTCTTGGACAAGGCAAGGCGTAGGCGGTCTGCAAAGTGTTGTCTTATATGCTTTGCCAGAATTAGATGGCGCAATTGATACAATTCCTCTCGGTGGTTTAGTTGGGGAACAAATTTATTTAGTTCCTGAACGAATACAGCGATTAACTAATAGAGTTAAAAGCTGGGTTTCTCTCCGCCAAAAACCTATTTCTCAACGGAAAATTGCCATTATTTTATATGGTTTTCCCCCTGGTTATGGTGCTGTAGGAACTGCTGCATTATTAAACGTTCCTCGCAGTTTAATTAAATTACTTCATGCACTGAAAGAACAGGGTTATACAGTTGGTGAAATTCCCGAAGATGGTGAAGAATTAATTCGCCAAATTAAAGCAGCGGATGAAATTAATCCCCTGGTAGAAAATAACATAAAAGACATCACAACTGTTAATGCTAGAACATTAGAAAAATGGTTAGGCTATCTTTTTACATCTCGCATTGAAAAACAATGGAAATATCTCACTGGTAGCGGCATTAAAACCTATGGAGACGAGTTTAATATTGGTGGTGTACAATTAGGAAATGTGTGGATAGGTGTCCAGCCACCTTTGGGAATTCAAGGAGATCCCATGCGGTTAATGTTTGAAAGAGATCTAACCCCCCATCCTCAATATGCAGCTTATTATAAATGGTTACAAAACGATTTTCAAGCTGATGCAGTTGTTCATTTTGGAATGCACGGAACGGTAGAATGGTTGCCAGGTTCACCATTAGGAAATACTGGCTATTCTTGGTCTGATATTCTCTTAGGAAATATGCCCAATCTCTACATTTATGCCGCAAATAATCCTTCAGAATCAATTTTAGCCAAACGTCGCGGTTATGGTGTGTTAATTTCTCACAATGTCCCTCCCTATGGACGCGCTGGTTTGTATAAGGAATTGGTAAATATCCGCGATTTAATTGCTGAATATCGAGAAGATCCAGAAAAGAATTATCTGTTAAAAGAAGGCATTTGTAAAAAGATAGTTGATACCGGTTTGGAGGTGGATTGTCCTTTTGATGATGCGAAAAGGTTGGGTATTCCCTTTACGCCGGAAAATGTGAGGATGTTTAGTAATCACGCTTTTGATCATTATTTGGTGAAGTTGTATGAGTATCTGCAAGTTCTCGAAAATCGTCTTTTTTCTTCTGGTTTACATACTTTAGGTGAAGCACCAAATCAGGAGGAGTTAATTGGTTATTTGGATGCTTATTTTGGGGGAGAGAATGAACCACGTTCGCGCAGCGTCCCGGAGGGATATAGAAGCGAAGAACACGAAGGAAGAAAGGAAGAAGAAAGAAAGGAAATTACAAGGTTATTAAATCAGTCTACTGATGAGTTAACGAATCTTTTAAGGGGTTTAAATGGTGAGTTTATTCCTCCTGCACCTGGTGGGGATTTGTTAAGGGATGGTGCTGGGGTGTTACCTACGGGTAGGAATATTCATGCTTTAGATCCTTATAGAATGCCTTCTCCTGCTGCTTTTGCACGGGGTAAGGAAATTGCTAAGAAAATTATTTCTCAGTCTTTAGATGAAAATAAGAAATATCCCGAAACTGTAGCAGTTTTATTATGGGGTTTGGATGCTATTAAGACTAAGGGTGAATCTTTGGGAATTCTCTTGGAATTGGTGGGTGCTGAACCTGTGAAGGAGGGAACTGGACGCATTGTTAGATATGATTTAAAACCTCTTGCTGATGTTGGACATCCGCGCATTGATGTGTTAGCAAATCTATCGGGTATTTTCCGGGATAGTTTTGTGAATATCATTGAATTATTGGATGATTTATTTCAACGGGCTGCGGAAATTGATGAACCGGAGGAAATGAATTTTATTAGAAAACACGCTTTGATTTTAAAAGCCCAAGGTGTGGAAAATTCTTCCGCAAGATTGTTTTCTAATCCCTCTGGTGATTTTGGTTCTTTGGTTAATGATAGAGTTGTTGATGGTAATTGGGAATCTGGCGAAGAGTTGGGGGATACTTGGGAAAGTCGCAATGTTTTTAGTTATGGTAGAAATGATAAAGGACAAGCTAGACCAGAAATATTGCAGACATTATTAAAAACTAGCGATCGCATTATTCAAGAAATAGATTCGGTAGAATATGGTTTAACTGATATTCAGGAATATTATGCCAATACGGGAGGTTTGAAAAAAGCTGCCGAAAAGCAAAGTGGAAAAAAAGTACAAGCCAGTTTTGTCGAAAGTTTTTCTAAAGACACCACACCCCGCAATTTAGATGATTTATTGCGAATGGAATACCGAACTAAGTTATTAAATCCCAAATGGGCTGACGCAATGGCTAATCAAGGTTCTGGTGGTGCTTTTGAAATTTCCCAACGCATGACGGCTTTAATTGGTTGGGGTGGTACTGCTGATTTTCAAGATGATTGGGTTTATGATCAAGCCGCAGAAACTTATGCTTTAGATCCAGAAATGGCGGAAAAATTACGCAAAGCCAATCCTGAAGCTTTTAGAAATATTGTGGGGAGAATGTTGGAAGCATCGGGACGCGGTTTATGGCAAGCTGATGGAGATAAGTTGGATAAGTTGCGAAAGTTATATGATTTGACTGATGAGGAATTGGAAGGAGTGACGTAAAAAATCTCAATAATCACCCACTTCTCAGGGCAACAATTGGGTCTAACATTGCTGCTTGTCGGGCTGGAAATACACCAAAAATCAAGCCTATACTCCCGGATATTCCCACGGCGACAACAATCGCATATAGAGGAAATTGAGGAGTCAAAGGCGTGAAGAAGGCTAACGGCATAGTTCCCCCAACTCCTACAATTATGCCTAGCAAACAGCCAGAAAGAGAGAGAATAATTGCCTCAATTAAAAATTGCGCTAAAATATCATTCTGAGTTGCCCCAACTGCCTTACGCAACCCAATTTCTTGAGTACGTTCAGTCACAGAAACCAACATAATATTCATAATACCAATGCCACCCACTAACAAAGAAATAGCCGCAATTAATGCCAATAATAATGACAAAACACCAGTTACCTGAACTACCAATTCTTGAAACTTCTTATTAGCAAAAACAGCCACATCTTTTTTCCCATGTAGTCGAGCCAGAATATTAGTAATTTGAAAACCTGCGGCGCGAATACTATCTCTATTTTTGGCAGTCACTAAAATATAACTGAGAGGAATATCAGATATTGATCTGCGTCCCACTAACCTATTAGCAAATGTTGTGAGGGGAACAATAGCAGTTTGATCAGAATTCTCCCCACCAAATGCACCCTTTGATTGCAATAAACCAATCACTTGAAACGATATATTATTAATGAGAACTTCTTGCCCTACAGGATTTTCATCGCCGAAAAGTTTCCGACTAGTTTCTGCACCCAAAACAGTAACTTGAGCCTGTTCTTGCTGTTGTATTTGGTTAAACATTCTGCCAGTGACAAGAGTAAGATTCTGCACAGCAAGCAAATCGAACGTAGTGCCTTTAACAGTTGTTGATGTTAACTTGTTATTAAAACTAATTGACATTTTTTGCTCATCTATAGGCGCAACTTTGCTAACACTAGGAACTTGAGCTTTAATTGCTTCTGCATCTGATAACACCAATTGAGCATCAGGAAATTTCATGCCTTCATCATCTTCAAAAGTGCTATATACCGTCAGTTGATTTGCTCCAAACGCCTCAAGTTTACCCAACACAAGATTCTGTGCGCCCTGTCCAATCCCAATCATACTAATAACTGAAGCATTGCCAATAATTATTCCCAACATAGTTAATCCGCTACGGAGTTTATTAGCAGCAAGAGTTGCAAAAGCCATGTTCACACTTTCCAGCAAATTCATAATTTAAACTCATAAAAAGAGAAACTTACATAAAAAACACCCAACCACCTAACACAAAAAATCTCTTAAACTCTCATTCCTCCGTGTCCTCTGTGCCTCTGTGGTTCGTTTATTTAAATATTTTTTATTAGAAGTCCCTAAGATCCAGTAACACGATCAATACCATCAATTAATTGATTAGCCGGTGGTTGAATAAAAACCCGTTCACCCTCAGAAAGCCCGCTCAAAATTTGCGTTTTATCACCAGAAGTAATTCCTACCTGTACAGGATGAAATTTTGCTTGATTATCTTTATCTGGTAACAGTACACCCACCTGCCCTCCCTTCCCAGAAACCACCGCAGCCGAAGGAATAACCAAGGCATTGCGAATGTCATTCACCAAAAAAGTTAACTTCACATTTAGCCCTACCTTGAGTTTATCTTGACCCGTTGCCAAAGCAATCTTGACTCGCATAAAAGTGACATTTTCTTCCTTAACTCCTCTAGGAGCAATCAGACGGACTTTCCCTTGAAAAACTTGATCAGGAAAAGCATCAAGGCGAATTTCTACAGGCTGATTTTTCTGAATTTGCGCCATATTCACTTCGGGAACTTTAGCTTCTATTTCCAAACCACTGGATAATTCAGCAATGGAGGCACTAGTTCCCCCTTCATTGGTAGAAACAGAAGTATTTGGAGTTACGAAGTCACCTGCTTGGGCAAAACGTCGGGTAATTAAGCCAGCAAAAGGGGCGCGAATGAAAGTATTTTCTAACTGATTTTCGTAAAATTGTAATTGGGCAGTTGCTTGAGCTACTTCAGCACCAGCTTTGGTAATTTCCTCAGTTTGATAACCGGAAAGTAGTTTTTTCACTTGTTGTTGGGCAGATATCAGACTAAATTTAGCTTGTTGTAAGTTATCCCTAGCGCTTTTTTCTTCGTTCAAGACGGCATCTAAATCATCACGGGATACTGCTCCTTGAGATGTAGGATATTGCCTGCGCTTGACTCGTTGAGAGGCTAATGCCAAGCGAGATTGAGCTTCCCTCACTTGCGCCGTGTACTTACGCACATCAGCTTGAGCTATGGCAATTTCTTCCGGTCTGTAACCCTTACGCTTTTCTTGTAATTCGGCTTTTGCCTTCCATAACAGCGCTCGATACTGATTCACCTGGGCTTGAAAGGCTTGACGCTCCATTTCTGCGATTAATTGTCCTTTTTGGACAGAACTACCTTCATCTACATAGAGTTTGGCAATTCGACCGGCTTCTCTTGGGCTAATATTAATTTTGCGAACTGGTTGGACAACTCCATTGGTTTTGATTTTAATGTTTAAGTTGCTGGTAGTGACAGGGACTGTTAAATCTGTAATATCATTTTTGCTGGGTTGATACCAATGGCTGAAGTAAGCAATACCCATTCCAGATAAACCAAATGCAGTCAGCCCAATGAGCCAAGGAATCGGATTTTTGATCTTCATAGCTGATGTGTACCTTGCATACTGAGGAATCTAAAACTTTGCGTCTTTGCTCCTTTGCGTCTTTGCGCGAAACATAATTTTTGATATTACACTCCGTACTGTTCTACCTGCATATTCCATAGGGATGTATATTCTCCTCCTAGTTGTAAAAGTTCTTGATGAGTACCATCCTCAATTAAATGACCATCTTTGAGGACTAAAATCCGGTCAGCCATTCGCACCGAGGCTAATCTGTGGGTAATCAGAATGGTAGTTTTGCCTTCAGCTAGTTCCACAAACCGCAGGTAAAAATCACACTCGCTGCGGGGGTCAAGGGCTGCGGTAGGTTCATCTAAAAGTAGTAGTTGGGCTTCTTTGCGAACAAAAGCACGAGCTAGAGCTAATTTTTGCCACTGTCCTCCAGAAAGTTCTGTACCGCCAAACTGTTTACCCAATTGTGTATCTTCCCCACTGGGAAAATCATCAACTAGTTTGACGATATCGGCTTTTTCTACTGCATATCTAAGAATCTCTCGATGTTCTAACGCTGCTAAATTTCCTAATGCAATATTTTCGCCCAAGGTAAGTGAGTAATGGCCAAAGTCTTGAAAAACCCCCGCAATTTGCCGCCGCCACTGTTCTAAATTTAAATCTCTAAGGTCTATCCCATCAACCATAATCCGTCCTGTGGTGGGGTCGTAAAGCCTCGTTAATAGTTTGACTAGAGTGGTTTTACCTGCGCCATTTTCGCCAACGATAGCGACTGTTTGTCCTGGGTAAAGGGTAAAAGAAATATCCTTGAGTGCTAATCTACCATCTGGATAGTGAAAATCAACTTGCTCAAAAGTAATACCTGCACGAATCGGAGTGGGGATTTTTTCTCCGGGTATGTTCAATACCATGGGGGTAGGACTGTCGAGAAAGTTGAAAAACTGCTGCATATAAATAATATTCTCGAACAAATCCAACCAATGACTGACAAATCTTTCTAAACTATTCTGGAAGTAAGTTAATGATTGTACGAACAGAAGTACACTTCCTGGACTTAACAGTCCTCTAAAGGCTTGTTTGACTACCCAATAGAAAGAAAATCCGTTTCCTAATGTACTCAAAATAGCTAAACTAGATGACCAAAATGCTTGTTTACCTCGCAAATGACCCATGGATTGATGTAACGATTGAAATGCTTGTCCGTAAAGCTGCATAAAAAATGC
The DNA here is from genome assembly GCF_009712025.1 of Dolichospermum sp. UHCC 0406. Taxonomy (NCBI): domain Bacteria; kingdom Bacillati; phylum Cyanobacteriota; class Cyanophyceae; order Nostocales; family Aphanizomenonaceae; genus Dolichospermum; species Dolichospermum sp. UHCC 0406. The sequence goes on from NZ_VILA01000001.1 coordinate 37,882, forward strand.
ACCTAGCTGAAATAATCTAACTTCTTTGGCATAGGTGTCAGTTAGCATTAAAGAGGTGTAATACTGCATTTTTCGGGCTTGAGGACTGTTTTCAAATAAGGTGATCCAAATCTCTCTACCATATTGGGAAGAAACTACTATTTGGGGTATAGTAGCGATCGCAATTACCAATGGTATCCAAAAAGCCAGGGGAATTAATAGCCCAATTACCACGATTAAAGTAATCAATGAGCGACTTAATTCCACCAAGTTCTCAACTAAGTTTAAGGGTTTATAGCTAACTTGTTGTTGCAGAATTTGTAACTCATCATAAAATTCAGCATCTTCAAAACGGCTCAAGTCGGCAAAACTATCAGCTTTTCGCATTAATAATAAACTAATATGCGCCGCTAATTTATCATTGAGATTTCCTTGAAGTGCCAATATCCAAGGATAGAGAAGGTTTTCTAATAGCAAAGCTCCCACCCATGCTGCTACCAAATACCACAAAATTGAATCATCTAATGCTTGACCAGTTGTTAAGGCTGTAGCCACAGTATCTACTACCAGTTTGGTAATCCAAACACTAACCCCAGGAAGAAACCCTTGCAATAAAGTCACAGCAATTAAAAACACCATTTCTTGAGGTGCTGCTGTCCATAACAAGGGTAAAGAACGAAATAAAATTCTAGTGTAGTCTCCAGCCCAAACTCTTAAATCGCTCATTAATTAAACCTGAATTTTTATAAAGGGTTAGATAATTCTCTGATTTCCAAAAGTTTGATATTTTCTGAGTAATAACTAGATTTATCACTTGAGAGAGTTTATTTTTCAAGAATCAAATTTTATCCTTTTCCAACTTAACCAGCAATCAGTCGCTGCAAAGTTGATCAGGAATTTTTTCGGATTCTGCTATCTATTACTTTAATATTCTACTTTTGAAAAATTTTGTTCTCCACTTCTTAGGGATGAATATTTCAAAAATTTTCAAATGTCTGTTGTTCAGAATTTTCACGGATATCAAAACAGCCTAGAACCAATATAACCTTGATCATTAAAGGATGATCAGATATTTTATTTGCTATTTTTAGATAAATCCTGAAAAGTAATCAAGTCTGATAACCTTACTAAAGGAGTAATTATAAAGAAATAGAGCTACGCTTTTAAATCGGTCATAAGCATTATTGTAAATTCGCTTTAACTATAAAATTATTCTCTGTTACAAGAATTTTCATTCACCATTAGCACGATTTCATAAATTTATTCCTCCTCTATCAAGAGATAAAACAATACTACTTAAGAAAGAAGAAAATTATCTAGAAAAAGATATTCTTGTAAGAATCGGATAAGCAAACAAAGACATAATTGGCGACTCCGAAAAGAGCAATTTTCATAAAAGACAAGGTTTTACAGAATATAAATCCCATCTGATAGTTCCCCACACTAATCAGAAAGTGATTTTGCTCTTTTGTGGACTAATACCGCAGGGCGGAATTAAAAATTAACAATTAAAAATTAAAAAAGCAGATTGTATAAGCTTTTTATGAATCTTTAATGGTTAGTTGACTTACGCCGTTGTGGACTAGTGTAATTTTGAAGAATTTGTGAAAACTGGTTGATTGAAAAATATCATTCCAGCTTTTTATCAACTTGAATAGAGATTTGCAAACAGGTTATTAAATTTAAGTTCAAAGGAGTAGATGACAATGCTTGCAGAAAAAACACTCGACCAACCAATATATATAGAAATGCGTTTGGTAGATCAAGCAGACAAACTAGAAAGACTTCTGTTGTCTGAGGAGGAAATAGCAGCTTTAGAAAAATTAGCAATGTCGGGAGAATTCGACTCTGAAACCACCCAAAGATGGTTTGCTAATTGGGGTGGTGGTGGTGGTGGATGTGGACACTGTAGACACTGTAGACACTGTAGACATTGCAGACACTGTAGACATTGCGGCGGTGGCGGTGGATGTGGTGGTGGTGGTGGATGTGGTGGTGGTGTTGGTCATGCAACAGTATCAGGTGTATTGGAGGACACTGATGAAATTGGATTTGGATACTAACTAAACCTAGAGAAATAACAGAATGTAGAGACGTTACATGGAACGTCTCTGCATCTAGAAAACGCACTGACAAGCATTCAATTCCTAAAACCAATTTTATGAAATTAAATGATGGTAAGCGGTTACGGCTATTAGAACACGTTGTTATTAATGTGATGCCGTCAGATTGTAGTGGCGAAGAAAGTATGATCTTCAATACGACACGGCGAACTTTGAGAGTAAAAGGTCAAGCTTTACATAATGTGGAAAACATTGTTTTACCTTTACTAGACGGCTCTCGAACCATAGGAGAAATCCGCAATGCAATTGGCGAACAATTGACAGATTCTTCCCTAAATCAATGTTTAGAGTTTTTGATGGACAATCGCCTAGTAGAAGAGTCTCTAGAAAATACAAATGATTTAGATAGTCGTGCTTATTTACTTCCTCAAATCAGCCTTTATCATGAATTAGGCTTTGACCAAAAAGATGCTCGAAAAAACTTAGCCAATGCGAGGATTGCTGTTTTTGGACTGGGAGGTTCGGGACTGATAGCAGCAATTAACCTAGCTACTGCTGGGATTGGTTTTGTCCGTTTGTGTGATGATGCCTGTATCCTGCCGGCGGATTCCCTGATGATGTCAGGTTCGGGATTGAATAAAATTGGCACTTTTCGCAGTGTAGAAGCAGCGCGACAGATTGAGTCCATTGGCGGAATCACCGAGGCTGAGATTGTCACAGATGGTTTAAATGACGACGCAACCATCACTTCTTTGCTGGAGGACGTTGACCTTGTAATTGTCGCTACTGATGCCGTATCTGTGAATCTAGCCTATCGTCTGAACAGACTATGCTTGAAGATGCAGCGCCCATTGCTACCGGGTGGAGCGGCTGGGGTGGAGGGAACTGTCGGTCCGTTGGTTTTTTCCCAGGACAAACCCTGTTATCTATGCTATCGGATGCGGTCTATGGCTTGTTCCAAGTTTCCAGAGGCGGAATTGGCGGTTGAACAGTTGCTCAACCGAGAACGACGTTCTCAACCACGGCTACGGGAAAATTTACCGATAGGTCAGATGTTGGTGGGTAGCTATTTAGCTCTTGAGGCTGTGAAAATGATGCTCGGTTTGGCGATCGCTACTGACGGAAAACTACTACATATAGACTTACTTGGCACAAAACTTACTCATAACGTTGTCCTCAAAAAACCAGGTTGTCCCCATTGTTCAACACAGAAAGGGAACACTTCGACAAGCTCAGTGCATCGCAGGGAAGAGGGAACAGGGAACGGAAAAAGATAGGAGAGAACACAGTGAATACAGCGATTGCACGTCCCCGTTGGCAAGATCTAGTCAGCCCCCATACTGGCGTTATCCGCTCCTTAGATAGATTCACCAAGCCTTATACAGAGTTCGATTTTCCCGTTTTGTGGCAAGCCGAATTAGCAAATTTTCAGCTTCGTAAACAGTCTGATGATTTACGCTACGGTGTCGGTAGGGGCATGACGGATGAACAAGCCATTTTTGGGGCTGTGGGCGAAGCTATAGAAAGATACTGCGGTGGTATTGTTGATTATCGGCAAATAATTGTTAGTAGCTACGAAGAATTAGGTAATCGTGCCGTCCCTTCGACCGTTTTTTCTCCTTTTTCTGACCAACAATACTCTCACCCAACTTTCCCTTTCCCGGCCTTTAATCCCACAACGCAGACTTCGTGGATGAATGCCCTTTCCTTAACCAGTAAGCAACAGGTTTTAGTTCCAGCCTTCTTGGTTTATTTAGACTGGGGTGGCGACCAACCAGGAGATCATATTTTACCTGTTAGTTCTAACGGTATGGCTAGTGGACCATCTTGGGAGTTTGCTGCCTACCGGGGTTTGTGTGAATTAATTGAGCGTGATGCTTTCATCATTACCTGGTTAAATCGCCTCCCTGCCCCGCGCATCTATTTCGACCACCTGCCAGGAATTGAGACGGAAATTGCCCGTCACTATGCCCGCTTTGGCATTGAGTTAGTTGTCTTCGAGTTAACTACTGATATTCAAGTCCCAGTTTTCATGGCCATGTTAATTGACCGTTCGGGCAAAGGTCCCGCTGTGTCCACTGGTATGGGATGTCATCTTGATGCACCAACGGCTTTCCACAAGGCAGTTTTTGAAGTTTGTCAAGCTCGCTTTGGTGACATAGAACGGATGAAAACTGGCGCTGGGGCTAATCTCCATCAATATAGTGATATTCAGAATTTAGATGATCACAACGCTTTCTTTTACACGACGGCTCGGCTAGGTGAGTTGGATTTTCTATTTCACCATGACCAATCTTGCCAAGTTGAATATTTACCAACTTATGAATCTGAGTCTGAAGCAGAGAATTTGCAATCAGTAGTTGCCAAGTTAAATTCAGTAGGTGTTGAACCTTATGTAGTGGAAATTACTGCCCCTGATATCGCCTCTCTTGGTTTTCGAGTGGTGCGGACTTTAGCCAGTGAAATAGTCCCTATATATTTTGGTTATGGACAAGAACCACTGGGGACTCGGCGGTTATTCGAGGTCCCAGAAAGGTTGGGTTATGGTGGCGGACGGACCGAAAATGACTTAAATCCCTGCCCACATCCTATGGCTTAAAACAGCCGTCAGCGGGTTGTTGATTAAACCCAGAATTAGCTTACTATACTCAAAACGGTTGGGACATGGACTTTTGTAAAATCACAAAAAACCTAGTAGTCTGTCAAATTTATTTTGACGGGTTTTTGGTAGTGCGGGCATACTTCGACAAGCTCAGTACAAGTCTTGCCCGCGTGAGCGAGACGCTCACACTACAGGGCATCTTGCCCGCGTGAGCGAGACGCTCACACTACAGTCCGTCATTTTTGGATTGACAGACTACTAGATTTGTAGGGGTTTAGCAATGCTAAACCCCTACCCGCTTAAATCAAATAATTAAGCCGTGTTGAGTATAGTTGAATGCTGATAGGTGATAGTTTGTTAAAACGAGGAAATTAGCACAATGCACACAGCCAATGAACCTCTGGAGTTAGCTCTTCTCTATCATTTAAACTCTCCAGTCCCTAAAAGTTATGTTAAGCGGGTTCCGGCTACTGAACTGCGATATCTGCCAGAAGCTCCTTTTCTGGAATTGCCAAAAGCACCACGTGATAACCCGCTGTCTGAGCTTTTAGCGCGACGTACTTCTGTGCGATTATTTGAGCATCAGGTAATGCCACTTGTCGCCTTAGCTCAACTGCTCGACTCAGGATGTGGACTCAACGGACTGCGGGAAGTGGATGGTCAATGCTATGAGGCTCGTAACTCTCCTTCTGCGGGGGGACTTTATCCTCTGGAGGTGTTCGTATCCACACAAGCGGTAGCAGGTTTGGTTAGCGGACTATATCACTATGAACCTCGCGGACACGGGTTACATTGGGTAAATGATGCAGTCCCAACAGATTTTGTAGAACCATTATTGCAGCAAGATTACATTCTCAATGCCAATGCTCTGTTTGTATTCACATCGGTTTTTATGCGTTCAATGGGCAAATATGGGGCGCGGGGCTACCGCTTTGCACTTTTAGAAGCTGGTCATCAAGCTGAAAATATCTGCTTAATGGCTGGGCAATTGGGGCTGGACAGTCTTTGTATTGGTGGATTTCATGATCTGGGTTTGAATGCTATGTTGGGTATTGATGGAGAACGTCATGCTGCTCTTTATTGTGTTGCTGTTGGGAGGAAGGGATAATTTTTTTAGGCTTCGCCCCGCTTCGCTAACACGCAGAGTCTCAGAGGCTCAGAGAGGAGGAGTTTGAGGAATTTTTCTTTACTGTCATTAGGGACTTCCAAATAAAAAAATGTCCCAAAACTAACGCAAAAACCCTCTCTATTTCTTCTCTCTCTGTGTTCTCTGTGCCTCTGTGGTTCGTTTGTTCATTTATTTATTGGGATAATTTATTTCCCGGAAGTCCCTTAGCAGCTATGACTTAAATATTGCTAAATTAACAAAGGATGCAACTATCTCATTCAATATGGTATCTAGTTCTATAAGATTCTCGGATATTCAAGGTCATTGGTCCCAAGGGTTTATTGAAGCTTTAGCAGCACGGCGAATTCTCAGCGGGTATTCTGATGGAACTTATCGCCCTAATAACCCTGTGACTCGGGCTGAATTTGCAGCTATTATCGCTGCAATTTTTTCCCTGCCTGTCAAACGGGAATATGTACCTTTTGTAGATGTTCCCCAGACGCATTGGGCGATAAACGCGATTAAAAAGGTCTATGAAACTGGATTTTTAACGGGTTATCCAAATCGGCGGTTTGGGATAGATGAAGGTATTGCTAGAGGTGATGCTTTAGTAGCAATGGTCAATGGCTTAGAACTTGCTGGTCAAGTTGACCTAGATTTAGTAAGTAAACTAGCAGAAATTTATCAAGATGGATCTTTAATTCCTTACTATGGGATTAATCAAGTCGCGTTAGCAACTCGTGCTGGTTGGGTAGTTAGTTATCCGAACAGAAAAATACTTAATTACAAAACAGCCGCTACTCGTGCAGAAGTCGCAGTAATGGTTTATCAGGCTTTAGTATATTTAGGAAAAGCGGAAAAAATCCCGACTGATTATATTGTTGTTCCTCCAACCATCCCTAAACCTACCACTGCTCATACTGTTAAGCTAAATCATCGGCGGGAATTTCGGGGGGCTTGGGTTGCGTCTGTATGGAATAGTGATTGGCCTTCTCGACCGGGACTGGCTGTGGAACAGCAAAAAGCCGAATTATTAGCGATTATTAAACAGTTACAAGCTTTGAATTTCAATGCTTTAGTTTTGCAGGTAAGACCAGAAGGTGATGCTTTATATGCTTCGGAATTAGAACCTTGGAGTGCTTGGATAACGGGAACTCAGGGAAAAGCCCCATCACCATTTTATGATCCTTTGGAGTTTGCGATCGCCGAATGTCATCAACGCAATATTGAATTACACGCTTGGTTTAATCCTTATCGTGCTAGAGCAAATAGTCAAGTTTCTACCGTTCGTCCCCACATTGCAGTTACAAACCCCGAAGTTGTTTATCAATGGGGTACTCAACAATGGATGGACCCCGGTGCAAAAGTCGTTCAGGACAGAGCATACAACGTCATTATTGATGTTGTCCGTCGTTATGATTTAGATGCTATTCATTTAGATGATTATTTTTACCCCTATCCCATATCTGGTCAACCTTTTCCTGATCATAAAACCTACGCAGCATATCAAACCAGTGGGGGTAAACTAAATATAGAAGATTGGCGACGCGAAAACGTCAATCAAATGGTATTGCGACTTTCTCAAGGAATTAAAGCCACCAAACCTCATGTAAAGTTTGGAATTAGTCCCTTTGGTATTTATCGTTCTGGAGAACCTGCGGGAATTGTCGGTTTAGATGCCTACAGTGTCCTCTATGCAGATTCTAAAAAATGGTTACAGCAAGGCTGGATAGATTATATTGCTCCTCAACTCTACTGGCGTACTGACCAAACCAAACAAGCCTATCAAACTTTACTGCAATGGTGGACCGAAATCAATACTAAACAGCGTCACATCTATGCAGGTAATAATCTCGGACAATTAGATGGTAAGGAATGGAAAAATAGCGAAATTGCCAAGCAAATTCAGATTTCTCGGAATTTAGCAGGTAATTTGTCTTTAGGTAATATCTTTTTTAGTATGACTGGCATTCAGGAAAATCGCCAAGGCATCGCTGACCAATTTAAAACCTATTATCCCACACCTGCCTTAATTCCCACTATGTCATGGCAAAGTTCCATTACGCCACCACCTCCCAAAAACCTCAAGTTTATGGATGGTAAATTAAACTGGGAAGCAGGAGATGATCAACCTGTGCGTTCTTGGACTCTGTATTTGCAAAATAGCAATAATTGGCTAATTCAACGCATTTTATCCGCTGGTACTACCTTTGCGACAGTTCTACCAGGAACTTATGCAGTCTGTGCTGTGGATAGATTAGGGAATGAAAGTGCAGGTATGATGATTACCGTAACTTGATAATTAGCAAGTTGGGTTTTCTCCAGTCAACCCAACTACTTTTTAACTTATGGTTTTTTCCAAAACCTATAAGTTTTTTCAATCAGATTTTCAAAAAAAAGCGCATTCCTCTCTATTGTCAATAATCTTGAGAATATTCTCAATAATTGCCCCTAAAAACGTTCATTTCAGGACTTGATATTCTCAACTATTTTTTTTACAATAATTTTGATTATGATCCAAGGGTTATTTTTTATTTAATTTATTAATACATCAAACACCCTCTTAGCAAAATTCTCAAAATAAATATGAACTCGGTAGATATATAATTAGTCTACTGAGTTTTTTTATTTATTGGTACTGAGTAATTATATGAATGAAAGTAGTTCTTCTATTCCTCATAAAATTATTGGTGTTGCTGTTATTTGGAATGACCAAAAACAGATTTTAATTGATAGACGACTTCCTACAGGTACAATGGGTGGTTTATGGGAATTTCCAGGGGGGAAAATTGAAGTTGGTGAAACTATTCAAGAATGTATTAAACGAGAAATTTCGGAAGAGTTGGGTATAGAAATTGTAGTTAGAGAACATTTAATTACTATTGATCATACTTATGCTCATTTGCGGGTGACTTTGACGGTTCATCATTCTCAACATTTAGCGGGTGTTCCTCAAGCCATAGAATGTGATGAAATTCGCTGGGTAAGTTTGGATGAATTGGATAATTTTACTTTTCCAGAAGCCAATGGGGAAATTATTGCGGCTTTGAGAAAATATCATCAGGGAAATTGATAAATTAGAATTTACATTTGTAGGGATGTAGTAATTTATAATTTGCTTCATCTTTTCCCTAACTTCCAATCTTCACCACCAGGTAACTGAGTTAAATAATCATCAATTACTGCTGGTAATTCCTTCACTGAATATTCATAAGTCAATTTCAATAGAATTCCTGATTGATTAATTATCTGTTCTTTATCTACTGTTTCTGCAAGTTTAAATGGACTATAAATACCATTCATTACCTCATCACTAGCATCACGAATAGCTTCTTCAAATTCATCTTCTAGGATTAAGTCCCATTCATCTATCTTGACATAATAAGAATTTTTATTATCCTGCAAATTCATTTTCTTGATTTCTCGAATTGAACCACGAATTGAATTTGCCCAAGAATTAGTTAACCGTTGTTCTACTTGATTCTTGATAAGATGAATCATTAATCTAACTAAGAAGGATTGAATATTTCTTAAAATCGCTTGTCTACCCATCCCCTCTAACTCATCTATAATACCTAAAGCATCTGCATAACGTTGTTCTAAAATACTATTTCTGAGGTCTATGAATTCCTGTGTCATTTTTTTATTAACCTCAAATTAATTCAACACATCTACCCAAATTATACCTGAATATGCCAAAATAAACATAAATATTTTCTTTGGGGCATCTGTAAACTATGGTTGCTTACAAAAATTAGTTAAAAGACGGAAATTATCAGAAACAGAAGCAGTTAATTATATTCGGCAAATTGGGGAGGCTTTAGTAGTTTTTCATGATTCAAAATGATGCCACTGCTATCTTAATTGATTTTGGGTCGGCTGGGGAAATTATTCCTATTTTCAACAAAAACAACGTTTATTTTGAAAATGAAAAGTAACAATCTATTAACTGTATTTTATTTGTTACCAATAATTTCCTACAATAGTTAAAAAGACTTTTATAAAAGGTGTAAGTAAAAAAATGTCTAAAACCGTTGCTGACGTAATGAGTCGTGATCCTATCCTTGTCCATCCTCAAACGCCCTTAAAAGAAGCTATCCAAATTCTGACAGAAAAACGAATTAGCGGTTTACCTGTAATTGATGACGCAGGTAAATTAGTCGGAATTATCTCAGAAACAGATTTGATGTGGCAAGAAACTGGTATAACTCCCCCTGCATATATCATGATTTTGGATAGTGTGATTTATTTACAAAATCCTGCAACCTATGAACGAGATTTACATAAAGCTTTAGGACAAACCGTAGGGGAAGTTATGAGTAAAAATCCCCTAACTATTTCTCCTGATAAACCATTAAGAGAAGCAGCAAAATTAATACAAGATCACAAAGTTCATCGTCTCCCAGTCCTTGACAATGCGGGTAAGGTAATTGGTATTCTAACTCGTGGTGATATTATTCGCACTATGGCCGCAGAGTAGCAAAGGAGAGAAATATTATCTGACAACTAACAACTGTACGGGCGAAGCATTTGCAGAACTATTTTTGGCAATGACCGATAATTTATCTTCCAAATGCTTCGCCCCTACTAACAACTGACAACTGACAAAGGACAATTAAATGAGTGTGTCTGCTGATAGTATAAGAGAATTACTGCGTTCTGACAATTTAGGCGATCGCTTGCGTGCAGTCAATCAAATTCGGGAACTAGAACCACAAATCGGTTTAGAATTAGTCCAAATTGCCATTCAGGATAAAAGTGCGCGTGTCCGTTATTCGGCCGTAAGTCAAATGGATACCCTGGGAACACAGGATTTACCATTATCCTTGAATATCCTCCGAGGTTTACTTCATGATCCAGAAGCAGATGTTCAAGCAGCCGCAGCAGACTGTTTAGGTGCGCTGAAATTACATGACGCTTTTGAAGACTTGCAACAGCTTTACCAAGAAACACCAGAATGGCTGGTACAGTTTAGCATTATTGCGACATTAGGAGAATTAGGAGATCCGCGAGCCTTTGAATTGCTTACCCAAGCACTGGCTTCCGATAATGGCTTAATTCAAACTGCGGCCATTAGTTCCTTTGGTGAATTGGGAGATCCAACAGCAGTTCCTCTCCTAGTTCCATACAGCACTAATCCAGATTGGCAAGTACGTTACAGAGTAGTACAAGCTTTAACTCGTTTGGGTAGTGATGAAGCTAAATCTATTCTAGCAACCTTGGTAAATGACGAAGTAGAGGCAATTGCTAAAGAAGCAAAAGCTGGTTTGCAGTTAGTTTAATTTAGTAGTTGCGTTTACGTAATCAAGCGCAACTGCTCACCTAATTTTGGCAAATAACTTAATTTTTGATTCATACAAAAACTCTATCTAAGTTAAAAAACCAACCATCAGCCTATATTACTACTGACGACTATTTCTGTGACTCAGTGAATTCTGCTTAGTGAATAGTCCTAAAAAAGTAGTACATTGAAAAGTGCATCTAGTAGCATTAAAATCTTGATTAAATCACCTGTGCGGAAAATCGTTATTGCTGGAAACTGGAAAATGTTTAAAACCCAGGCAGAATCCGCAGAATTTTTAAGCGGATTTTTGCCTCACCTGGAGGAAACCCCCTCAGAACGAGAAGTGGTATTATGTCCTCCCTTCACCGACTTAAGCCTGCTGTCCAAATCTTTACATGGTAGCCGTGTAAATTTGGGCGCACAAAACGTCCACTGGGAAGAACATGGAGCATATACAGGCGAAATTGCTGCCCCCATGCTCACAGAAATCGGTGTGCGTTTTGTCATTGTTGGACACAGTGAAAGACGGCAATTCTTTGGAGAAACTGACGTAACTGTCAATCTCCGTCTTAAAGCCGCCCAAAAGCATGGACTCACACCCATTCTTTGCGTTGGGGAAACTAAACAACAACGAGACGCAGGGGAAACAGAATCAATAATTAGCAACCAATTAAAAAAAGACTTGGTAGATATTGATCAAACTCACCTAATTATTGCTTATGAACCAATTTGGGCAATTGGTACTGGTGATACCTGTGAATCCAAGGAAGCAAATCGGGTAATTGGCTTAATTCGCAGTCAATTAACTAATCCCCTAGTTCCTATCCAATATGGCGGTTCAGTCAACCCGAATAATATTGATGAAATTATGGCACAACCAGAAATTGACGGCGCTCTCGTTGGTGGCGCTAGTCTAAAAGCTGATAGTTTTGCCAGAATTGTCAACTATCAATAATGGGGATTGGGGATTGGGGATACATCAATTAAAAGTTAAAAAATTTCATGTCTAACAACTTAACTATCCGAGATCACTGTTTTACCTGGGGAAAGCGGACTTATCTCATGGGAATTTTGAATGTCACCCCGGATAGTTTTAGTGATGGTGGTAAATTTAACACCACCTCAGCGGCTTTAACCCAGGCAGAAGCAATGGTTTCGGCTGGTGCTGATATTATTGATATTGGTGGACAATCAACCCGTCCAGGGGCAGAACAAATATCCCTAGAAGCAGAACTTGAGCGGGTGCTATCTGTCTTGGAGTTGCTACGTCCAATTATTGATATTCCTATTTCTATAGATACAACTAGAGCAGAAGTAGCTAAAGCAGCAATTATCGCTGGAGCAGATATAGTTAATGATATTTCTGCTGGAACATTTGACCCCCAAATGTTGCCAACTGTTGCTAGTTTAAATGTGCCGATTGTCTTAATGCACATCCAAGGAACTCCCCAAACTATGCAAAAATGTACTGATTATGAAGATCTAATTGCTGATATTTATAACTTTTTATCTGAGCAAATTACAAAGGCTACACTTTTGGGAATTGACAAAAATAAAATAATTATTGATCCTGGTATTGGTTTCGCTAAAAACCATGACCAGAATTTAGAAATTTTTCGCCGCTTAAAATCACTAAAAACACTTAATTCTCCAATTTTGGTGGGAGCATCTCGTAAGAGTTTTATAGGTAATATTCTTAATCAACCAGATCCGAAATTGCGAGTTTGGGGAACAGCCGCAGCCTGTTGTGCAGCCATTTTCAATGGTGCAGATATCCTCCGAGTTCACGATGTTCACGAAATGCAACAAGTTACTTTAGTAGCAGATGCTATTTATCGTGAAGGTTAGGAGTCAGTAGGGGCGAAGCATTTGGAAGATAAATTATCGGTCATTGCCAAAAATAGTTCTCCAAATGCTTCGCCCGTACAGTTGTTAGTTGTCAGTTGTCAGTTGTTAGTTGTTAATTAAGTCCATTACCATTACCGTTACCGTTACCGTTACCGTTACCATTGCCATTGCCATTGCCATTGGCTTTACCATGATTTTCTTGTACTGAATCAGAAATCAATTCCTGAAACATTTCTGTTGAGTTAGCAGGATCTACAAAGACAATTTTGGCATTATTGCTTTCACCTAATTTTTGACTAGCATCTACATAATCTTGGGCAACAAGATACCTTAAAATATCCTTACTTTCAGGATGATTCCGCAAGGCTTCTGAAATTATTTCTATAGATGTTCTAGTTCCTTCCGCTCGTTTAACTGCCGCTTGTCGTTCCCCTTCTGCGGCTTCTATAGCTGACTTTTTCTTAATTTGTGCGTTTTGTTGAGCTTCCATTGACTTGCGGACACTTTCCGGTGGAGTGATGCTCTGAATATCTAAACGGATAATTTCAATTCCCCAAGCGGCTGTAATTGAATTTAATACGCCTAATATGCTTCGGTCTATCTCGTCTCTAGACATATTAGTATCCTCTAAAGAATTCTGAGCGATATTTTCCCGGAGGGTAGTTGTGGCTAAGTTAGATAAGGCAGTTTGTAAATCATCAATGGCATAAAAACTTTTCTCAATATCTTTAATCCGCCAGTAAAGAATTGCATCAACTTCTAAGTAAACTCCGTCTTTAGTAATGACATTTTGGGGTTTAATATCTAACAACTGCTCTCTGGTTGTATCCTCCATCACAATCTGATCAAGAATAGGAACGATAAAGCTGATTCCCGGATTAAGTTTGCGATGATACCGCCCCAAGCGTTCAACTAAGGCCACATTCCCTTGATTTACCATCTTTGCAGATGCCAAGGCATAACCTACTAGAGCTAAAAATATGATAAAAATTATTGGGTCCATTGAATTATTCTCCTCCTTCAGCTTTGGGCAGAATTGATTATTAGGGTTATAGCTTGCAGTAAATTAAAATGGGTTAAGTGCGTAATTTCCCAATCAGTAACTATAAAATGATAAACCTGCGATCGCATTATAGGCGATCGCTACACCTCTAATCATAAATTGCTGAAAAAATAAACTCAGATGTATAATAGACATCCCCGAAAAAGATCGTAGAGACGTTCCATGGAACGTCTCTACAAGGGTTTCAAGTCACGTACATTTAATTCTCGGAGATCTCTAAAATCCAGTAGTGAATAGTCTGATAATCCCCAAAATAGTACCTAGAGGACCAGCTACAGTATTAACTCTATCACCAGTTTTAGCTAAACCGTTGCGATCAACTATGACAACATCATTGTTGCGAAGGATCGGATTGGTTTCCTCATTAATTCCTTTAGCTAAATCCACTTTAACTGGACGTTTAGTAACTGTACCATTGGTATTGAGGCGAATTAATTCTACAGTTCCTTTACTAGCTCTACTATCATTGAAACCACCAGCCGCTAATAATGCCTGATTTAAAGAACTATTCGGTTGTAGTTTTACTGCTCCTGGTTTTTTGACTTCACCCACTACACCCACTTCAATAGTATTTGGGGACAAAGTAGTTGTTGCTAATTGGGTAGATTCAGCGGCACTAATGTCCGTAGCTGTAGGAATGACAATTGTATCTCCATCCTGCACCACAATGTCTTGATTGATATCACCGCTTTGTAGTAATTCCCATAGATTAATATCTATAGTTTGTTCCGTACCAGTTCGGGTAGGACGGCGTAATTTAATCTTCCGCACATCCGCAATGGACGTAATTCCCCCTGCTAGTTGTAAACTCCGCATTACAGTTGGTAAACCACCACCAGCACCACCACCCTCTGCTCCACCTGCATTTCCAGCAGTAACAAGATAAGAACCAGGACGGTAAACTTGACCAATTACCACCACTGAGCGGGGTGAAGTTTGACTAGCGGCAAAATTAGCTGCAAATAAATTTCGGGCTTCAGCCACATTCAAACTGGTAGCTGTGGGGACAACGATGGTATCTCCATCTCGTAAAGTAATCTCTTGGGATATTCTGCCTGTTTGCGTTAATTCCTTTAAGTCCAAGGAGACTGTCTGCTCTCCAGAACGTCCTACCTTGCGGCGTAATTGTACTTGAGTTACATCTGCTGCCAGTGTCACACCTTGGGCTATGGTTAATGCAGCTAATACCGTTGGATATTGGACACCGGGGTTATTCCCTGCTCCTCCTTCTAAGCTGAGGGTATAAGCACCTGGTCTTGTTACCTCTCCCGCAACAAATACATTGATGGGACGTGGTGATAATAAGTTGACGGAAATCAGGGGACGTTTGAGAAAGCGAGCATATTTTCTGGCGATTGTATCAGCAGCTTGTTCTGTGGTTAGTCCCGAAACAGGGATACTGCCAATTAAAGGCATATTAATTGAACCACCGGGAGGGACTTGATATTCACCTGTATATTCTGGTACTTCAAATACATTAACACGGATGCGATCGCCGCCGCCTAATAAATAATCTGTAGCGATACTACTGGATGTTGATGCTACTGGCTGTCTTTGTGCCAAACTCACAGATGGCAAAATGATATTCACTGTTGTTAACAATGCTAAACCCATCGTTGAGTGGGTGAGAAATTTACACAAATCTTTATTAAGCATATTTACCTGAGAATTGAAAATGGCGATATTTAGAGTTATTCGGAAACATTTTAACATCGAGTATACTGAAGAATCGTAGTGACTCAACAATTTTATTTTCTAATAAATCTTTAGTTTTCCGGACATAAATAATTTGTTGCGTAAGGAATTTGATTTTAAATCTTCTTTGAGGTTAGGAAATATTTTCAGTGCTTTTTGCAGGTTAAGTTTCCTAACTTATAACAATTTTCGATCCTATATTAACAACAAATTTATCAACTGATAGTACAGTCATAGCCCTAAATTGATCAGGAAGTATTAACACATAAGTAACTGATTTTTAGAATGATCAAATAATTCGCAAAAATTACTACTTATGGGTGATTCATTCCTCTTATTTTCTAGTTGTTTGTGCTAATTAAGGGGATGATTTCGGATTTGAATTTGATGGATAAAAAACTCTTCTAGAGATTGACGTGACAGATTCATAGTGATAATTTTTCCCCCCATTAATCTCAAACTAGACAGAAAATCATAATAATCTTCTTGGAGTATACCCTGCCAAGAACCATCAGCCCCAAATTCTAAATTACCTATCCATTTTTTCAAGATTTCCCCGTCTCCGCCTTGACCTTTAACATGATAGGTGTTTTGATTCCCTAAAAGTTCACTGAGAGAACCGCAACAGATTAATTCTCCTTGAGCAAGAATAGCCACGCGATCGCAAATTTGTTCAACTTCACTCAACACATGACTATTAAAAAATATGGTTTTACCAGATGCTTTCAGCGAAAGAATAATTTCTCGCATTTGGTAACGTCCCAGCGGATCAAGTCCAGACATGGGTTCATCCAAAAAAACCAAATCTGGATCATTAATTAAAGCCTGTGCCATTCCCACACGCTGAAGCATCCCTTTAGAATAGCGCCGCATTTGCTTTTTGCGAGCATCAGATTGAGATAACCCCACTAATTCCAACAATTGGGGAATGCGTTGACGTTGTAACTTTTGGGGAATTTGAAATAAACCCGCTGTCAACTGCAAAAATTCCCAACCGCTCAGATATTCATATAAATAGGAATTTTCTGGGAGGTAGCCAATATGCTGCTTGACTTTAGCGTTGCCTATGGGTTTACCTAGCAATAATCCCCGTCCAGATGTAGGGCGAATAATTCCCAGCAACAATTTTAACAGCGTGGTTTTACCCGCACCATTGGGACCCAACAAACCAAAGGTTTCTCCTGGGTACACTTGTAAAGAACAGTTTTTGAGCGATACAACTTTTTGATTGAGCCAAAATCCCGTGCGATAGACCTTTCGCAATTCAGAAGTCAGGACTACGGGTTTTTTATCTAGGGGATTTTGTTGATAATCGGGGTTGTCTACAACAGAATTCATGGGGATGAAACTACCAACTACTGACTATTTAGAGCTAACTAATAGATTAACCGATGCTGAGGATTTTTATAAGAAAACAGGGTGAAAACCCCATAATTGACACCTAAAAATCCCAAAATTTTTTAGGTGTTGATGTCTTTTAAGCCGGGAATGAAAGCCTTCTGGGGATTTATCCCCCAGTGACCGAAAAGACGGGACACAAGCCCCGTCCTTCCAGGACGGCTTTATGTTAAAATTTGGTCATAGTCGCCATAGGGCATTGGGAGACTTTAAACGGACATGGAGGGACGATAGGACCACTTGTGGCGTGTTCTGGCGAAGTGTCAAGTGTTTCCCCGCACCTTCAGGTCGGTGAGTATGTCAAAAATTGATTATATTTGATGTTATAATCTCAATCAACAGGAAAGGTAATCAACCTGTCTAAAAACCTAACTGCCTAACGGTAATCTGTACCTTGACAATTAAATCTATGCGGTTCTATTGCATTGTTCTAGTTTCCTCCTCGCAGTAGGTAAAAGATTTATAGGAGCTAGACTTGTGTTGAGCGAAGTCGAAACACGAATCAGAATTTTGAAACAAATCGTTTCTAGTTAAACAGGACTTGCAGCAATGCAACTACGGTCGGGCAGACCGAAAGTTAACCCTTCGGCTTCGCTCAGGGTTAAAGCCGAGCGGAGTCGAGGCTTTAACGCTTGAGGAGAGTCCCACCTCTGGGCTGGATAACGCAAGGAGTCTAGTTTAAGTGGTCTCGTTGAACCAAGAATCCCTGTGTCTTTAGACCGGGGAGTGTCAAAACACACCTTTGGAACTAGGAATTGTTTCTGCCCGTCGGGAATCAATTTCCACCGCCATTCGTATTGCTCTAGCAAAGGCTTTAAATGTAGCTTCAATAATATGATGGGAATTAATTCCATCCAATTGGCGAATATGTAACGTCATTTGGCTATGATTCACCAACGCCACAAAAAACTCCCGCACTAGCTGGGTATCATAAGTTCCCACCCGTTGAGTAGGAATCTCTAAACCATAACTAAGATGCGGTCTACCAGAGAAGTCTAAAGCAACTTGCACTAATGCCTCATCTAAAGGCGCAAGAAAATTCCCAAAGCGGACGATTCCCTTTTTACTACCCAAAGCTTGGAATAAAGCCTGTCCTAAAGTAATCCCCACATCTTCGTTAGTGTGGTGATCATCAATTTCCCAATCACCTTGAGCTTGAATATCCAAATCAAAAAGCCCATGGGAAGCAATTTGATGGAGCATATGATCTAAAAAAGGAATACCTGTAGAAACTTTACATATCCCTGTACCATCAAGATTGATAGTAACGTAAATATCTGTTTCCCCAGTAGTGCGGTGAACTGAAGCTATCCGAGAAGTTTGTTTGTTGGTCATTTGTCAGTTGTTAGTTGTTAGTTGTTAGTTGTCAGTTGTCAGTTGTCAGTTGTCAGTTGTCAGTTGTCAGTTGTTAGTTGTCAGTTGCCAAGGAATATTTCTCTTCCCTACTTCTTTCTTCTTTCTGACTCCTGACTCCTGACTCCTGACTCGGTGACTCCTGACTCGGTGACTCCTGACTCCTGACTCCTGCCTGTTACTACATTCCCATAATTTCATAACCTGCATCTACATACAGGATTTGTCCAGTAATACCGCTGGCTAAATCACTGCACAAGAAAGCCGCAGTATTCCCTACTTCTAATTGAGTAACGGTGCGACGGAGAGGGGCGACTTGCTCAACATGATGAATCATATCTAGAATACCACCCACGGCTGAAGATGCTAAGGTGCGAATGGGACCTGCAGAAATGCCATTGACGCGAATATTTTCAGGACCGAGTTCTGCGGCCAAGTAACGAACACTGGCTTCTAAACCAGCTTTAGCCACACCCATGACATTATAGTTAGGAATTGCTCTAACTGCTCCTAAATATGTAAGAGTAATAATACTTCCGCCTTGAGTCATCAAAGGTTTGGCTGCACCGCTTAACTGTACCAGTGAATAAGTGCTAACTTCCAAAGCTGTATTGAAACCAGAACGAGAAGTTTGACTAAAACCTCCAGTCAAATCTTCTTTTTTTGCAAAGGCCAAACAATGCACTAAAATATCTATTTTCCCCCATTCTTGCCGGATGGTTTCAAAAGTAGATTGAATTTGCTCGTCATTTTCAACATTGCAGGGCAAAAATAGGCTAGGACTGAGCGGTTCTACCAATTCAGAAACTTTTTTTTCCATTTTACCCTTGTCATCTGGCAAGTAGGTAATGCCCAAATTAGCCCCGGCTTTGTGCAGTTGTTGGGCAATTCCCCAAGCGATAGAACGGTTGTTGGCAATACCTGTAACTAGGGCATTTTTTCCAGATAGATTCAGCATAAACATTGCTAATGTAATTCATCATTAGGAGCATACTAGAATCTGAGTCTAGTTTGACTGTGTTGGGCTAGAGATTTTCCAAAATACTCCAAGCATAAGCAGTAAGCCCCCAAAAAACCATGACCATGTTCACAAAAATTCTCAAGAAATTGGCAATTTTTAGAGGCAAAACCTTGAGACTATAATTAGTGAAACTACTTATCAATAATTACTAGCTAAACGGAACAACAATTATGTATCATTATAAACGAAAGACTAGGAATTCCGCGTTTGAGTATAGGAAAAAACAGAAAATTTAATGATGATCTATTGATTTTTCAGGTGTATTCTTAGGTAATTAGTTTTTGTTTTTCTGGCATTGGGTAGGGGAAGGGAGAAAATGATAGTGACACAAGATAAAGCCCTAGCAAATGTTTTTCGTCAAATGGCAACGGGGGCTTTTCCTCCAGTCGTGGAAACATTTGAACGGAATAAGACGATCTTCTTTCCGGGAGATCCTGCCGAACGAGTTTATTTTCTTCTCAAGGGTGCTGTAAAACTGTCGAGAGTCTATGAGGCAGGAGAAGAAATAACGGTAGCTCTGCTCCGGGAGAATAGCGTTTTTGGCGTGCTGTCGTTGCTGACAGGGAATAAGTCTGATCGATTTTATCATGCAGTGGCATTTACCACTGTAGAATTACTTTCAGCCCCAATTGAACAAGTCGAACAGGCACTGAAGGAAAATCCAGAATTATCCATGTTAATGCTGCGAGGTCTTTCTTCGCGGATTCTTCAGACGGAGATGATGATTGAAACTCTTGCTCACCGGGATATGGGTTCAAGGTTAATTAGTTTCTTGTTAATTCTTTGTCGAGATTTTGGCGTTCCTTGCGCTGATGGCATTACCATTGATCTGAAGTTATCCCATCAGGCGATCGCTGAAGCAATTGGCTCTACTCGCGTGACAGTCACTAGACTGCTGGGAGATTTACGCGAGAAGAAAATGATTACAATCCATAAAAAGAAGATTACTGTGCATAAACCTGTTGCTTTAAGTAAGCAATTTACTTAGAAGTTATGGGGGAATGGAGTTGGCACGGGTTCTATTTTTGAGGTAGTGCGGTCTTGGGATCTCTCCAAGCAGAACAACTACCGTAGAGATTCAACCGTTAATTTGGAGGAAGATCTCAAAATTGGATAATTTCTACTTTTGCCTAACTCCATTTACCCACAGACAATGGTTAAACATAGTAGGCTGGATCAGTCAGCATTACGGTAGCTAAAAATGACCACCGGTTACATTCTGATTGCAGCAATTCTCATTTTGGGAGGCGTAATTGCCACCGTGGGCGATCGCATCGGCACACGAGTTGGCAAAGCTCGTCTCTCACTCTTCAATTTACGTCCGAAAAAAACTGCTGTAATTGTCACTATTTTTACAGGTGGTCTAATTTCTGCATCAACTTTGGCAATCCTATTTGCGGCTGATGGCGGATTGCGAAAGGGCGTATTTGAGTTAGAGGATATTCAAAGAGATTTGGGTAACAAGCGGGAACAACTAAAAACCGCAGAGGCGCAAAAAAGCCAGGTAGAGAGTGAGTTAAATCAAGCCAGACAAGAACAAAGTCAGGCACAACAAGAATTACAGAAAATTAATAAATCATTACAGGCAGCAAATACTAAACAAAAGGCTACACAAGCCCAACTCAATCGCACTCTGAACCAGCAAGCTAAAACTCAAGCCCGACTTAATCAAACTCAAAGTCGTCTTGGGGGAATTGTGATTCAGTATCAACAAGCTAGAAATGAATTACAAACTCTTTACAATCAGCGACAAACATTACAAACGGCGGTGGAAGAGTTAAAGACGGAACGAAAAAGATTATACGCCCAAGCTAAAGAAGCTATTGATGAAGCAAAGACGGTGATTGAAAAACGCGATCGCAAAATTGCTAAATTAGATAAACTTATTCAAAATCGTAATCTCGAAATTAAACAGCGGGAAGAAGTTATTATTACTAGAGAATCTCGCTTGAAAGAATTAGAGAAACAACAACAATTTTTAGAGCAGGAAGTAGCCAGACTAGAAAAATATTATCAGTCCTACCGTGACCTCCGCTTGGGTAAACTAGCTTTAGTGAAAGGTCAAGTGATAGCCGCAGGGTTAATTACTGTGGACAAGCCTGATGCGGCACATCAGGCAATTATGCAAATTCTCCAGGAAGCTAACCGCAATGCCAACATTCAGTTAACTGAACCTGGTGGTACACCAGTAAATAAAGAAATACTCCGTGTTCCCAAAGATAAAGTTGAGCAGTTAATTGCACAAATTAAAGATGGTCGAGAATATGTAGTGCGAATTTTCTCCGCAGGTAATTATGTCAGAGGTGAAAAGCAAATAGAATTCTTTGCAGACGCAGCGAGAAATCAACTCGTATTTTCATCAGGTGAAGTGCTGGCTACTACTACAGCGGATTTAAAAAATATGACATCTGAACAAATGCGTCAACGCCTAGATTTACTAATTTCCGCTTCTCAATTTCGCGCCCGGAACGCGGGAATTGTCGAAAGTGTCCAAATAGAAGGCACTTTTCCGCGCTTTGTTACCCAATTACAGCAGACGGAACAGGAAGTAGAAATTAAAGCCGTAGCCGCAGAAAATACTTATACTGTAGGTCCGCTAAGAGTCAAATTAGTAGCCATTTTGAATGGACAAATTCTTTTTAGCACCTGACAAAGTAGGCAAGGGGGCAGGGGGCAGGGGAGTAGGGGAGGTAGGGGAAGTAGGGGAGGTAGGGGAAGTAGGGGAGGTAGGGGGAGAAAGAATTTTTCCAATGACAACTGACAACTGACAACTGTACGGGCGAAGCATTTGGAGAACTATTTTTGGCAATTACCGATAATTTATCTTCCCAATGCTTCGCCCCTACTAACAACTGACAACTGTACGGGCGAAGCATTTGGAGAACTATTTTTGGCAATTACCGATAATTTATCTTCCAAATGCTTCGCCCCTACTGACAACTGACAACTGACAACTGACAACTGACCAATGACTAATACACAACCTGTAATTTTAGGATTTGATCCTGGTCGTGATAAATGTGGGATTGCCGTGATGGGATTGGATAGACAAATATTCTCTCATCAAGTTGTATTGGCAAATGAGGCGATCGCTAATATTGAAACACAACTGCAAAGATTCCCAGTATCCTTAATTGTCATGGGAGATCAAACAACAGCTAAAAAGTGGAAACAGCAACTTAATCAAGAATTAAGTAAACCCACCAATATCATTTTGGTTGATGAACGTTATTCCACTTTACAGGCACGCGATCGCTATTGGCAGATGTATCCACCCCAAGGCATCATCAAACTATTACCCAAGGGTTTGCGTCAACCGCCCAGGCCAATAGATGACATTGTAGCCATTCTCCTGATTGAACGATATCTCAACCGACTAACTGACAACTAATTTACAATTCAGCCCGAATTGTAAAAGCATAATCCCCCCCAGGTTCTAACTGATAGTCCTGTTGTTCTAAAAACCGCCCTAGAGGTTCTTTGATTAAAGCACGACCTTGGGAAGGCTTTACAGAAAGTTCTCCCCGGCGGAAATGCCACTGGAAATGCCACTGAAAATTACCGGCGCTAACTTCACCTTCTAGAAAGCCTTGTTGCCAAGATTGGCGGGTAATTTTCACATAAGCAGTAGTTTCTGGCAGACGTTTAGCACTCACGCTTGTTTGATGTCACGGATGGGATAAAGGACAATTATTTATAGGGTTACTTATTCTATGTACCAAAAATAGCTTAATTTTACAAACTAATAAAAACAAGATACGTTAGCAAGCCCTAATTAGTCCACCCCAAATAAAAAAAGGTTGCTGAATTGCTGCAACCCTAATGTTTAGCAGTATTGTGTTTTTAATCAATAGATGCCAATTCAACGGCTTGTAAAGATTTTGTCGTATCTAGAATTTTTTTATTATTTTCTGACCTGATCGGATTACCATTACCAGAATTTATGCTTGGAGATGAGTTCTCTTCTGTCTCATCATTGCTAGGTTCATGGATAATCAGGGTATTACACGGAATCGTATCTGATATAATAGCACTGGCCATCATCCCAGTATGAACTTCCATTTGTGCTTCTGGAAGAACTTCAAACACCAGCCTTTGTCCGGGAAATACAACCCTTTCAAAATACCAATTGGGAATATTGGAGATACGAGTCACCTGGATCTTACTCGTAGCATTGACGTAGCAACAGAGAATCTTCCCCGAATGCTCTGGTGGTAGAGGATCTAATATCTGAGCCATAACTGCTGAGGAGCTTATTTGCGCCACAATTTTACATTACATCAGTAAAGCTAACACCCGATGATCCCGAGTAACTGTAACTGTGACTACCAACTGCAATTTTCTGCATTATTTCTATCTAAAGATATATAGAGATTTTGACACTCTCCGGTCTAAAGACGCGGAGATTCTATAGAGAGTTTCAGTCTATATCCCTCAGTTATCCCAGTTTCAGGCATTGCCTTAAATATTTGGGTTCTTGCCCTGATTTCGTTTGCCCTGGCGGGCGAAATCATATCTGACAAGCGTAACTTTCCGAGAGTCCTTCGGTAGCTTTTTATGTCTTTAGTGACAATTTAATTCTATCACGAATATGGATTAAAATTTGAAATTATTTCAAATTTTCAAATTAACGTCAATGCAGGATAAAGGAAAGCAACTAGTACATCACGGCGTAAATAAAGCAACCATATTCAATCGCCAAAAAGCCTACTGTATATTAGTTTTGACTTTTGACTTTTGACTTTTGACTTCCGCCCTGCGGTACTAGCCTTCATCCCTTGTCTAAAGCCCAAATGTGGCTGACTGAGTCAGCCACATTTTCAAGGGTTTTCGGCGTTCTTCCTTATAAAAGTTTTCAAGAACTAGAGAAAATCGCTGATGTTTTGCAATACTGTAGCCAAAAAAAGTAAAATTGTACCTCACTGATTTGAAAATTGCTATGATTATAATTGATAAAGCTGTAAAAGGTGTTCACCATTGAAGTGAATCAAATGAGTTGCATCTTCTGCTACCCATACATCAGTCTCCCAAGAAATTTCTGGTAAATACTCTTTCATGGCTTTGCGGTTAAGGAAAGCTGTCACCATAACAAGGGGTATTTTAGAGTTTTTGAACAAACTTTCAAGTTCAGTTTTACGTTTAGCATCAATTGGTCCATGGGATGTCACAGCTTCAATTAAAACTAACCAGTTTTGAGCCAGGAAATGAATGATGATATCCGGCATTTTTCCATGAGTATCAATTTTAATTCCTAATTGCAACAAAGCTGATTCATCAAAATGGACAAATTTTTCATCTGTATCACCAACATAAATGATGTTACTACTAGGTGTAAATCGTGGACAAAAATCATTAATTATTTTCTCAATTAAAATATTTTGACCACCTGGTGAAAGTGCGATTACTTTACCTAGAATATTCACTTCTATTCTGGCTTTTAACCTTTCTTGAGCATATTTGGTTTTGAGGGTTTCAATAGATGCTAAATAGGTTGACAGACTTTTATCCCATTCATCAGTTTTAAATGTCCGCAGCAGTTCTAAAGCACTATCTTCAATTTGGTATACTGTTTTTGGACTATTAACAGGACGCTCAATATTATCAGGATTTACAACAATTAAACCTGCATCAATAAATTGGTGTACAGTTTGACGACGGACTGTTTCTCGCGTATTAGGTGCATACTTTTTAGCATATTGTTGTTCCATAAATTCCATCATTGGTGTAATACCTTGAAGTGGTGCTTTTGCAGATATCCAAGGTTCATGGGGTTTTAAATCAAGCAATGCTAGTAAAGTTAAACCAGAACGTTCATTTAGTTGCTTACGTGGAAAACCTAAAGTAGTCAGTATTTCTATGGCTTCATCAATACGCGATTTAATGACAATTGGATTATTTTCTGATGAATTAGTCATATTTAATAATATGGTATTTATTAGTTGATCTATTTCGGACTGGTTAGGAAATTCTGCTCCTATATGTTTACCTAGTGCATAAAGTTGTGCTAAATTGGGGTATTTTAAACTTCGTAAATCAGTAGCATTTACTTGAGTATGTCCATTAAATAGACGGAAAAATGCATCTACTAGACTAGAGTTAAGATAAGCTGCAAGACCTCTAGCTACAATTAAATCTAGTCCATGTCCCTGTTGATGAAAATAATTCAAATGGTTTTCAAAGCCAATACTAGGAGTATCAATTTTTGTGGAATCATAAACAACAGCAACAAGTCTTTTTTTTTCCTCCTTAGCAGAAACCCGTTTAATTAAAACATAATGTTCATTAGGAATTACAAGATTAGTTGTCTCTTTACATAATACTATAGCTTGACATTTTTTAGTATTCTTTGGGTAGCTGATATAACCATCATGAAAATGAGTTGGATATATCAATGGAACTGTACCTTTTTCTTGATTGAGTTTCAAATATGATTTGATTCTAAAATCAACTACTTTACCTGTAGAAACATTTAAACATAAATCTTGAATTTTGCAACTAAAATGGTTGATTTGCTTAACTATTTTCTGGCTTAAATTATCTGTTATAATGTGAATAAATTTTTCTGTGTCATCAGGATGAATAACATCTGTGTAAGGGATTTCATGAGATAGGATTATATCATCTTCAGCATTAATACTAGAGCTAATTAATATATTAGCTGGATTTTTTGGCTGTTTATTTGCATGAAAAATAACAGTTTCTTGCAGTATCTTATCATCAGAAAATACTTCTTGACGAGAATCGAATAAATGAATTTTATCTAACGCCATATTTTCTAGAAAAAATTGCCGAAACTCTCGAAAATATGAGCCATTGCAAAAACTTCGGGGAGTAATTGCTACTAGTTGTCCATTTGATTTTAGTAATTTAATTGTGGCAAAAATAAAACCTGTATATATGTTAGTAGTTTCTAAGCCTATAGAACGTAATAACAGACGGTATTTTGATTGAGCATTGATTTTATGATATGGTGGATTAATAATGGCGTGTGTAAATTCAGTTGTTATTGAAGGAGCAAATAAAGGAAATTGTAATAAATTAAATACTGATTCAATAAAATCACTATGATAGATTTTGTATGTAAATTTTATACCTAATTGCTTACAAGCATTATGACAACATTCTAAGGTTTTTTCTAAATAATTAATCAAAATAGGGTCAATTTCGTAAGCGGTAATATGTAAAGATTTTGGTTTTTTCTGAAGTTGACACAATTCAGCTACAACGGTTGTTAATAATGCACCAGCCCCTGCACCCGCATCTAGTAATGATATTTCTGATAAACTAAAATCAAACATATTTGCCATTAAACTGGCTATTGATAAGGGTGTTAAAAACTGCCCTTTTTGATTTTTATGATCTTGGCTAATTTGATTATTAGCTGCTGTATGTATTAGCTCAACTTGATATAATAGATTTTCGGTAATAGTTTTGCCCCTATCTATAAGCGTCAATGTTTGATTGTTGTTAATAATCATTTTGTGTTTAGATATTCACATTTAAATATCACTAAAAAGTAATCTAACTATATGTGACAAATATAGCATATCTTAATACTTAAATTTATCCTATATTAAATATAATTATCCATACTCCCCACAACCACCCCCCAATTTAGATACAATCTATAAACTGACATAACCTTGACTTAACCAAAATGACAAGCATCTCCACCCCTACCCTCAAAATCCCTGAACTCCTAGCACCTGCGGGTAACTGGGAATGCGCTCAAGCAGCAGTAGAAAATGGTGCGGATGCGATTTACTTTGGTTTAGAAAAGTTTAACGCGAGAATGCGGGCTGAGAATTTCACAGCAGCAGATTTACCCGAATTGATGGAATTTCTGCACCTGCGGGGTGTGAAAGGTTATATCACTCTGAATACCCTGATTTTTCCCCAAGAACTAACGGAAGCACAGCAATACCTCAAAACCATCATTTCTGCGGGTGTTGATGCTGTTATCGTGCAGGACGTGGGTATTTGTCGGCTGATTCGTCATCTTTCCCCTGACTTTCCGATTCACGCTTCAACGCAGATGACTATTACCAGTGCTGCGGGGGTAGAATTTGCTAAATCTTTGGGTTGTCAATTGGTAGTTTTAGCGCGGGAATGTTCGATTTCGGAAATTAATAAAATTCAACAACAAATATCTCAAAAAAACACTTCCTTACCTTTAGAAGTTTTCGTTCACGGTGCTTTGTGCGTCGCATATTCTGGACAATGTTTAACCAGCGAAGCACTAGGAGGACGTTCTGCAAATCGGGGAGAATGCGCTCAAGCTTGCAGAATGCCTTATGATTTAATTGCAGATGGAGAAGTTATTAATTTAGGTGATCGAAAATATTTATTAAGTCCTCAAGATTTAGCAGGTTTGGAAGTTTTACCAGAATTAGTAAAATCTGGAGTTACTTCCTTAAAAATTGAAGGACGTTTGAAAGCACCAGAATATGTTGCTAACGTGACTCGCGTTTATCGTCAAGCATTAAATCAACTATTAGAAACAAATATAGAAACATTTTCTAGTCGAGAAAAAGACCAATATAATTTAGAAATGGCATTTTCTCGCGGACTATATACAGGTTGGTTTGAGGGAATTAATAATCAAGAATTAGTGCATGGGAGATTTGGTAAAAAACGGGGTGTTTATTTGGGAGAAGTTACCCGAATTAGAAATGCAGAAATCACAGTGAAATTAGAAGCACCTGTGAAACCGGGAGATGGCATTGTTTTTGATTCTGGACATCCTGAAAGGAGGGAAGAAGGGGGAAGAATATATGCAGTTATTCCCAATGGTCGAGATGTAATATTAACCTTTGGTAGAAATGATTTAAACTTCCATAGTATTCACATAGGTGATAAAGTTTGGAAAACAAATGATCCAGAATTAGATAAACAAATTCGTCAAAGTTATACTGGAGAACATCCCCAATTTACCAGACCGATTAATATCGAAGTGCATGGAGAAATTGGTGAAAAATTAATAGCTATATCCCGTGATCAATCTTGGAATATAGTTCAAGTAGAATCAGAAATATTGATAGCTGAGGCCCATACAAAACCCCTCTCTACAGAAAGATTAAAAGAACAATTTGGACGGTTAGGAAATACACCTTTTCATTTAGACACTTTTATAAATAATCTCAACGGTAATATTATGTTACCCGTGAGTGAGTTAAATCGAATGCGTCGGGAAATAGTTAGTAAATTAGAGGAATTAAGAAGTAGACCAAAACTTTGGGAATTAAATCATCAGGGAAAATGGCAAGATCTAATTAGTTCTAAATCTACACCAATTCCTGGTTTTCCTTCCCTGATTGTTTTGGTGAGAAATATCGAACAATTAAAAGCAGTATTAACAGCAGATATCAAAACTATATATTGTGAATTTGAAGATCCTCGTAAGTATAAAGAAGCAGTAAAAATAGTCCGAGAATCAAAACAGGAAGAAATTAGTATTTTTGTCGCACCACCCCGGATAACTAAACCTGGAGAAACCTGGATTTTAAACCAAGTTCTTGCTTCCCAAGCTGATGGTTATTTAATTAGAAATTATGATCAATTAGAATATTTTGCCACAGAAAGATGTGTTGGTGATTTTTCCTTAAATATTGCTAACCCTTTAACCGCAGATTATTTTCAACAACGCTTTAATTTAGAACGATTAACCGCATCTTACGACTTAAATATTAACCAACTTGAAGCTTTAATTACAAATTATCCACCGCAAAACTTTGAAGTAACAATACATCAACATATACCAATGTTCCACATGGAACACTGCGTATTTTGCGCTTTTCTATCTGACGGAACAGACTACACCAATTGTGGTAGACCTTGCGACACACAAACTGTTACAATTAGAGACAGGGTAGGTAGTGAACACATTCTTAAAGCAGACGCAGGATGTAGAAATACAGTATATAACGCTACTGCACAAACTGGAGCAGAATACGTGCAACGGTTGATAGGATTGGGTTTACAGTATTTACGGGTTGAATTTGTCAATGAGACACCGGAACAAGTGCAAAAAATAATACAAAGCTATCAAAAATTACTCGAAGGAGAAATCATCGGTTCGCAACTTTGGAGAGAATTGAAACTACAAAACCAATTAGGTGTGACTCGTGGTGCGTTGGGGATGAATTAGATTAATAATGATAAATATTATTACGATATTTACAGTCACTGTTAACTAATTTACGTATCAGTAATAGCGTACTAGTACCATTAAATTCAAACATACAGCGGTTTCCGCTCTTATGAGGTACAAAGTTGAATCATGAAACTCTTGTAGTGCGGGCATCTTGCCCGCTAGATATGTACCTCATAACACCGGGAAGTGCTGTAAGTTAAAGCTTTACTGAGATAAATGGTATTGAAGTGATGAAAGAAAACTTAAAAATTTTCCAATGTTCTGAAAATAAATATGTTGATGCAAAAATTTTGCCTTTATCTCAGAAGCATCTTGAAGAGATAGAATTGTCTTGGAAACCTGAACTTAACAAGAATAAATGCTGGGACAAAGATTTAGAATTTAGCAAATATTTACATGAGAAACCATCCTTAAAATTCTATGTATTGGAATGTAATTTAGTTGCCCAAGGTATAATTGGGTTAATTCCTGGTCGTCCGTCAATGTTAGAACGGGGTGAAAATTTAGTTTACGTGGCTATATTAACTGTAGCACCTTGGAATCGCGCAGATATTAACAATTCACCGAAGTATAAAGGAATAGGTACAACTTTAATAACATTCGCAGCTATGTTTAGTATTCACTTAGGATTTGAAGGTAAGATAGGTTTACATTCTGTGAAAACAGCAGAAAGTTTTTATAAACGTTTAGATTTTCTTGATTTAGGGAATGATATAAATTACAAGAATTATCACTATTTAGAGTTACCTATTGGTAATGCTGAGTTATTAGTTTTAAACTCTTTATTGCTTGACAATTTAAGTAATTAGGGTGCCAATTTTTGTCGTACCACTCCAGATAACTAAACCTGGGTAAACCTACATTTTAAAATAAGTTCTTAACTTTGGCCAAAATTGAAGCTACAAAACCAATTAGGTGTGACTCGTAGTGCATTGGGGATGATGTAGCTAAACTATGATAAGTAGTATTACAATATTTATGCACCTTGTTTACTACTTTTTATGTCAAGTTTAAATCCTCAGTGTCAGCAATTGCAAGCACAAGTTGAATCTATTCTCCAACTTCTACAGCAAGAAGCAGCTTTGCGTTCTCAAGATATTACATCTGTGAAAATTTCTTTGGATAAAGCGATTTCTCCCAAGTTTGAAATTGTGTTTGCGGGTGCTTTTAGTGCGGGTAAATCAATGTTGATTAATGCACTTTTGGAGAGAGAATTATTATATAGTGCAGAAGGACACGCAACTGGTACAGAATGTAAAATTGAATATGCACCTGTAGATTCAGAAAGAGTTGTTTTAACCTTTTTGAGTGAAAAAGAAATTCAAGAACAAGCGGTGTTTTTGTGTCAACAATTGGGATTTAATACCGTAGAGAATATCAATAAACAAGATGTAGTTGATTTATTGCATCAAGGTTGTACAGCAATTATTCAACAAGAAGGAGGAGAGAGTAAATCAGAACGTGCAAAACAAGCAAAAGCATTAATTTTATTGTTAGAAGGATATGTTGCAAACAAAGAAAGAATTAACAGCGTTAATAATGCAACCTATTCAATGGAACAGTTTAATTTTACTAACCTCAAAGAAGCCGCAGGATATGCGCGAAGAGGTAGTAATAGCGCGGTTTTGAAGAGAATTGAATATTATTGTTATCATCCTCTTTTAGAAGATGGTAACGTCATTATAGACACACCAGGAATTGATGCACCAGTAAAAAAAGATGCACAATTAGCTTATGCAAAAATTCAACATCCAGATACGTCAGCAGTAGTTTGTGTTCTCAAAACTGCGTCAGCAGGAGATATGACAAAAGAAGAAACCGAATTATTAGAAATAATGCGGGAAAATGCAGGAATAAGAGACAGAGTTTTTTATATCTTCAACCGCATTGATGAAACTTGGTTCAACAACCAACTTAGAAAACGATTAGAAGATTTAATTAATAATCAATTTTCAGATACTAGCAGAGTTTATAAAACTAGTGGGTTACTAGGATTTTACGGAAGTCAAATTAAGCAAACAAGCATAGAAGATAGATTTGGATTAGATTCGATTTTTGCAGAAAGTGTTAAAGGTTTAGATGGAAGGGAAGAAACACCACAATTTGTTTATGAGTTTAATCGTTATTGTACTTCGGAAAAATTATCTCATAGTCAATTCCGTATTGCTGTTACTAACTTTGAAACTCCCAATCAAAACTATGTGAGAATTTTAAGCGAACAGGGAACACCGTTAATTAACCAACTCATTCAAAATAGTGGTGTTGAAGAATTTCGCACATCAATTACACGCTATCTCACAGAAGAGAAACGTCCCCAATTATTCAAAAACCTCGCAGATGATTTAGAAGATATTTGTATCAAACTCAAAAAATACTATCAAAGTGTGCAAATTGATTTAGATAGTCAACCGCGAGAAATCGAAAGTATGAAAGAATATGAGTTGCAAAAATTAAATCAGCAACTCCAGCAAGTTGGAAGAGATTTTCATCAGCATATTCATGATGAAGTTAACAGATTAATTAATAATAATTGCGAAGAATTTGAAACAGATTTTCGACAATTACAATCACGCATGATTCGTCGTCTTGATGAATTACTAGATACCTTTTCCGTTGCAGAAGCTTATCGTCGCGCAACTTTGAGTCATCCTAGAAACGCAACCGCACCCTTATTAGCTATTTTAGTAGAGGCTTTTTATTACCTATCAAATCAGTTGGAAGACATTTTAATAGAGTCTTGTCAACAAGTTATTGCTAATCTATTTCAACAGTTAATGACAAAGATTAGAAAAGCAGAATATTACCGTCAATTATATCGTTTGTTGGGTAATGATGGGGGAATTGAATTACAGGTAAAAGAGATAGAAAAATTGATTACTCAAGCTTTGGTAACTGTTGCTAGTGTTGAATGCGATCGCTTTGTGCGAGAAAGTCCTAGATTTTATAATGAAGGAACTTTTTCTATCTATCAATTTCGACAAGTGTTGGAACAAACTTCTCAAGGTTATGATGCAGAAAGTATTGTTGACGCTGAACCTGCAATTAGACAATTATTGAAGTTAGACTTTGAACCGAAAGTTTCCCATACTATTCGTCAATCTTTCCGTCAAACTATCAACCAAACTATCAAAATTCAGTTGTTACCAATGGGGGAAAAACAAGCAGATGAGATATTACAACAATATCCTTATGCGAAGGCTTATTTAGAGAAGACTTTACAACAAGAAGCTGAGGAAAAGATTGCTAATAATCAACGTTTGTTGAGTCAGGTTGGGGAGAAAATTCAGGAATATAATACAGCAGTTGCGGGAATTAATAGCTGTTTACAAGCGATGCAGTTATATGAACATTTACTGCCGATAATTGGGGAAGAAGAGGTATAATGTTTGGGGTGAATGCAGGATTTTTCTGTGTTCACCTAATTTTGAGGTTTCGCGCAAAGTCGCAAAGAAGCAAAGACGCAAAGGAAGAAAGAGATGGAAGAGAAGTTTCAAATTTTGGATTCTGAAGAAGGTGATGTTGTGATTGATTTTGGAAATAAAACTTTCAAATTAAGTCTGTTAGTTTCACTAATGACAGAAATCATTTTGAATAAAAAGCTAGAAGAATTGAACAATAAACTCCGTGATCATGGTAGTGGTAAACTTCCATCTTATGACGAATCTTATTGGTCAAGTGCAGGTGTAGATTGTCAGATTTTAAAACCTAGTAAAAATTGGCAAAAAGGAAAAATAAGAATGAAAGTTTCTCTAGAATTTTGTCCTGAAGAACCAGAAATCAAAGAACCAGAATCACCCCTTATGGAGATACAACGTAAGCTAAATGAAGCTACATCATAACTCTTACCTTTGCGCCTTTGCTTCTTAGCGCCTTTGCGCGAAACCAAAACATGAACAAAACCCCACGAATCCCCATACCTCAAGAAGTGAGAACCTACGTTTTCCAAAGAGATAAAAATCAATGTCAAAGCTGCGGTAAAATCTCCCAAGAAACGCAACTCAGCATTGATCATATTATCCCCTTATCTCGTGGGGGAAAAAACGATATTAGTAACTTACAAACTCTGTGCTTAATTTGTAATCAGCAAAAAACTAATAACATTGATAACCGTTTTCGCCGACATTTTGAAACTTAGTGACATTTAGATCCCCGACTTCTCTAAGAAGTCGGGGATCTGATTCTTATTCTTTCACAGTTTTAAACCACTTAGTTATCCCGTCAGCTAAAATATTAGCCATTTTCTTCTGTGCTTGGGGATTAACTATTTCCTCAAATTCATCAGGACTACTCATAAAACCCAATTCCAATAATACCGCCGGTGCAGCACTAGGACGAGTCAGGGCTAAATTATTCCAAAATACACCGTAGGAAGGTTTACCAAGTTTTTTAACTACGTAATTTTGTAAAAATACTGCGAGGCTGTGTGATTGAGGATGATACCAAAAAGTACCAAAGCCTTTAGTTTTTTCCGCATCGCCATTATCTGGTAAAGAGTTATGATGAATGGAAACAGCGATCGCAGGTTCTTGTTTATTAATTATCGTCTGACGTTCCCCCAAAGACACATCTCGATCATCTTCCCTCGTCATCACCACCTTAGCACCGCGCTTCACCAACTCATCTCGCAGCAATTGAGAAATTATCAAATTCACATCTTTTTCTAAATACCCAGTTGGTCCACTAGCGCCAGATTCTTTACCTCCATGTCCTGGATCAAGTACAATTTTGATGCCAGATAAAGGTAGGCGTTTACTATTTTTAAGCTGGGGTGGATGACGTAAAGTTAAAACCAAAGTTGTATTGTCATACCTCAGCTTATAGCCCCACTGTTGGAGCTTTTTGAGGTTAAAAGTATATTTGACCTGTGTGGGGCTTACCTGTTGCCAATCTAGGCGAGAAATTAGGGGATCATCATCTAGACGAATTGTGTCTGTTTGAGCAGTGGTATTGTAGAGGGTGAGAATAAAGGAGTTATTTCCCTGTTCTACACTCACGGGAACAGCAGTTTCTAAGGGAAAACGCATCTCTGTTGCTTCAGCCAATTGCCGATAGCCGACACTCCGAATCACTGTCTGTGGTGCAACCGCACCTGATATAATTTTAGTTTCCTTGCTATTAATCCAAGCCCCATAGTCTAAGCGCAACCATTCACCTTCTTTTCCCGTAACACTTGCCATAGTTCCCTTTGGCAATGGTGTCAGTCGTGAATAATCGGTACTAGGTCCCGTGCGAGTAACGCCTGATTCTGATGCAATTTCTGCAACTGCTAATTGTGTGAGCGCGAGAATTTCGATTTTACCTAACCCAGTTTGAGTTATTCTTTGATCATTCAGTTGTAAATTAAATTGAGGTTTTCCTAAATCAGCAGCATTTGCGACTGTTGTACAACCTTGGTATTTGGTAAGAATAGAAAGATTAGGCTGATTTAACCCCGTCAAAATACTTGAATTGGGAGGTAATTGTGCCAGTGAAGGCTGGGGTAAAAGGGCAATATTTTGATTTACCAGATTAACCGAGACAGTAGCTTGAGGTGGTGCAACTGCACTAAAACAAATTAATTCTCCTGGTAATCTGGCAATATCGACAGCAGGAGTCAAGGAATCCTTAGCAAAGCCTAACCCTTGGGGTAACTCAGGTTGAGTAGATACCCTGATGATCTTAATCTCTCGTTCTTGATTTTGGTAACGAACTTTAAATATATTTTCTCCTAACTGTAAGGGAAAACTGGGGGAAAAATGCCCGGCTTTGCTACGGTTAACGAGCTTACCATTAATTAAAACTTGCCCGTCGGGGGGCGCTGTACCGATAAAAAATATTTTTTCTGTGCTGGTTTGGTAGTTTGTCGGGGGAAAAACTACTAAAAGTGGTTCTTGTGCTAATGCAACTGAGGAGGTGACTAAAAAATTAAATAATACTAATCCTAAGAGTTTTTTCATGGACAAACACAGAAGATTTCAGAATAGGGACTGTGGCACAATGGCCAAGATGGAGTCAAACATGAATGATGTGGAAATGGCAATACATTGGCCAAAAAGGTTGGGACGTGGAGTTATTGGGCAAAATTCATCCTCCAAACAAGCCTCGAAAATCGTCTACACAAATTCTCCTGCGGGAGCAAAATCTATATTTAGAAGTTGCTAGAAATTGAAAATACTATGACTAAGTTTATCTTTGTGACTGGGGGCGTGGTTTCCAGTATTGGTAAGGGAATTGTAGCAGCAAGTTTGGGACGTTTGCTCAAATCACGGGATTATTCGGTTTCGATTCTCAAGCTCGATCCCTATATTAACGTTGATCCAGGGACAATGAGTCCTTTTCAGCATGGGGAAGTTTTTGTCACCCAAGACGGTGCAGAAACAGATTTGGATTTGGGACATTACGAACGGTTTACTGATACTTCTATGTCTCGGTTAAACAGTGTTACTACTGGATTGATTTATCAGTCAGTTATTAACAAGGAACGCCGAGGCGACTATAATGGCGGTACTGTTCAGGTAATTCCGCACATTACCAATGAGATTAAAGAGCGAATTCTCAGAGTTGCTAAAGAAACTAATCCTGCCGCGGTAATTACGGAAATTGGCGGAACTGTGGGTGATATTGAATCACTACCTTTTCTAGAAGCAATTCGTCAACTGCGAAAGGAAGTAGGAAAGCGTAATGTGTTGTATATGCACGTTACTTTGTTGCCTTGGATTGCTGCGGCGGGAGAAATGAAAACCAAGCCGACTCAGCATTCTGTCAAAGAATTGAGATCAATTGGCATTCAACCAGATATTTTAGTATGTCGGAGCGATCGCCCCATTCCGGTCGGCTTGAAACAAAAGTTATCAGAGTTTTGTGATGTCCCTGTAGAATGTGTTATTACCAGTCCAGATGCTCGCAGTATTTATGAAGTTCCAGTAATTTTAGAACGGGAAGGATTAGCTGAACAAGTTCTTAACTTACTACAAATGGAACAGCGTCAACCCAATATGACCCAATGGGAAAACATGGTAGACCGGATGTATAATCCTAAATATACCGTCGAAATTGCTATTGTTGGTAAATATGTGCGGTTAGGTGATGCCTATCTTTCTGTAGTCGAGTCTTTACGTCATGCGGCTATTGCGACCCATGGTGATTTGCGTCTGCGGTGGATAAACTCGGAAGTTTTGGAAAATGAACCACCGGAAAACTATCTTGCAGGTGTTGATGGTATCATTGTTCCGGGCGGTTTTGGTAGTCGGGGCATAGATGGGAAAATTGCGGCGATTAAATACGCCCGCGATCGCCAAATTCCCTTTTTAGGTTTATGCTTAGGAATGCAGTGTTCCGTGATTGAATGGGCGAGAAATGTCGAAGGCTTATCTAATGCCAATAGCGCCGAATTTGACCCATATACTGACAATCCGGTTATTAACCTGTTGCCAGAACAACAGGATGTAGTAGATTTAGGCGGGACAATGCGCTTAGGACTTTATCCTTGTCGGGTACTTCCCAATAGCCTAGCTTTCCAACTTTATCAAGAAGAAGTCATTTATGAACGCCACCGTCACCGTTACGAGTTCAATAATGTCTATCGTAGTCAGTTATTAGATTCTGGTTATTTGGTGAGTGGCACATCTCCAGATGGTAGATTAGTGGAAATTATTGAATATCCCAAACATCCTTTCTTTATCGCTTGTCAATTTCATCCTGAATTTCAATCTCGCCCCAACGCACCTCATCCTTTATTCAAAGGATTTATGACCGCTGCAATTTCTCAATTTCATTCGACAACTACCACACCCAAGCCTGTACAAGTTTCTTAGTTGTCAGTTGTCGGTAGGGGCGAAGCATTTGGAAGATAAATTATCGGTCATTGCCAAAAATAGTTCTCCAAATGCTTCGCCCGTACAGTGCGAAGCATTTAGAAGATAAATTATCGGTCATTGCCAAAAATAGTTCTGCAAATGCTTCGCCCGTACAGTTGTCAGTTGTCGGTTGTCGGTTTTCCGTTCTATAAAACTTACCCAAAATTACCAAAGTCTAGACACATCTGGACAGCGATAACCTTAGAGGATGTTTGAAAAGTGGTATTCCGTAATTTTCATCACATTGCTACCCCCCTTAGTCCCCCCTATGCTTTGGGGGGAAACAATAAAAATCCAGTTCCCTCCCCTTTACAAGGGGAGGGTTAGGGTGGGGTAAAAAATATTTGATACATCAACCATAACTTTTCAAACACCCTCTTAGTGCTTATTTCCTGTTTAATGGCATTTTATGACGATGATTACCGCAGTTAGAGGATGTTTGCGAACTAGGAAAGAACCTATCCACAAGGATTAGTTCACTCCCGAATTTCTCAGTTTTGTACTCTAATTGCCTTTTAAATTCATACATCCCACAATCTGCAATTGCACCTGCTAATTTGTGGTTCTTCAAAAATGCCTTAACGTGCAAATCTTCTATTTTAATTATGCTGTGGTTTTTAGCTAGATAGTAGGTTAATTTGTGAATAGAATCCTTGCGAATATTAGAAACTTTGGCGTGTAATTTAGCTAATTTTCTCACAGCTTTTTTTTCTTGAATCGGGGTTGTTTGATGTTTTTTACAAAACACCTATCCCAAGCCTAGCGTAAATCAGCTAACGCCTTCTGAGGAACATTTTTATTAACTTCGTAATACCAAATATGCTCAGATTTTACCTCAGCAACTAACTTTTTATGCAGGTCAATCGCTGATGGTAATTTAAGTTTTTCGCCTTCTTTTTGAGTAGCTAAGATATCTATAACTTGAGCATTTGCCCAGTTGTAAGCGTGTCTAGCTACTCCAGATGCTTTACGAAAAGCTGTAACCTGTCCGTTATTTGGAATTAACGCGGTTTTGAATGATAAAAGCATTGATTCGACCTTCAATGTCGTGCTATGATATCTAGTATATCAGATATATTAGGATTTAGCAATGCCTCGGATTAAATTTAAACCACAAAATAAAGTAGCCTACGATAAATCACCCTTGCAATTTAAGGTTTTACCTGGAGTCAGGGAAAAAATTAAAACCGTCCCTGACTGGCAACAACGGTTGAGGGATTTTGTTGATCAACTTATTGAAGACTTGGACAAACAGTAACATAAGGCTAGTTATGGGTAGAAATTATCAAGCTGTTTCTACCCCCATTACCAATTACCTATTCCCAATGCTAACTTAGCAGCGCCTACCATTCCCGCTGTATTTCCTAATTCTGCGGGGAGAATTTGCAAACCTGCACGGGAAGTTGGTAAAACTCGTTTTTCGATTTCTGCTGTTAATGCAGGTAAGAAAAATTCAAAACTCCCACTGACACCACCACCAATAATAATTGCTTGGGGTGTCAGCACATAGAGTAAACTGGTTAAACCAATTCCTAAGTCCTTACCATATTCTCGCCAAAAAGTCAAGGCTTCTATATCTCCAGTTTGGGCAAGTGCGCCTAATTCTGCTGGTTCTTTGCCTGTGCGGCGACGAATGGCAGAAATACAAGTATACTGTTCTAATGAGCCTTGATTGCCACTATTACACATTGGTCCATCAGGATTTAAGGTAATTAAACCTAATTCTGCTGCTGCACCTTGATGTCCGACAAATAATTTACCATCAAGAATAATTGCCCCACCAACGCCAGTCCCCAAAGTTAGTAAAATCAAATTGGGGAAATTTCGGCCTGCACCTAACCAAGCTTCTCCTAAACCTGCACAGTTAGCATCATTAGCCAAAATTGTCGGTTTACCCGTTTTGGCTTCTAACCAATCTGCTAGGGGGACATCATGCCATCCTACTAGATTAATAGCAACTTTCGCAATTCTTCCCGCAGCATCAGCAGGGCCAGGAGTACCTAAACCAATGGCGACACTTTCATTATTGGGGTCAATTTGTGATATTGCATCTACTATTGTCAATAATACAGCCTCTGGTGTTGCGGGTTGGGGAGTATCCACAGATAAAGATTGCAAACAATTACCATCTGCTGTGAACCGACCAAGTTTAATCGCAGTTCCCCCTAAATCAATACCAATTACTTGCTGCATAATTTTAATTTATTTTATTTTTACTGATAATTTGCACGTTGACAATGGGGTGTAAATTATTATGTGCCTGTTGCCAATTTGCGATTGGCGCACCTTTTAAAATACCAGACAAGGCTAGAGAAACCATAAATCCACCTGTAGCAGCCGCAATTAAAGTAATATTATCGTTCACAAAACTCTCTCAGTAATAATTAAATTTTTGTTGGTTGACAACTAACAACTGTACGGGCGAAGCATTTGGAGAACTATTTTTGGCAATGACCGATAATTTATCTTCCAAATGCTTCGCCCCTACTGACAACTGTACGGGCGAAGCATTTGGAGAACTATTTTTGGCAATGACCGATAATTTATCTTCCAAATGCTTCGCCCCTACTGACAACTGACTATTACCTATTTTCTCTTCTTAGACGAGGATTGACAAATTCATTCAACCCCTCACCAAGTAGTGATAACCCTACAACTAAAGTTGTCATTGCTAAACCAGGAAACAGAGTAGTCCACCAAATGCCTGTAGGTAGTGCTTCTAGAGCTTGTTTTAAATCATATCCCCATTCTGGCACGTCTTCGGGTAATCCTAACCCTAAAAATCCTAACCCGCCTAAAACTAAGATGGCATCTGCGGCGTTGAGGGTAAAGAGGACGGGGACGCTTTGAATAACATTGAAAAATAGATACCTTGATAAGACAACCCAGGTAGAAGCACCCATGGCTTGTGCAGCTTCTATATATACTTCAGTTTTGACGCTGACGGTGTGGTTACGGACAACGCGATAATATTGGGGAACGTAAGCTATACTAATAGCGATCGCTGCATTTAAGATTCCTCTTCCCACGACAAAAGCCAATGTTACTGACAGTAACAAGCCTGGCAAAGTATAAATACTATCCATAAGAAATAATAGGGCTTTATCTAATTTTCCCCCCAAATAACCGCTAACCATGCCCAAAGGTACACCGATGATCATGCTCAAAGATGTCGCTAAAGTCACAACTTGCAGCGCGGCTTGTACACCAAACACACTGCGAGAAAAGACATCATAACCCAAACGGCTCGTTCCAAACCAATGTTTAGCCGAAGGTGGTTCATGAATAGGGTTAGAGAGAAACTCTCTGGGGTTTTGCAACCATCCCCAACTTTGGAAAACAGGAGCAAAAAAGGCTAAGAAGATGAAAAATAGGGTCATACCAATCCCAATTAGCATTAATCGCTGGGATAGGCTCGGATTTTTCGTAAATTTCCAGAAATTTGGTAATTGCTTTTTTATAATCGTCATGGGGAAATTCAGAACTGGGTATATTCAACTCGTTCCCAGTCTCAGACTGGGAATGTAGATGTGAGGCTCTGCCTCGAATCAAGTATAGTAGAGCCACAGCTTTTTGGAGTCTATTCCCCGGTAGAGCCAGGGAACGAGGGTTAATAGCCATGTCTATTTTCAGCCTCTAGATAGTGAAAACACCTCTCTATAAGGATTTTAGCCTATTTTTAACCCCCAGTTAGGACTGTTGAACAGATGGGAAAAAAGTTTTTTCCTGGAAGTGATATGAAATTGATCGGAATGGGGTAAGTTATTTCCATCAAGAAACGAACAATAGTCCAAATCAGGGAAAAATACCATGAAAACCGAACTAAAAGCCAAATTCATCCAACAAATCCTCAGCAAAAAGAAAGATAGCGAAGGTTTCACCCTTATTGAACTGTTAGTTGTTATTATCATCATCGGTATTCTATCCGCTATTGCTCTACCTTCTTTCATCAACCAAGCAGCAAAAGCTAAACAAACGGAAGCAAAAACCACCGTTAGTTCAATCAACAAGGCGCAACAAACCAAACGGATAGAAGAAGGCGTATTTGCTACCGCTGTTACCTCTCTCGGTATTGGACTAACCGCCTCAAGCACTTCTAACTATACCTATACTGTAGCTGCTAATCCTAATAATGGTTCAGTGGCCACTATTGTAGCTGCTGCTATCGATACGAATTCTCTCAAAGGCTATAGCGGTGGTATATTTATCGCAGCTGCTGGTGATGCTCCGAGTATCATTTGTCAATCAGATAATGTCCAAGCCGCAACTGGTTCGTTCGGTGCACCAAATAATGCTACAAGTTGTCCCAATGGTATGCAAGTTCTCAAATAAAGTTTCTGGTACTGCTGAATAGACATCTCAAGAGCAAGATTGTAGAGACGAGAATCCCTAACCGGGTCGCGTCTCTACAAAGGTTTTAGGTAACGCCTAATTCCCAGCAGATGTCTAAGAGGATGTTTGAAAAGTGGTATTCCGTAATTTTCATCACATTGCTACCCCCCTTTCCCCTTGTAAAGGGGGGAAACAATAAAAATCCAGTTCCCTCCCCTTTACAAGGGGAGGGTTAGGGTGGGGTAAAAAATATTTGATACATCAACCATAACTTTTCAAACACCCTCTAAGAGGTTGTTTCAAAAGTATTGTATGAAACCCATAATCTCCAAAAACCTAACCCCCCTTCCCTACAAGGGAATGGGGTTTTTAAAGCTTCTCCCCTGGTAGGGGAGAGGTTTGGAGAGGGGTCTGTTTACACATTAAAAACTTTTAAAACATCCTCTAATCAAAAAATTCATTGACAAGATCAATACCTTTGCCATTTTCCCGTAGGTTGGGTTGAACGAAGTAAAACCCAACGTAAACTCAACGTATTTGTTGGGTTTCGTTCCTCAACCCAACCTACAAATCTAATCAAAAAATTCATTGACAAGATAATTAAAAGTAGTTCAATTTTTAAATGATTACCACCAACTTAAATACTCAAATTTCTGCTACCCCAAGCTTATTAACTATTCAAGAATATGAACAAAATATTACAGAAAATCCCCAGGAAGTTACTAATTATTGGTATTTAGGATTAGCTTTGTTATTAGCAGGAAGAGAAGAAGAAGCGCAGATAGCCTGGATGACTCCACTGCTAGAATTTGGAGAGGAAGAATCGGAACAATGGCTACAGCAATTAACAGAAATTTTATTAAATTCTGCCCAACAACAGGAAACAGATTCTCAATCTCAACTAGCTTGGGTAATTCGTCAACACATTAGAGAATTTGTCCCTGGTGATATTAATAATCTTTTAAAAATAATTGAACTAAATATTGATTTAAAAATTGAGGATTGGGAAACAACTATTAATCAATTAATTGCCATTATATCCGAACTAATAGAACCCCCTATTTTTGATGAGAAATTATTAGTGCAAGTGATTGAGAAGTTGCTTCGTCCTAACCCAGTTAATCCTCCTCCTTTGATAGATAAATTAGTAGAGGCCTTTATACCTTATTTAATAAATTCTGAGACTATTATTAAATTATTGATAGATAAGGCTGATAGCTATGATTTTTGTTTTAACCTTGGGATGTCAATTTATTTCTCCAAAATTGGCTTCCGCTTAGAACCTGATAGTCTATATTTTACTGTCAAAATAATCAGTAACCTACAATTACTAGGAGGAGATTATCGTCAAGAGTCTATTGATTGGGCAAACAAATATTTAGTAACTTCCCCAGAACTAATTAGGCAAATACATGGCACTTACTACTTACTTATAGCATTTTTAGAGTCTCTCGAAAATCCAGAAAAAGCTCTACAAACGTACCAAAAATATAAACAGCTTTTATCTGATCTTGTCAGCAGTGAAACAGAAAGCAAAAGTTTACTTACAAATACAACCTTAGCATTTGGTCACTTTTTCCTATACATGGAAGATAATCCCCATGAAAATAGATTAATTCGCAATAGATTAGCTACTTTATGTCAAAAAATGATCTGGAAAGAATTTCCTGAAAAGATCAACATTTATCAACAGCGTTTGAATACACCTCGTCCTGCTTTGAGTCAGCGTCCTTTAAGGATAGGCTATGTATCGGAGTGTTTTCGTTCCCATTCTGTCGGTTATTTAGCTTGGTGGTTATTAAAATATCATAATCGCCAAAAATTTGATATTCATTTATATTCTTTAAGAGAGAATATTTACGATTCACAACAACAAGCTTATAAAAACGAATTTGGTGATCATTTTCATCAATTATGCCCGCCCATAGTGACAATTGCAGATAAAATAAATGAAGATGAAATAGATATTTTAGTTGATTTAGATAGTTTAACTTCCTATAGTAATTGTGTTATTTTAGCTTTGAAACCTGCACCCATTCAAGTTAGTTGGTTAGGGTATGATGCGACTGGTTTCCCCACGGTTGATTATTTTATTGCTGATAACTATGTCTTACCTGCATCAGCACAGAATGATTATACAGAAAAGATTTGGCGACTCCCGCAAAATTATATTGGTATTGATGGTTTTACCGTGGGAACACCAACTATTAGTAGAGAATCTTTAGATATTCCTAATGATGGGATTATTTATTTTAGTTCTCAAACTGGATTAAAACGTAATCCCGATAATATCCGGTTACAAATGCAAATTATCAAACAAGTTCCTAATAGTTATTTTCTGCTGAAAAGTCTTCGCAACAATCATGAAGATCTGCAAAATTTTATTGCCCCCCTTGCTGAAGCCCAAGGACTTGATTTAGAATGTTTTAGGTTTTTACCCACTGCACCTACAGAGATGGAACACCGCGCCAATTTAGCCATTGCAGATATCGTTTTAGATACCTATCCCTACAATGGTGCAACTACTACTTTAGAAACATTATGGATGGGTGTACCGATAGTGACAAGAGTGGGGGAACAATTTGCAGCCCGGAACAGCTATACAATGATGATGAATGCTGGAATTACTGAAGGTATTGCTTGGAGTGATGAAGAATATGTCGAGTGGGGTGTGAGGTTGGGTAAGGATGAGAAATTAAGACAAGAAATTGTGTGGAAATTGCGAAAGTCAAGACAAACATCACCGCTATGGAATGGTCAGAAATTTGCCCGGGAAATGGAGAATGCTTATTTACAGATGTGGCAAAGGTATATTCATCCATAAAATCAGCAATGCCGGAAATCGAAGCGCCGGAAATTATGTTAATCTTTAATCAAAAGGCTGATTTTACAGCACTTCCCGGTGTTATGAGGTACATATCTAGCGGGCAAGATGCCCGCACCACAAGAGTTTCATGATTCAACTTTGTACCTCATCAAAGCGGAAAACGCTATAAATGACCCATCATAACAGAAAAAGGATTGTGATTATGTTAAATAAAACACCAAATCAACTACAAAGACTGTATGAAATTGACGATTATCTCTGGTTGGAAGAAACTATTAAGCTTCTAAAAGCAAAAAATTTAGAAAACTTAGACTTAGAA
Organism: Dolichospermum sp. UHCC 0406; assembly: GCF_009712025.1. NCBI lineage: Bacteria > Bacillati > Cyanobacteriota > Cyanophyceae > Nostocales > Aphanizomenonaceae > Dolichospermum > Dolichospermum sp. UHCC 0406. Next base: position 82,762 of record NZ_VILA01000001.1, read on the forward strand.
AATTTAATTGAGGAGTTAGAAAGTTTGGGAAGAAATGATTTAAACAAAGTTAGAAGTCTATTAAGACAAATTATAATTCATATTTTACTATTAGAATATTGGCAAGACGAATATGATCGAAACCATCGGCATTGGCAGGGAGAAATAATCGCTTTTAGAGATGATTTAAACAATAGCTTAACTACTACATTAAAAAATAAGTTAGTTCAAGAATTAGATCATATTTACAATGTTGCTTTGAAAGTTGTTGTTCAAAAAACAGGATTAGCATCAAATCTATTCCCTGATAATTGTCCCTATTCTTTAGAACAATTATTAGAGGATGTTTGAAAAGTATCAGAATTAATTCAGATCCCCCCAACCCCCCTTACAAAGGGGGGCTAAATTCCTCAAAGTCCCCCTTTCCAAGGGGGATTTAGGGGGATCTGCGGGTGTCAGATCCCACACGAAAAAGTTTTCAAACAACCTCTTAGATGATAATTGGTATCTTCAAAAGTAACTGGATTTGATACAGCGGTTCTTGGTTGAGTGAAATACAAGGACTTCAGCTATCAAAAAGAATCAAAAGTTGCACTATTGCTTAACCCAACCTACATTTCTAAGACTCTTAAAATTGACTTATCAAACTATCCAATGGATAACTTTCTAAGTTACTAACTGGTATTTGTGCTAAATTTATTTTAGCTTCATTACTCAAGATAACTCTACCATAAATGCGGGGTAATAAAGATTGCCATTGCATATCCCCTAGTTTACCTACCAGAGAAATATCTATGGTATCGCTAATATCTAAATCTTCCATTAACAGATTCATAGCTACACTAGATAAAAACATTTCTGCATCTTCAATAGCAATATTACCTGTGTGGATAATCAGAGTAATTTTTTTATTTTCAGAATGATTTGCTAATGTTTGAATCACCTCTTGTAACTCTAAACCTAGTTCATCTTCTGGTAGTAACCAATCTGGGAATATAATTAAGTTAATATCTCTGAGGTTTAAAGACAACTGTGTTGCATTAACTAAAGCATTACTAACAGTTTCAGCCATCTTTCTCCAAGAGAACTTTTTAGCCTGTGCTAAACCTGCATTGATTAAACTATTTCTGATACTGGGTTTTTGGACTTCACATAAAGCATCTGCTAATCCCATAACATCATGATCATTTATATAAATAGCTGCTGCTCCTGCGACTTCGGGAAGGGAAGCGTTACGGGTGGTAATTACCGGACAACCACAGCCCATAGCCTCTATTACTGGCATTCCAAAACCTTCATATTTAGAGGGATAAACTAAAGCTACTGCACCAGCATAAGCTAATCGCAATTCTTCATCAGTTAATTGCAGTCCATAAAAAGTACACCCTGGGATATATTGTCGCCATTCTGAAGGTAATTGGTTGCCTGTGCCAGTAGAAATAATATCAAAACTTTGTTTATTGACTAATTGACTCAAGGCTTGGAAAAAAAGAATTGAATTTTTATATCCTTGTAAATTACCCAAGAGAAAATAAGGTTTATTAATACCATACTTGTGTTTGAAAGTATTAATTTCTTTTTCAGAAGCAGGAGAAAAAAGAGGATCTACACCACAGTGAGCAACAGTAATGGATTCTAAGGGTATATCAGGGAAACATTTATGTAAGTCTTTGGCTGTATGTTCAGAGATGGAAATATAAGATGATGCGTGTTGTATACCGTTATGTTTTTCACGCCACATAGGTTCATTTAAGTTTCCTCCTAATACTTCGGGAATCATATCATAAGCCATAAATACCGAAGGTGTTTCTATCGGTGTGGTGTAGTAGGTGGAAATAAATAAATCTGCTGATTCCTCATGACAAACATCTTGCAGCATTTGTTTATCAGCTTCGGTATTGTTATAGTTGTAGGCGGAAATTGTCCGATAACGAATACCGTTAATTTTAGGCGCAGTATTGGCTCTATCTAAGACTAGAATATGACTAGCAAATTCTGTGTTTGCCCATTGTTCTAAAAGACTTTGCCAAACTCTAGCAATGCCTGTTTGATATAGTTGGAAAAATACTGCATCAATTAAAATATTACGAGGAGGTAAAGTTTTTGCTTTTTCTTTAGCTAATTCGTAAATTTTGATGGTTTCTTGAACATATTTATCCCAACTAAATTTTTGAGCCTGTTGAACAGATTTTTTAGCTAAATTTTCTCGATATTCGGGTTCAGAATATAACTTAAATATGGCATCACAAAGCCCTATCGCATGATTAGGAGCAAGCATAATTCCCGCATTTTCAACCACTTCAGGTAATGAAGAAGTATTAGACGTTATTACTGGAGTTCCACATTGCATAGCTTCTAATGGTGGTAAGCCAAAACCTTCATATAAAGATAAATATATGAATGCTAATGCACCTGAATACAAAGGAGCTAAATCTTCATCGGGAAGATAACCGGTAATAATAATTCTGTTTTTTAATTCTTGAGCTTTATCTATTTCTGTAAAAATTTCTTCATATTGCCATCCTGTTGTACCTATCAATACAAGATTAAGATCATTAATATTTTTGTTTTCAATCAATGTCAAAAAAGAACGGATAATATGAGCTATATTTTTTCTTGGCTCTAGGGTTGATAAACTTAAAAGATAAGGTTGATTTGGTATTTTATATTTTTGTTTCGTGTTAATAGTTAATTCCTGATCATTGCAAGGATAAAACTTTTCTTTATCAGCTGCTAAATATGTAACAAATACTTGCTTTGCATCAATATTTTGCTGATATTTACAAATATCTTGCTTTGTTGATTCAGAAATACAGCAGACAAAATCATTTTTATCTATCTGATCTATAGTATTTTTAACTATATGCTCTGAATTATTATTAAAATACTCCGGGAAAAGAATAGGGATTAAATCACAAATAGTGACAACTCTTGTGGCAAAGTAAATATTATTCGGTAAAGGATAATAGGTAGAGTGATAAATATCTATATTTTGATATCTTAGTTCTGATAAGTTAAATAAAGGAAGATTTTTATATTCAAGATTTTGATTTATATAAGTTTGACAAGCATCAAATACATCAGGAACACTCGTACATAAATAGACACAACACTGAGGGGATTTTATTAATCCTTTTAAAAGATACTCTGTTACTCTAAAAACTCCAGTTTTAGCAGTTTCAAATATAGTTCCTAAACCTAGTACAGCAATATCTAACGCTATTTTAATCTGCGTTCCATTATTCACTAAAGATATTTTTTTTAGTGTTCCAAGCTGACTATGACACAAGTTCTTAAAAACATCAGGTGCTAGATTTTTTTCTGTCAACAGGTGTAAAGATATACCATTATTAGATGTGCCACTAGAATAAAAATTCAAGTTATATTTATCCGCAATTTCTGATAAGGACTTAAATGTATATATTGATATATGCTGTCCTTCCTCAGGTACATAATACCACCATTCATTGGGTTTAGGATTATCTGTAGGCAAAATCTCTGTACTAAATAAAATATTTTTAGAAAAACGTAAAATATTTTCTATCTCTTCAATAGGATTGACAAAGTGTTCAAAAACTTCAAATGCAGTTACTAACTCATAATAGTTATTTTTCTCTATTTCAAAGTCTTGAGCAAATAAATTATTACAGAATTTATCAAACCAATAAAAATCAAAGCCTAAGTCCCTCATCATACTAACAAACAGACCATATCCGCCCCCATAGTCTAAAAATTTAGCCTCATGATCAAAGATATTAAAAATGATTTGAGATGCTTTTTGTGAACAATAATGATTGCGAAATACTAAACCAATATCGCTTTTTGTTATGATATTAGAATAAGCTTCCCCTAACCAGTAAGGCTCTTCTGTTTGAACAAAACTACAATGAAGACATTGAAAATAATTAACTTTATATTTACTTAATACAATACTGTGAGAAAAAAAGTTTGTATTAGATCCACATATTTTACATTTAACTGATATAGGCATACTTAACTTGTGTGTTATTTTTGACTTATTAATTATTCCGAATTTTGCTATTTCTTCACATTTGCTAAAACAGTCTGATAATCCTGTCTATCTGGATGTAATTTTACCAACCTTTCCATCAAAGCGATCGCTTACTTCACTCCTTAACCCCCTCAATTACCCCTACCTATATATAGAGAGTACCCACAATTTCCAGAAATCTATCACTTTCTGGATATACTAATGTTAATTTTCACAGATATTTACAATTGACATAAAAATGTCAGTATCAATCCCTTGACTCCTGCTATAATCTATCCATATTTTATGATACAATTATTAACAAATATCCAAGTGATTTTAGAAACGCAATTGATTCTTCTCTACATACTCACCGCAGTCACCGCTTCCATACCTTGTATTTAAGGAATAAAACCCATAACCCGCCTGGGAATTAATTCCCAGTCTCATAGTTCAAGTCCGTTAAAACGGACTAATAAACTTTCCTAATATTTAGTCATCTTTAGATGACTTTCGCTATTAGCAAGGAACTTGAGTTCCTTGCGGGATAGAGGTTTTACATCATATCAAGATTACTCAATCATCAAATTCAACGCCTAATTCTCGCAATTTCGCTGCTAATTTATCAGCCCGTTGTTTTTCCTGTTCAGCCCGTTGTTTTTCTTGTTCAGCTTGTTCTTCTCCTGTTAATAAGAAATTTCCTGCTAAATCCCACCACCTTAACCAAGGTAACTCGACATTTTTATATGTTCCTTGCCAAATTCCTAATTCAACACCCATTTTTTCAATCACATAATGACCCCTTGCATTAGGTGGCATCAGGTGATATTGCCCTTCGATTAAATGATATAATTCTAATGATGATTTCTTTTCTTCATAAATACCGTAAAAAGGTACTCTAATCGCTTTTTCATAAACCCAAAATTTTCCTTGATATGGAGTTTCGTCCCTTTCTTCTCTACCATTACCTGATACAAATTCAATGACAATTAGGGGAGCAACTAATTCTTGCCACATCACATAAGAACGGCGCATTTGACCATTTAGAGCCGGTGGCACATCAGGAACATAAAACCAATCTGGCGCTTCTGCACCTCGTTCTGGTGGTTCTGTAATCCGCCAATAAATACCGCTATCTTGTCCTATGCAAAATTGCTTATCTGGATGAATTGTTTGTAATTTTGACCAGATAGATTCTGTTAACAGAATACTTTGAGGATGTTCTTGAAAATTTTTCACGAAATTTCCATCTTCACAGGGTAATTGAGTATGATCTGGTAACTGTGTTGAAGGAGCAAGTTTCAGGGTGTCCATAATTTTCCATTTTGGAAGAATATGTTTGGTGTTAGCTAAGACGAGATATAGTTTTATATCTCATCAAACTATATTATAAACAATTCTGATATGATTTTTATTTTCCTATTGTCTTCTTTGTATTCGCTAAAACAGTTTGATAATCCTGTCTCTGTGGATGTAATTTTACCAACCTTTCCATCAAAGCGATCGCACTTTTATTATCCCCCATTCGCAATCGAATCATAGACAACTTCTCAAGTGCAGTTTGATTATTTGGTTCACGTTGTAAAACCAACTCATACCCCTTAACCAGTTTCTGTAAATCAGTCTCAGCAGATTGAACTACTGCTTGCTTTGGTTTTTCCCAAGCCTGTTTGATGGTATTAACCCCTCCAAACAACATTGAACCACCAAATGAAACCATTCCAATATATGTAACAATTCTTTTCTTTCGCTCAATCTGCTTACCGCGCTGAACTAAATAATCATCTCCTGAAGTAGCCATGTATCAAAAATTGCTGTTATCCAAATTGCAGCATCACTCCTACAATATAGAATACCCACCACCAGCAAAAAAAATATCACGCATAAATATTTTTTAGAGGATGTTTGAAAAGTATCAGAATTAATCGAGATCCCCCCAACCCCCCTTACAAAGGGGGGCTAAATTCCTCAAAGTCCCCCTTTCCAAGGGGGATTTAGGGGGATCAGATCCCACACGAAAAAGTTTTCAAACAACCTCTTAATTATCCCCAAATCAAACCACTACGGGGAGGAATAATTAAACAAACATTTTCCTCTTTCCAGATAATTTCCCCATTCCCAAATAAAACTTGATTTGGTTGACTTTGTAAACTACTACAATCTAGGTTGACTGTAATAGTTTCAGTTCCTATATTCACAGCAATAATTAATTCTTCACTTTCTAAAATTCGCGCAAATACATAAACTGTTTCTTTTGCATAGAGAACTTGGTATTTACCAATTCGCAAAGCCGGATAATTTTGCCGAATAGAAATTAATTGTTTATGAGTATTTAAAATTTTGGAATTCCAGTCAGATTCAGGAGGGAAAACACGGCGACAATCAGGATCTATTCCTCCAGGTAAACCCACTTCATCACCATAGTAAATACTAGGCGCACCGGGAAATGTGAATAGTAAGAGATTACATAATTCTACACTTGCTTGATCACCGTCAGCAATACTAATTAATCTGGCTGTGTCATGGCTACTAAGAAGGTTTAATTGTGTTAGTTGAATTTCCCAAGGATACAGTTCCAAAAGGCTGTGAATTTTGGCTGCATAACCAGCCGCATCTAAAGGAGGATAGGGATAATAACTCTGAGATTCTACGAATTCTAATACAACGCGATCGCCTACTGCAAACGCCAGCACTGCCTCATTAAATAAATAATTCAATACCCCATCAAATTGCGTACCATCGAGCCATTCACGGGCATCTGTCCAAACCTCACCAATGATATAAGCATGAGGATTAATACCTTTAACTCGTTGACGAAATTCCTGCCAAAAACCAGGAGTTTTAATTTCATAAGGGACATCTAAACGCCAACCATCAATGCCAAATTCCAGCCAATATTCGGCAATTTTCATGATATACTCCTTCACATCTGGATGATCATGATTAAAGGTTGGTAAAGAGCGAATCCCCGCCCAAGCATCATAGTTAGCAGGTAAATTACCATCATAAGGGGCAAGCGGCCAATCTTGAATTTTAAACCAATTTACCCAAGGAGAATTAGAACCATTTTCTAACACATCATGGAAAAAGAAAAAGCCTCGACTAGAGTCAGTAACTCAGCCCTAAAGGGACTGAGCTTGTAAGAAATTGCAAGCTGTACTGACCAGTCTAAGTCTTCACTGACTACGTTTTTTGAGTCACGACACCCCGGAATGCGTAGCTAGTTCCCTGCTCTGTCATTTGCAATTAAACAGTTTTAAAGTCACTGAAACAGTGTTGCAAGTCTAAAAAGCTCTTAAAACATTGACGAAGCTAACATTACCCCAGAAATGGGAGGCTCTTCGGAGCAACACATTATGCGTACAGAGTTGGGAATTTTGAATCGGTAATTGTCCCGTTGAAAGTACATTACAAAAGTACACCGAATTTACCAACTCCAAGGCGGTAATGAAAAAATATTCAAGGCGGTTAAAACCGCACGAGTCGTTTCCCTCTTAGCACTGAAGTGTCTGAGTTTCCCACTTACCGGGTATTTTTATGATTAAATACGCCATCAAGAACTATTTTCATATTGCGGGCGTGGGCGGCATCTATTAATACTCGCAAAGCTTGATTACCCCCCAACATCGGATCAACCTGGTAATAATCATGGGTATGATAACGATGATTACTAGCAGATTGAAAAATGGGTGTAAAGTAAATTGCATTCACCCCTAAACTTTCGATATAGTCTAATCGTTCTATCACACCCCACAAATCACCACCTTTATAGCCTTGGTATGTAGGTGGTGCATCCCAGACTTCTAAATTGCTATTATTTAAGAAGCTGTGACGGGAATGCTGACTTCTAGCAAATCTGTCGGGGAAGATTTGATAGAAAACCGCGTGTTTAACCCAATCTGGCGTTTGAATTTCCATAAATACATCTATGAGCAACTTAACATATAGCAATTTTAAACCAGATGTAAACAACCCCCTTGTATTTCCCTCTGTGTCCTCTGTGTCTCTGTGGTTCGTTTAAAATATATTGTTGCCATACATTTAGTTACCAAATTTCCCTTCTTTCTTGGTCACGAAATGATAAATAATTGGTACACTTAGTTATTTAACCCAGTTTACAGTTAACCAGTGCCTCATGGTATATGTCAAGCGCGTTGAACTTACCAATTTTAAATCCTTCGGTGGGACTACTGCTGTCCCTTTGTTACCGGGGTGTACCGTCATATCTGGTCCTAATGGTTCTGGGAAGTCAAATATTCTAGATGCTTTGTTGTTTTGTTTGGGACTGGCTAGTTCTAAGGGTATGCGGGCGGAACGTTTACCGGATTTGGTGAATAATGCCCAAAAACATAAGGGGCGTTCGGCGCTGGAAGCTAGTGTAACTGTGACTTTTGATATTTCGGATGTCTCTCGCAGAGGCGCGGAGGCGCGGAGGGAGGAAGTGGGGG